>CANREI010000151.1 GCA_947629595.1 uncultured Alphaproteobacteria bacterium | reverse complement strand
CTCAAAAAGGCGTTTACGCTTGCTTTTGCAACAAAAGAAACGCTTCAAATTTCCGATTATTTCGGCTTGGAAAGCGGGCGTCGCATCAACAAAATTGAAAAAGCGGGCGTGCACGTTGAAAAAAGTCAATTTGTCGATGCACCCGTTATTTCGGAATACCCGTTGGTATTGGAATGCGAAGTGGTTGAAATGCGTCCCGTTGATGAAGACTTCCAAGTTATCGGACGGGTGGTCAATGTAACGGCAGATGAATCAATTTTAAACGATAAAGGCGAAATTGATATCGGCAAAATGAATCTGCTCACGTTTGACAGTGCCGCAAATGTTTATCGGTTGGTCGGCGCACCCGTCGGTCATGCGTTTCAAGACGGGTTAAGCATTAAAAACAAGTAACAAAAATCCGGCAAATCTTGTTTTTGATAAGTTTAAAACTTCGAAATTTTTTTCGAATGAGGTGTATAACATCAAAAAAATTATACAATGCATTGATACTTTAAAAAACACGTCATCTGATTATTTTCCCTTTCATCATTCAATGCTTCATTCACGACATAACGCCCGATCGACTTCTCTTGAGCTATATCTCATCGGATCCAGATCAAGTTGAGCAACAGATAATTCTATACCTCTGTACCGAGATCCTAATGCTTCGCGAAGCCAAACCCATCTGACACCTGTATAATTTTCATCATTATCAAACATTTTTCTGAATTCTTTTATCGTGGGAGAAACATTATAACTACCAAGATTTACATCTGTTCCCTTGCAGTAGTAATATCTTCCGTTGCCGGCAAATTCATCGTTACTACATTGCCAATTAATATCACGATAAGCAGCCATAAAAGAGGGACCTTCTGTCGTTCCGACACAGCCTTCATCACTTTGTTTAGCATGTGCCGCACAGAAACGACAGCTGGTCCACCAATTCATTTGTTTGTTAGAACCGTAAAATTTGATATTTTGTATATTTGTCGGCTCTTTTTTCAATAAGTCATCGGAAACATAATGACATTCACCCGAATAATTTTCCCCGTTCGGATCATCATCTTGCCATTCTGATGTACCGGAAGCACCGGCTTTACCGGAAGCACCGGCTGCTAAATAGCAATATTTTTCAAATCCGCCCTCGGGGTTGCAATCTTTGTTGGTGCGGCATTCATAAGCAACGCACCCGTGTGCCGATTCTTTCCATTGTTGCCCGTCGGGACACGGTTTGCATGTGTTTTCTTCATTACAAATCGGATTTTCTGTTCCTTTCGCCAAACAATCTTCATCGGTTTTGCATTCCACGCATTGTGTGCCATCCCACAAAGGTTTTTCCGGCGGACACGATTCACAATTACCTTGTTCAACATTGCATACCGGTTTGTTAATTGGGCAATCTGCATTTTCCGTACACTCCACACATTCATTGTTTTCTACATCACAAACGGATCTTGGAGCATTGCAATCATCATCTTTCACACATTCCACACACATATTGTTTTCCTTATCGCATACTTGCGGTTCTTCGCAATCTTCATCTTTGGCACACCACCCTTCCGGACGATTCGAATCATAATTTCCGTTCACTTCTTCCGCGTCAAATTCAATATAAATTTCATTATTTTCATCACTTGAACATAAATCATCTTCTTTATAGGGCTGTTTATTAATTTCCATATACATTAAACCGTCCATGCCATTAAGAAGTGTTGTGAGGGGCTTACAAACACCTTTCGAAACATTCCCGACTTTAATATAATAAGCATCTGTTTCGCGACAATTATAAAATTCTGCTTTGTCTTTGCGAATGCAATCATAATCAACGGGATAACGATCATATTGTGTTGATAAATGCCCGCTGTAATGTTCATCATCAGGCGTTTCATCATAAGGATCTCCGAGCAATAATTCTTCATTTCCGAGCGCATATTTTACCTTTAAATCGGTACGCATTAAGTTAATTTCATTAGCGATTTGATCGGCTTGATAGTAATTCATGGCTAATTTATATCCCACGATTCCACCGATTGACAGAATGGCAATAATCGCCAACACCCCCAGCATTTCAATCATTGAACGGCCGTCTTGTGAGTGTATTTTGATTCTGTTTTGTTTTCCCACTTCCCCGCCTGCAATTTGCGGTTCATTATTTTTCATATATTCTGCTTGTGATTGATTTTGAAATTGTTTTTTTGATTTTCTTGTCATTTTCCGACTCCCTTTCACTCTACGAATAGCATAAATTAAACGTACCTTTAATGCAACGCGGATTCCGGGGTAATTTTTGCCCATAAAACGCCAAAATCAAGCACTCAAAAACAATCGAAAAATCAATTGTTTTTGCTTAAATTAAAAATTTTTTTAAAATTTTAAAAAAAAGTGTTGCAAAAAACGTACGTTTATTTGAGGAAAGATAATCAGGGAAAATATGCTTGTTTTGTTCGGTATTCGTTGATTTATTCTCTCTTATTTTCGGCGGGAAGTGCTATCCCGCTATTGTGGGATAGCGCGGTGT
>CANREI010000150.1 GCA_947629595.1 uncultured Alphaproteobacteria bacterium | reverse complement strand
GGATATTTTTGACAAATTGTTTTTTCAATTTCATGCACTTTTTCATGCGCCTGCGGCAAACTTAACCGATCATTTAAGGCAACGGAAAATTGAGCATACATTTCATTGCCCGATAATCGGGTTTTTAAATCAAAACAATCATAAACGCCGTCAACGGAACAAACAATTTTTTTTAAATTTCGACGCATACTCTTCGAAACTTCTTTGTCCATTAACATATTCAGCGATTCTCTTAACACGCAGGCAACGCTGCAAAATAAATAAGAGGCCGTTAATATGCCGAATAACGAATCCACAAAATACCAATGTAAATAATAAGCGCAGAGAATGGAGGCGGCAATGCCGATATTCATAAACAAATCGCCGGTGTAATGCGCCAAATCGGCTTTAATGGATAAAGAATGCGTGCGCTTGACAACCCTTTTTTGAAAACACACCAAACAAAACGATAAAACAAAAGCCAATGCCGTTACGCCCAGACCCACACCGATTTCCTGTATTTCACTCGGATAAAACAGACGCATAACGGATTCTTTGAGTAACACAAACGCGGCGGATAAAATAATAAACGATTGAACCAATCCGCCGATGGCTTGGGCTTTGCCGTGCCCGTAGCGATGATCGGAATCGGCAGGTGCTGTTGCCTCTCGAACGGCAATTAAGTTCACCAATGAAGTTAAAACATCTTGTGCCGAATCAAACAAACCCGATAAAACGGCAACCGATCCCGTCAGACAAAAGGCAACGGCTTTGGTTATCACCAACGTGCCCGCCGTTAAAACGGAAAAAAGGCCGGCAAGACGCATTAACCGATTGTTTTTTTGTGTAAAATCCATCATCATTTGCTTATAACCGATTTTTTGATTATTTTCAATAACTTTAATAAATAATGCATTTTTTTATTTTTGCAACGGGCGTATTGACAAAGGAAGCGTTGTATGATATAAATAATTATTGACAAAAAAATATATGCGTAAACAAAATGACAGACTATAACAATAAAAATATGATGATTGAAAATCATTTGGGGCGCTTTTCTTTAAAACAAATCAAAGAAACGGCCTATAAAACAAGCGCTTTTGATAAAATTGAAAAGTGGACACGGGAATTGGTTTCTTGTTTTCCCGAATTTCAATCGGAAATAAAAACGTATATGCCGCTTTTATTGCAATCGCAAGATAAATATGTATTGGAATCTCTTCTTTATGCCGATTCGAACTTATCTTTTTGTGAAAATAAAGATCATGACGGGTTTGGAATGAAATATAAGTATAATATGAATTGTATTCAAATTTCCCGCTCGTTTTTAAAGGAAATGTTTGGGCAGGAATCAAAATTATACGGTGCCGCTTTATTTTTGAGCAAAACAATCCATGAACTTACGCATGCTGCGCAAGATATGCGGGGCGTTGCGCCGTTACGCGTTTCAAAAATGAATTTGGCAAATGCCGTTACGGCAGAGTTAATGACGGAAGTTGATGCATCGATTGTTGAAATGCACTTGCAATATGAATTAACCGCCCGTCAGTTACAACAGGCACCCGAATGGATTAAAGATACCGATTTAGGGTTTTATGCCGATTTAATGCGGCAATGTGAAACGTATCGGGAACAAAAATTAACGCCGGCACAACAACATCGGTTGGCGGATATGACTTTAATGCGTCTTTTTTTGGATTATAAAGAAAGCGTTCGACAAAATAACGAATGGCAGGAAATTTATTTTCGGCAAATGGTGCAACATTTATTGTGTCGGCCGGTGCATTCTTTAACAATCGACGATACACCCGGCGAATCGGAACGCTATTTAATGACTTATTATCAAAAACGATATCCTTTATTGCAATCGGTTCAAAAAAAATTGATGACGGTGTTGCCGATTCGGCCGATTGAACAGGCGGTGCTCATCGGTAATTCGTTTCCGAAGTCCACGCCTGCCGTTTACGGCGATGTTCATCAGGCAAAAATGACATTGTTAACGCACCGGCAACAGGTGAGCGCGTATCATATTTATTTATTAGTTCGGCAGCAAAATCAAAGATAATATCAAAAAATAAATTTTTCGCTTGATATTCTTTTTAAAAAAACATACTCTTTTGGTATTCAAAAGGAGAAACGAGTGCAAAATTTACGCTTAAAAAGATTGTTGAAAAAAGCTGTTTCATGGGCGGGATTGTTTTTCTTTGTCATTGCCGCCGTTATGTTATATATGCAGTTGTCAAAATATCACCTTGCCGATATTCGCAAAGCGTTGACGGATATTCCGTCCGCTAACATTATCGGGGCATGTGCGGCATCGTTTTTCGGCTATGTGGCCTTGTCGTCTTATGATTGGTTGGCCATTAAA
Organism: uncultured Alphaproteobacteria bacterium; assembly: GCA_947629595.1. GTDB lineage: Bacteria > Pseudomonadota > Alphaproteobacteria > CAAHEQ01 > UBA3637 > RGIG4140. The sequence goes on along the minus strand of CANREI010000150.1, from coordinate 179 downwards.
TATGTCGGACGGACGTTGGTGGCATGGAAATGGATTTTTGTGGGGTTTGTGGGCTTTTCCGTCAGCAATAATGCGGGGCATGCCGTTGTATCGGGCGGAACGGTGCGTTATCGGTTTTATACCCGATGGCGGTTCAGAGCCAATGAAATTGTGCGAATGATTACCTTTTCGGGCTTTAC
>CANREI010000149.1 GCA_947629595.1 uncultured Alphaproteobacteria bacterium | reverse complement strand
TGGAAGAATTGGTCAAATATGTTGACTTTATTTCCGTCGGCACGAATGATTTAACACAGTTTTTGTTTGCAACCGACAGAAGCAATCCTCTTATCTGGTCGCGCTATGATACCTTATCACCGCCGTTTTTGCGTATGATGCAATTTGTGCAACAAACATGCGAAAAAGCCAACGTTGAGTGTTCCGTTTGCGGTGAAATGGCGTCTCATCCGCTGGAAGCGGTTGCACTCATCGGTTTAGGGTTTAAAAAACTGTCCATGAATCCGGCGGCACTCGGGCGAATTAAAGCGGTTGTTCGTTCGATGAATCAAGAAAAAGTACACGAATTTTTGTTACGTTATCTTTCTGATACAACCGCCACATTAAGGCCTTTGTTACAGGCTTATGTAACCGATCATGAGATTTTTATTTAAAAAAGGGAAGAAAAATGAAAACAAAAGCAATTATTTTGGCCGCCGGTATGGGAACCCGAATGGGAACGCCTCATCCGAAAGTGATGAATCAAATTTGCGGGCAACCGATGATTAAATTATTGTTGGATACCGTTGAAAAAGCCGATATAAAAGACATAACGGTTGTCATCGGTCCGGAAATGGACGATGTGAAAGCAGCAGTTCATCCGCATAAAACGGTTGTGCAACATCACCGTCTCGGAACGGCGCATGCCGTTTTGGCGGCCGAAGAAGAAATACAACCCTTTGAGGGGTGTGCCTTAATTTTATTCGGTGATCAGCCGCTGTTTCGCCCCGAAACGTTGCATCAGATTGTTGAAAAATGTCAATCCGGTGCCGATATTGTTGTTGTCGGATTTATTCCCGAAGATGCGCGGCGATACGGTCGTTTAATTATGGGTGAAAACGGCTTGGACGCGATTGTGGAATATAAAGACGCAACCGATGCGCAGCGCTTAATCAGGCTTTGCAATTCCGGTGTGATGTGTATCAACGGAAAGCATTTGCTCACGCTTTTAAAACGCATTAAAAACGACAATGCCGCGCAGGAATATTATTTAACGGATATTGTCGCGTTAGCCAAAGAAGAAGGATTGCGTCGCGACGTTGTTATCGGAGATGCTAACGAACTCCACGGCATTAACACGCCGGAAGAGTTAGAGTTGGCAGAGGAAATTTTTAAGAAAAGAATAGGAAAGCAATAAATGATACGTCTTATTTTAATTTTTCTCGGAATTACTTTTGTTTGCCTGTTGGGTGCTTTTTTCGCAACGCCTGATTTTACCATGCCGTGCAGCAACGATTTGTTAACGTGTTTGGAAAATGCCTACTCACTGCCGATTTTGGATCGTTTATGGGCGGGCGCAAAATGTGTTTGCTCAAACGTTTTGTGCGTTTTCAATCAATTTAAGGGGATTTTATGAGTACATTTTTACTGGCAGATGTGGGCGGTACAAACGTTCGCTTTGCTTTGTATCAAAAAGAGGAAATCACAGCCTCGTCAACCTGTAAAATCAGGCATTTTGATTCGTTTGAAAGCGCCGTTCGTTCTTTTTTGGCGCAAACAAACAGCGGGGTTGACGGCTTTATTATCGGTGCGGCGGGCATTAAAAAGAATAATGCCATTCAATTAACAAACTATCGGTGGATAATTGATGCGGCGGCGCTGAAAACAACGTTTCACTTAAAAGAAGTTATTTTGGTGAACGATTTTTCCTTGCAGGGCTTGGGGTTAATTGAGTGCAAAGCGGACGATTATGTTCCGCTCGGCGCGGAATCGGTGTTGCCGCAAAACGGTATACGCGCCGTTATCGGTGCCGGTACCGGATTGGGGGTTTGTTTTTTGGTTCCCGAAAAAGAAAATATTTGGCGTGTGTTTGAATCGGAAGGGGGTCATACCTTAATCGGCAGTATTTCCCAAGGGATGAGTGCCGTTAATCAGGCGTTGGCAGAAAAAATCGGCTATGTTTCGTTTGAACGTGTTATTTCGGGGCCGGGCTTATTATCGCTTTATCGCTTATTAAAAGAAAAAGGGCAAAATTGGATTGATGAAAACTTAAATGAAGAAATACAAAAAATGGAGACTGCTTTTGCTTTTGCGCTTCAAAATCAACCGACAGCGGCAGAAAGTAACGTAACGGAACCGGCCGATATTACGAATTTGGCGCAACAAGGATATCCGCAAGCCTTACTTTGCTGGTGGCTGTTTTTAAAATATTTGGCTGCTTTTTGCAGTGATATGGCCGTTACGTTTAAAACAACGGGCGGCGTTTATTTGGTCGGCAATTTGTTAAGTGAGGCATTTGCCCGAAAACTGGTTGAACGCTTTCCGTTTCGGGAAATTTTTGAGCATAAAGGCGTTTTAAGCGCTTATTTAAAACAAATTCCCGTTTGTTTAACGGTTAAAAAAGATATTCCGCTGGCCGGTTTAAAATATATAGCGCATCATTTGAATAATTGGTAAGAAGCAATAAAAAAAGCCGCTTTAAAACGACTTTTTAAATGGCGGGAGTGAAGGGGCTCGAACCCTCGACCTTCTGCGTGACAGGCAGACGCTCTAACCAGCTGAGCTACACCC
>CANREI010000148.1 GCA_947629595.1 uncultured Alphaproteobacteria bacterium | reverse complement strand
CCTACAAAAACTTTACCATAGCTTCATTTCTTCCACTACTCCGTCTTCATAGTTCCATGCACTTAACAGCCCCGTCTTAATCTTTCAGAAACAACAGCTGCCCGTGCATCTATTTTTCCCCTATCCACTCTCTCTTGCTGCATAAAAACCAAATAACGTTCGGTTTTAATTTTAACTTTATTTTTGCCTTCGCGTTTTTGGTGAAAGGCATTATATCAAACTGATTTTAACTTGTCAAGCCTTTTTTTAAATTTTTTTTATTTTTTTGAAAGAAAAATGACTTCTGTTTGATTTTTAACAATTTTTAGGCCGACATAAAATCAATTTTTCTTATTTTTCCTCAAATCTTTATTCAGTATAACATAAAATTGAATGTTTCAAAAGCCCTTTTTTAGTCGATAAACTTTTGAAAAACGCTTTATTACTCTCCCGATACCGCCGGAATATTTGTTTCATGAAGCTGTTTTTTGATTTGCTCTTCCATTTCGGGTGTTAAATCTTGTTTCATCATCAAAGCTTTACGATATTGTGCCAACGCTTCATTTTTTCGATTGAGTTTTTGATAAATATCGCCCAAATGCATATTGATAACGGCACTGTCATGCGCCTGCCGAACGGCTGTTTCGGCAAAACGAACGGCTTTTTCATATTGCCCCGATTTATAATATCCCCAAGCGACACTATCGGTAATATAAGCTTTCTGCGGCGCCAGCTGATTGGCTTTTTGCACCAACTCCAACCCTTTGGCCACATCAATTTCTTTATCAATCAATTCATACCCCAACGAATTGAGGGCTTCCACATTTTTATCGTTTAACGAAACGGCTTTTTGTAAATCATCAATCATTTCTTTTTGGCGATTCATTTGATAATAAACACCGGAACGATCGGTATAAAGGCGGGATAAAAGTATCGAATCACCTTGAACGGACGGAAAACTCATAATTTTACTAAAATAATTTAACGTATCCTGATAATATCCCAACGCGGCGGAAACATTGATTAACAGCTCATAAATTTTTAAATTTAAAGTGTTATTTTGTGTCATATTATAAGAAATTTTAAGTGCTTCGCCGATTCGTTTTAATCCGATTAACGCCAATACTTTTTGATATAAAATATGGTCTCTGATTCGCGGCTCGTGTTTTTCTTTCAATAAAGCATCGCAAATATTCAACACTTCTTGAAACAGCTTCAGATCCAAAGATTTTTCGGCAATAATAAATTGATACAACAATTGATTATTTAACGAGTTTGCCGTATTCAGCAACAAAAGTTCCTGTTCCGTTTGATCGGCATTTTGCCTCTTATTTTGATGCGCAAGCGTTTCCATGGCAACGTATAATAAATAAAGCGCATCACTGATACCGGTTTGCGGCGTAAACGCGGGCGGCGTGACATTTTTTGCCAAAATTTCCGTTAAATAAAAGTTATCCGCTAATGCGTTTTGAAATTGCGTTAACAATTTCGGTTGCGTGATCAGTTCATCAAATGACAAAATATTTAATATATAATACCAACTGTTAATCACGGGAACGGGCAACTCATTAAACAACAATATTTTTTCTTTGGCTTTATCTTTTTCATTAAAATACATATGCAACATGGCCTGATGTTGAATTTTAACGGCTTCAAGAGAAACATCAATATTTTCCAATGCCTTAAACGCCTCTTCTTTTCGATTTAAACCGGCATAAACCCATGCCGACAATAAACTTTTGACAAATTGAGAAGACTCCGAAAAATGCGTTTGAATATAAGTTAACGCTTCTTCATATTTTTGCTGTTGAATCAAATCGGACAAAATAATGTAATTTTGAAAGTTTAATTCATAGTCAGCCTGTTCCAAATCGCGAGCCGTTTGGAACAACGGCGCCATTTTCCCCTGAATGCCGTACAGTAAAAACAATCGCGCTTTTAAATCGGTATTTTGCGAATCCTTTTCCAAAACTTTTTCATAATAATGAACGGCTGATTGATAATTATTTTGAGCAAAAGCCATATTTCCGGCCAAAAACGCCCCCAAATCGGCATCATCGGGAATGGGCCGCGTTGTTTTGAGCACAAGGGCTTCCGTTTCTGCTTGCTGATTTAAATATGCCTGCATTCTTTCTTGCGCATTATCTCTTAACGTCGGGCCAAACGCCACGCCGCCTGCAATAACCGCCAAAATGCTTAATCCTGCTATTATTTTAAATTGCATTTACGCCTCATTTGAAAAAATCTTTGCTTTTAGTTTAAAAATATGTTATGAATTTGTCAATTGAAAAAAGAAGAAAAAAATGAATCGGATAAACATTTTAAAGAACTTATTGCTGTTCGGCGTTACCGCTTGCGTGGGAGAAACGCCGGTTAATCGCTTTGAAACAAAGGCTGAAAAGGTTTTTCAACCGCCTGTAAATACAACAAAAACCATGTCGCCGACCGATACGTTTGTTGCCAAAGCCCTCGCAACGGCAAAAAGCGCAACGGATTTATCGGCCTTGGATATTGCTTTACAAAATTTTGAAGAATGTTCGTTAAAAAAAAC
>CANREI010000147.1 GCA_947629595.1 uncultured Alphaproteobacteria bacterium | reverse complement strand
TTCAGGCGGCAGATACGCCCGAAGCCATGTTGGCCCTCGGCGCCGATAAAGTGCGTTCGTTTCTCAAATCCGTTAACTATTTTAACAATAAAACAAAATCCGTTATGCATTTGGCGCAAGTGTTATCGGAAAAATATAACGGACAAGTACCTCATGATTTCGAAACATTGATTACCCTGCCCGGTGTGGGGCGCAAAACCGCCAATGTGTTTTTAAACATTGCCTTTCACGCGCCGTCCATCGGGGTTGATACGCATGTGTTTCGCCTTTGTCACCGCTTAAAAATCTGCACGGGGAAAACACCGCCCGAAATTGAAGAAAAGCTTAATAAGCTGGTTCCTGCCGAATTTAAACCCGATGTGGCATTAGCTCTTGTCTTACACGGACGATATATTTGTACGGCGCGCAAGCCGTTTTGCGAAAAATGTTCTCTTTATAACGTGTGTCCGGCCGACGAAAAAAGACAATTAAATCCCGCCGATTCTTCAGAAAATGCGGTCAAACGAAAGGGCAAGAAATGAAGCGCTTCTTTTTATTGATTTTACTTCTTTTTTGTTTTTCCGAATCCGTTTCGGCGCAAAAAAGGATTGATGAGGGCAATTTATTAGATATTGCCCGACGCAGCAGCGTAACCGGTGCCGTTTATAACGGAACACCTTTCGTTTATATCGCGCCGACGGGCGCATCGGGCGCGGAACCGCTTTCCGGCTGGATGGATGAAGAAAAAAAGCGCTTATTCGGCACAACGCAAATCACGAAATCGGAATTACTGCCCAACGGCAGCGTTCGCGTTGAATCGCAACCCGTTTCCGATACGCCCGTTTTAAAAGAAATAGCCTATAAAACACCGTTCGGTGCCGAAGAAAAAGATATTTACGTTCCGCATATAACCGATTTTATTGTTCAAGTTCAAGTTCTCTCTCCCGATTCCTTATTGATTGATGAAGATATTTCATTTATCGATACCGAAAACAAAATATTTCAACGCACGATTTTATTAACAAAATCCGCCGAAAAAGCTGATTTTCAACTTTTAAAAGCAACATTGGACGGCAAACCCTTCACGCCGACAATCACCCCCGCGGAAAACGAAATAACCATCGCGAGCCATTCTTTTTTACCGGCGGGATTTCATAATGTTTCATTGAAATATGTGTTAAAAGACGGGATAACCGTTCAACCGGACAAAGGATTTATTCATTATAACATAACGGGCATTCGTTGGAATATGCCGATTGCAAGATTATCGGCGCATATTGAGTTTTTGAACAAAACAACCGTTTGGGAAAAAGAAATGCTCTTCGGCACCAATTATGTTTCCGTTTTAAATGCCGCCAAAACGTATTCCGACAAAAAAGGAAATACGGCTTTTGTGTTGAATAATCCCTTGCCGGCCTTTGCCAACGCGGCCGTATTTATGTCGTTCAATCCCTCATTTTTTCAAACGCAGACTCTCTCCGAGTGGGCGGATAAAAACCCCGAACAGGCAACCGTTTTGATTGCCTTATTGTTTGTGTTGATTTATTTAGGCTGCAACACGCTTTTTCTGCACTTTGAAAAACCCGAAAAGAACACGCGACATTATATCTATCGCTTTGCACCGTTAACGCTTCATCGCCTGCAACGTGTTTTTCCCGATAAAACAACTTTAACACAGCTGAAAACATTTTATCAAACGCATCGGCAAAAAATGCCGCTCGAATGCCGCCGTTTGCGCTTAATGGGCCTTATTCCCCTCATTTGTTCTTTATGTCGCTATTTTCGCCTTTCCGTTCAATATTGGCTGACGGCCTTTTGTTTAATCGCGGGCGTGATTTATTTTGCGCAAAAACAAAATATTTATTTGACATTTTTTCATTATGCGCTTATCTTGGTTTTGACGGGGGTCATGATTATTCTTTTCTTTCATTATGCCGGTCGAAAAAAAATGCTTAAAGAAACGAGATGTTTTCAAAATCAACTTTTAGATTCAAATCTGTTTTACGGTTTGAAAAATCAGGCTTCTTCGGCTTTATACCTTAAAAATTACCCTTATGCCGTCGCTCTTCGTTTTCAACAAAAATGGCAGGCGCATTTTAAAACCGCTTGTCCCGATGCTTACAACCAAAAAGGAGAACTCAAATGAAACATTTTCTATTAACAACCGCTTTTTGTGCGCTGATTTCAACGCCCTTATTTGCTGCCACAAACGTGATTCCCGTCAGTCAGCAAAAAAGTTTAAGTATTGCCATTTATAACGGCGATATTGCTCTTGTCAATGATGTGCGCACCGGTGACTTGAAAGCGGGGCTCAATCAAATTTCATTTGAAGAAATTGCTACGCAAATTATTCCCGAAAGTGCCTTGTTAAGCGGAAACGGCATTCAAACATTGGAACAAAATTTTGATTATGATGTGATCAGCACCGATTCTCTTTTGAAAAAATCAATCGGGCAAACGGTGATTTTGCAAACCGAAAATCCCGAAACGGGAGAAAAAACGCAAACGGAGGGCAAATTGTTGGCTTATGATTCCAACACCAATGATTCCGTTTTGGAAATAAACGGACAAATCGTTCCCAATCCGAAGGGAAACATTATATTAAGCAAAATGCCCGACGGTCTTATTCCGCGTCCGTCGTTACGGCTTTCTGT
>CANREI010000146.1 GCA_947629595.1 uncultured Alphaproteobacteria bacterium | reverse complement strand
TGTCCCGAAGGTGAAAGTTGGAAAGAATCGGCACAAGGCTGCGCTGCTTATGAATGCCGTACCAACGAAGATTGTAACCCCGACGACGGATTTGAAAATTATTGCTATTATAAAAATTTAGCCCCGGCAAACCGTAGGTATGAATGGAGTGATGGCGAATCTGCCGGCGGAATTTGTAAGGAAGTCAGTAATGCTTTTCAAAAAACAACCATACAGTTAAATGGAAATACCTACTATGGCTCGCGAGAAAATATGACGTGGTGGAGTGCCTGTCGGCTCTGTGCTGCGTGGAAACATAAAGAAGATTCAATTTGTGAATCATCTCCGTCAGGAACAACGGCGGAACCCGATTTCATGTTAGATGTATCGGGATTAAATTGTAATCCGTCATATAATTCACAAAATCAAGAGCTTGGTATTTGTTACAAAAATCAGTCAACAAACACACTGGCAGACAGTATTATTGAACTCAGAAAAATATGGGGTTGTACCACCACACAATGTAACTACTTTCCATGGTTAAGTAACAGTTATGACTTAGATTATGTATATAATTTAGGTCTTGTAGATGGAAAAGTACATAAAGATCATCGTTTCGGCGTTCAGGGTGCTAATGGCAGCGTTTTCGGCGACTATGCTGTTTGTCGTTAGTTCGTTTTGTTGACTCCTATATGAAGATATTTAATAATAAATACGTTTATTTGAGGATTATCTTTCCTCAAAAAAACGTACGATTTTTGCAACACTTTTTTTTAAAATTTTAAAAAAATTTTTATTTTGGTTGTAAATCATTGATTTTTCGACTGTTTTTAAAGGGTGAATTTTAGCGTTTTAAGGGTAAAAATTACCCCCGAATCTGCGTTGCATTAAAGGTACGTTTATTTTATGCTATTCGTATAGTGAAAGAGAGTCAAAAATGATGAAATATGCAATAAAAAATCAGTTAAAACAGGCAGAAATGCAAGGGAATGAACTACAAATCGTAAGCAGAGAAACGGGGAGTCGGAAAATGACAAAACAATTCGAAAAAAAGCACTTAAAACAATTTAAAAATCAATCTCAAAGCGGGCGGAGTATGGTTGAAATGCTGGGCGTTTTGGCTATAATTGCGGTTCTGTCTATCGGTGGGATTGTGGGATATAGATTGGCCATGAATCATTATCAGGCATCACAAATTGCGCATGAGATGAATATCATGCGGACCGATGCACAAATAAAAATTGCACAAGGCACAGAAAAATTAACGCTCGGGGCGCCTTATGATGCGCATAAAATCAATTTTAATAATTACGATACTGCTTTCGGATGCAAATATGTTAATGAGGATGATTTTATTTCCGAAGAAACCGTTTCATGCCAAATTGCAAACGCTTATTATATTGAATTACCGAAAATTCCGGACGGCGTGTGTCAACCGCTCACGCGTCTCATTAACGGAATAGATAATTTAATTGCTTTTTCTGTAAACGATTCGGAATATGAGGAAGGGGGTACTTGTCAAGAGGGAGAGAATGATTTATATGCCGTGTTTTCGGGAGAAACCGTATCAGATTTAACACATTGTGAAAGAGATGACGATTGCGATGAATTAGAAAGCACACCGGTTTGTGATTTGTCACGGCATGTGTGCGTCGAATGTACGGAAGAAAAAGGATGCGAGGGCGAATCGGAATATTGTGAAAATAATGTTTGCAAAAGCTGTGATGAAGGGCTTGTATGGAACGGCACGGATTGTGTGGAATGCACGGCAGATGGTGATTGCACCGATACGCCTGATACGCCGGTTTGCAACACGGAAACCAACACTTGTGTGGAATGTTTAAATAATCAAAATTGCATTGAAAAAGATACAAATAATCCGGTTTGCAATTCAGATACAAACACTTGTGAACCGTGTCCGCCGAAATCGATTTTTTATGAGGGTGAATGCCATACATATGAATGCCGTACCAACGAAGATTGTGCGGATAAAGGCTCGGACTATTATTGCTATCTGTACGAAGGATATCAGTGGGATTCCGAATGGGAAAATAAGCCGGGTACTTATTTCAGCGGAAGTTGTCATAAAGCTGAAACTGATAAAATTTCGGGAGGAATAACACACTATGTGAAGTCAAAAGACATTATGACTTGGTGGTCTGCGCAACGTTTTTGTAAGGCCTTGAATATGACTCCCGTATCAAGCAGCGATATCAGTTGCGAAGATGTGAATGAATTAGCCTCTTGCACCAGTAGTATGGTTGCAAATTTACGGGATGACTTTCCCATTGTAGGGACTTACGGGTTATGGCTGGAACCCATTGATGATCCGATGAATGAATTTTACAGAGCCGTCAGATCGATTTTCCTAGATAACGGTGCCATTGATCCCGATAACAGAGCTAACGGAGACGGCACACCGAATTACGGATTTTGTCATTAAATACAATCAGTCTTATCAATACACTGTGTTCTTTCACAAATGAAAAGACCATTAAAATAACAATAAACAAATCAACCGGAGCGTTTTTCAAAAAACAACTTGATTTTTTGGGCCTTTTGCATATAATACGATTGAAATATTCATTTTTTCAAAGGATTTTTAAAATGAAACGAGCACAATGGGGCGGACAAATCGGTTTTATTCTGGCAACGGCCGGAT
>CANREI010000145.1 GCA_947629595.1 uncultured Alphaproteobacteria bacterium | reverse complement strand
GGTGTATCATCATAAGGATCCCCCAATAACAATTCTTCATTCCCCAAAGCGTATTTTACCTTTAAATCGTTACGCATTAAGTTAATTTCATTAGCAATTTGGTCAGCTTGATAGTAATTCATGGCTAATTTATAGCCCACAATCCCGCCGATTGACAGAATAGCAATAATAGCCAATACGCCGAGCATTTCTATCATTGAACGGCCGCTTTGGGATTGATTTTTAAATTGTTTTTTTGATTTTCTTGTCATTTTCCGACTCCCCGTTTCCCCTTGCACGATTTTTGCTTTATTCCCTTGTATTTCTGCCTGTTTTAACTGATTTTGTCTTGCTTGCATTGTCATTTTCGACTCCCTTTCACTCTACGAACAGCATAAAATAAACGTACCTTTAATGCAACGCGGTTTCGGGGGTCAAAATTGCCTTCAAAATGCCAAAATTTACCCTTCAAAAACAGTCGAAAAATCAATGATTTCCGCTTAAATTAAAAATTTTTTCAAAATTTTAAAAAAAAGTGTTGCAAAAATCGTACGTTTAATTTGTGCAACACGTCCTAAAATAAACCGCTCATTTCCCCCTATCGACCTATAGCGACAGACGACAAAATAGCGGCTGTCCCACCCGCCGATAGAGGGGAAAAGAGAGAGTCTTTGCCTCTAAACATGAAAAAATAAATTCAGCCTTTATTTTGTCACCGTGCTATCCCGTGAAACGTGGGATAGCGCGGTGGGCCGAAAATAAGAAAAATAAAACAATGCTGCTTTTTCTGCTTGACATTGATTTAAAAAGTTTTTATTCTGAAAATAAGGCAAGTGATGTGTGCCCCGAGGTATGCTAACCTCTTTAGATGTGTCCTTGAAAAAGGATAGGTTTGATTGTCCTGTTTTTTGATAAACAAGGCAAATAATCGAACGACCGGAAGGTGGTAAAATAAGCCTTTTGGTCAATATATCGCACTATGTCATCTAAGTAGTTAGCAACTTCCGGTCGCCTCTCATCAAGGCGATTTTTTTTGAATATGTATCAAAAAAACGTACGATTTTTGCAACACTTTTTTTCAAAATTTTAAAAAAAATTTTATTTTAAGCAAAAATAATTGATTTTTCGAGCGTTTTTCAATAGTTGGTTTTTGTATTTTTCGGGTAAAAATTACCCCGGAATCAGCGTTGCATTAAAGGTACGTTTATTTTATGCTATTTGCATTGAAAGGAAGATGAAAAATGAAGAAAAAACAAGTTCAAAATGAGGCGCAAGAAGGGCGCAGTATGATTGAAATGCTCGGGGTGCTGGCCATTATTGCTATTTTATCAATCGGCGGAATTGTGGGATATAAATTGGCAATGAATCATTATCAGGCGAATCAAATCGCGCACGAAATTAACCTGATGCGCACCGATGCGCAAATAAAAATTGCCCAAGGCACGGAAAATTTAACCCTCGGCAGCCCTTATGATGAGAATAAAATCAATTTTAACGATTATGGAACAGTTTTTGGTTGCGCTTTGGCCGATGAAGATACCGTTGAGCTCGGTGATATTCCCTGTCACGTTGCGAATGCGTATTATATTGAATTGAAAGAGATTCCCGAAGGCGTTTGTAAACCGCTGGCGCGTCTTATCAACGGTATGGATAATTTAATTGATTTTTATGTCAACGACCCGAATGCGGCAGAGGAAAATAAAGATACTTGCAATAAGGACTTCAACACATTAACGGTCATCTTCGGCGCCGATTCGGATGCTGTTAAATGTGATGATGTTTCCGAATGCCCCGAAAACTTACCGATTTGCTTTAATCATATGTGTGTGGAGTGTGAAACGAACGCACAATGTGTGGCAAAAGGAAAAGATCCGCATTGCCATAAGGCAACACACACGTGTGAGCCCTGTCCTGACGGGAGCCACAATAAAGGAAGCGCTTGTGTCCTTTCTATTGATACGATTCCTTTCTTTTATACGCCTAATTTAGGAGATCATGTTATAGCCTGTCAAAAATTAACGCCGTACCATTTCGGACCTTATACGCATGCTTATGAATTGTGGGTAAAGGGCACATTTGATGATTATATACAATTTTATGTGAATGAAGAATTGCCGAATATATCAACAACAGAACCGACTTATGAGGGTTGTGATGATGCAGAATTTAAAGAGAGAGTAAATTGTGCCGACCATGGAGCACAGGGTTGTTCAACTTATTTATCTGATTCTCATTTGGGAACTTTAAATGTGGGCGATTTTGGTAATTTGACAATTCAAACCGTCAATGTGTGGATGTCTTGGGGAGGAACAGGTAGAGATAAAAAATTAACAAACGATGCCGCCGCTTGGCTTGTGTTGGGTGATGAATAAAAAATCGACCCGTAAAAAAGCTTGTGCCAAATGATGAGTAAAAAATAAATGTGGGTGTCGGTCAACACTTACCGTAAAAAAACTTGTGCCAAATGATGAATAAAAAGCGACATAAAAAACTTTTACAACATTAAAAAAACAGGCTGTTTGAAAATAACAGCCTGCTTTTGCCTTTGATTTCCAACAAATTAACGTTTTGAGAATGGGAAACGTTTTCTTGCTTTTGACAAACCCGGTTTTTTCCGTTCCACCACACGAGAATCGCGTGTTAAGAAGCCGGCCCGTTTTAAAGCCGTATGCAATTC
>CANREI010000144.1 GCA_947629595.1 uncultured Alphaproteobacteria bacterium | reverse complement strand
CACAATGTTTTCCTCTCTATTATTACGAAAAGAGTGAAGGCAATTTTGGCACCTTGTTTGATTATGGCAATGAGAAATATGTTCGTCGCGACGGCATTACTGATTTTATTCTTGAACAATGCCGTGAAAGTTATGGACACAAAGTTACCAAAGAAAATATTTTTTATTATGTTTACGGATTACTTCATTCAAAAGATTATCGTAAGCAGTTTGCAGCCGATTTGAAGAAGATGCTCCCACGCATTCCATTGATTGCTAAGCCTGCAGATTTTTGGGCATTCAGCAAGGCTGGGCATGATTTGGCAGAACTGCATTTGAACTATGAAATCATACCGGCATATAAAGAGGTAAAAGTTATCGGTGCAGATAGTGGTAATTTCCGTGTAGAAAAATTGACTTTCGGTAAAAACGGCAAAGATGTTGATAAGTCTGTTATTGTTTATAACTCATACATTCGTATAGAGAATATTCCTTTGGAGGCTTACGATTATGTGGTTAATGGCAAGTCAGCCATAGAATGGATTATGGACAGATACCAAATCAAAACAGATAAAAATAGCGGTATCACTAATGATCCGAACGATTGGGGATTGGAACATAACAATCCTCGATACATACTTGATTTGATATTGTCTATTATTACTGTGAGCATAGAAACCAATAACATAGTCAATGGCTTGCCGAAACTTGATTTAAAGTAAAGCCTGATGATTTTATGTGTAAAATTAATATGAGAAAAGTTGTAAAGATAGCTCATAATGCTATGGTTTCGTGGGACAATTATGGGACAATAATTTTAAAAAGCAGCAAAAAACGAAAATTAATCAAAATAAAAATACACATCACAAGTATTTGATTTTATTGTTTTTATTTATTTTAATTTATTGCTGTTTTTAACTGAAAGATTTCTCATAACCTGGAGGTCGTGAGGTTCAAATCCCACCCCCGCAACCATAAATAAAACCGCCTTAAAGGGGCGGTTTTTTTATGGGGCGGGATTCGGGCGGGAGTTGAACCTCACGAGGAATGAAGAACGAACAAGAAAAAAGGCGGGCGGGAGACCGCCGGTTTTTAAAGAAAAACAGATTCGGAATTTATCTATGCCAATTAAAAAAAAATAGATTCGGAATTTATTTTATAACTTTATTTAAATTTTAATGCAGCTTTTAATATATCGATGTAAGGTAATCCAAGAGCAATTCATGGAGCGGGCAATTTCTGCTTTGGAAATATTTTTACTTAATAATAAAACAAGTTTATCATGTTCTTCTTCCAGTTTTTTATAAGACATTCCATAGGGACGCCCTAATTTTTTGCCTTCGTCTTTTAAACGCCGAAGAGAATTTTTTGTTCGTTCGGAAATGAGTTGGCGCTCAATTTCGGCAGCAAGCGAAAAGGAAAAAGCCAAAACTTTGCTTTGAATATCGGCCCCGAGACGATAGTTTTCTTTCAAAGCCCAAACCTGACATTCTTTTTCCATACAATCTTGTAAAATACTCATAACTTCCAATAACTTACGCCCTAATCGCGATAATTCGGTGGTAATAAGAATATCTCCTTTTTTTAAGTGTTTTAACAATTTTCCCAATTTTCGATCCTTTAAACGTTTTTGTGAAGAAATTTTTTCTTCAATCCATTTATCTGATTTGATATTGTGTTGATTGAGATAAGTTAAAATTTCGTGACGTTGATTTTCCACGTTTTGTTTGTCAGTACTGACTCTGATGTATGCATAAATCATAATAAAAATCCTTATAAAAGTTGTTAATACCATTATAAGAAATATCAAAAAAATTAAAAAATAAATACATAAAAATGAAAAATATACATAAACCCCCGTTTATGTATAGCCATGAAGGAAAAAGATTTATAAGGCCGAAATGATAGAATATACTTGATTTTTTCAATTTGATTCGATATACTGTATTTACCTTTTGACTATATCAAATAAACGGGGATTTATGTATAAATATAAACAATTTATATCCGGAAAACGCTTGACAAATCACGGGGAAGTTTTTACGAATCCGCATGAAGTGAATGCCATTGATGGAATTAAATAAGGGAAATATGAAAAAAGTTATTGTTTTCAGCTGTATCTGCTCTTTGTTAGCTTCTTTGATAACTTATTCGGTTATCAAATATATGGAGCCGAAAGTTGCAATTCTATATATTGCAACCGGACGCTATATCTTCTTTTGGGAAAAATTTTACAGCAGTATGGAAAAAAACTTTTTGCCGGAATATAAAAAACATTATTTTGTCTTTACAAATCATAAGTATATGGATTTTCCCGATAATGTAACGGTTATTTATCGTCCTAAAAAAGGTTTTCCGGATGATTCCATCGAACGATACGATATGTTTTTATCTATTAAAGATCAATTGAAAAAATATGATTACACTTATTTTTTAAATGCTAATGCGTATGTTGTCAGACCGGTCAGAAACGAAATTTTGCCTTCTCCGGAACAAAAAATTACCGTTGCATGGCATCCGGGATATTATCGTGAACGACTTAGAGAAACGTATCCCTACGATCAAAATCCGCTATCGACGGCTTATATTCCCGAAGATAAAGGAAAGTATTATGTTCAGGGCGGGTTTAACGGCGGTATTACAAAAGATTATTTGGAAATGGCGGAAGTTTTATCAAA
>CANREI010000143.1 GCA_947629595.1 uncultured Alphaproteobacteria bacterium | reverse complement strand
TGAAGCCAATCAAGCGTAAACGTATCATAAGCCTTAAAATCCTGAAACTTATCCCACGCATCATCAACGGATTTAACATGAGAAGAATCCGGCCGATACAATTCTTCTCCCAATTGCATAAAATAAGGCGGATCGGCAAAAATCACATCGACGCACTTATCCGGCAACGTGCGCATTACTTCTATACTATCCCCCCGCAAGATACAATTTGTTTGAAGCATTGAACTGTCCTTCTTAATAAAAAACGGTATCATTGTAACGAATAATGGTAATTATTTTCTTAACAAAAACAAAAAAAATACTATTTTTTATTTTTTTTAACAAAAAACCTTTTAAATACCCCCCTCATTCGTGAAATGCCGTATTAACTTCGCCGCCGACGGCTTTATAAAATGCCGTGATATTTTGATATAACGCCGCATTCGATTGAATAACGTTTGTTTGCGCTTCCACGCGTCTTTGTTCCGAATCCAACACTTCGGAATATTCAATCAAGCCGTTTTTATATCGATCACGCAACAAATCCGCCGCCTTGGCAATTTGCCGATAGGAGGATTGATAAAAACGATTAGCCCGCACTTCATTTTCCAAATCGGATAACGCGTTTCGAATTTCCTGAACGGCATTTAATACCTGTTGTTCATATTGAATTTCATAGTCTTCTTTCATCAATTTTTGAAGGGTTACATTGTTTTTAAGCGCGCCGAAATGAAAAACGGGTTGCGTAAGTTTGGGTGATATCGAATAGCCGTAACTGTTTTTTTCGAAAAGATCACTTGCGTGAGCGGATTGCAATCCGAAAAAGGTTGAAATCGACACGTTCGGATACAGCGCCGCAACGGCCGCACCGACGGCGGCATTTTGCCCGATGAGATTTTCCTCCGCCGCCCGCACATCGGGACGATTACGCACCACGCCAACCGGTAATTCCCTTAACTTTTCAATCGGATAATGAAAGGGACGCTTCATCAGATTTTGGTTTGTTTGTTCCACAATTCTTTGAACGTTTTGCGGCATTTCACCCAGCAACACCGCCAGCGCGTTGATATCACTTTGAATATTATATTCCAGTTTCGGCACGGAAGCCTGCGTGCTTTCCACCAAATATTTTGCCTGATTCACATTCACGCCGCCCGTTAATCCCGTTTCAAACTTATCTTTGACAAGCTGATATGTTTCGTTTTGCAAAGAAACGTTTTCGCGCGCTTTTTGCAACAATTCCTCCTGCATGCGCAAATCAACATATAACCGCGCCGTTTCGGCCAGCAGGGAAACATAAACGTTCTTTAACGATTCGAAAGCTGCCCTTTCCTGCGCTTCGGCTTGTTTCAACCGCTGCCGATTGGCGCCCCAAATATCAATTTCCCAACTGACATCGAACCCGAGCTGATAAAAATCTTCATCAAGGGCAAGCCCCATATTTTTGCTTTCTTTCTCATACGTTCTGCCGGCTTCTAAATCCAGTGTCGGCCCCAAAGACGCCGCCGCTATTTTAACACTTTGCCGCGCCTGACGCACCCGTAAAACGGCCGAGCGCACCGTCGGGGCGTTTTTTACGGCTTTTTTCATTAAAAGCGTTAATGTTTCATCCTGAAAATCCAAGGGATGAAACGGCAAATTGTGCGTGAGGGCGGGTTTTAAATCCAGCGCTTTTTCAAGCTCATTATCGGAAAAAAATATCGGCTGATGATAATCGGGTCCGACCGTACAACCGATTAAAAGCATAAAAAAAACACCTGAAAAAAATAATTTTTTCATTTTCGAACCTCTGCCGATTGTTTTTTTGTTTGATGAAGCGGTTGTTTTGCCGATCGATACGCCGATTGCTGATCGGCAAACGGATAGATTATTTCCGATAAATCGGCAGCCATTTGGTAAGCCGATTCTTGCGTGTCGGCCCATATTTGATGCAAAAACGATGCCGAACTTTCCTCCCACTTTTTCATTTCTTCTTTCCCGGCTTTAACAGCTTCATCTAAAACGGTGGTTCCGTATTTTTGAGATTCCGAAACCGTTTCTTCTTCTTGCATTTGCGCGCTTGTTTCTTCTTTTGTGCTGACACCCGTATCCGTTAAGGCGGCACCGGCTTCATCAACGAGCGAAACCGATTCATCGGTATGATAGCGAAACGAAAAAACAAGCAAAAATAAAATCATACAAAAAATAAATAAAGAAATAAAAAACTTCATAATCAATCACTCCTTGTTTGATGTGAAACCGCAATTTTCCTTTTATCGGAAACGGGCGTTTTATAAATCAATCCGGCAAACAGGGCAAACAGGGCCGGCACAAAAAACACGCCGATAAACGTTGCGGCAATCATACCGAAAACAACGCTGGTGCCGAGGGAATGTTGACTGGCCGCCCCTGCTCCCGACACAAACAACATGGGCATAACGCCCAAAATAAACGTTAATGCCGTCATTAAAACGGCGCGAAACCGCTCACCGGCACCGGCAACGGCCGCAGATAAAACATCTTGCCCCTTCTTTACATAAGATAAAGTAAACTGCACGATTAAAATGGCATTTTTACTGGCTAATCCGATAAGAAGCACCATTCCCAACTGGGCATAAAGGCTGACGGACAATCCCATAATTTTTAACCCGATCAATGCCCCCAAAACGGCAAATCCGTTGGCCAAAATCACGGAAAAAGCAATCAGCCAGCTTTCATAAAGCGCCACAAGGAACAAATAGGCAAACAACAAGGCTGCACCGATTAAAATGTAAGATAACCCTTGTGTTTCTTC
>CANREI010000142.1 GCA_947629595.1 uncultured Alphaproteobacteria bacterium | reverse complement strand
AGAATCGAGCCTTTCAGCTCCGGATGGGTGGTCGAGTGGTTTAAGGCTCCGGTCTTGAAAACCGGCGTGGGGGTAACTCCACCGTGAGTTCGAATCTCACCCCATCCGCCAAATAAATTGTATAAAATAAACGTACCGGGAAGCCCTCATTCGTGAGGGCTTCTTTTTATGTGTGCAAAAAGTTGCGGCGCGAAAAGTGACGTCCCGCTATGTGCCGAAAATAAGAGAAAAGAGTTATCGTCTGCGAAAGATAAGGGAAAAAAGAGAGGTATTTTGGGGGCGTATTGCACCAATTAAACGTCCGTTTATTTGGTGCAAGTCTAACATATTATTTTAAAAAGTCAATAAAAATTTTTATACACAATTATTTCTATAAAAATCAAACTATTATTTTATTGTAATTCAAAAAGGTCATCCCAAAACAAGCTTCAAATTTTCTGCACCAAATAAACGGACGTTTAGGAGTAGCAAATGAAAATAAAGAAAATAAGTCTTCAAAAAGGAATAAAAGTTGTATTGGCAGGATTGATGACGTTGATTTTAATGTATATCAGCTCAAATATTTATCATAAATCGCCCTTTATTGAAGCGGAATTTCAAACAAGTCAAAATAAAACCTTAACGTATCAAGTTTTTTACACGACAGATGATAAAAACCCTTTGAATTTTAACGAAAAACAATCCGTTAAGAAAAACGTGCCGGCCGGTCTTCATACGGAACATATTATTTTGCCGACATCAAAAATTGTGCAGTTGCGATTTGATGTCGGAGAGTTCCCGGGGGAAGTGAATGTGTTAAAAATTGCACTAAAAGGCAAGAATGAGCAAATATTAAATTTAAAAGATTTTAAATTTGTGAATATCGATTCACAAACTGTTCAAAATAATCAATTGATGCTTGTTTCAAAACAAAGAGACCCGCAAATAATTCATCAAAAACCGATTAAAATTGAACCTTCTTATGTTACAGATTGGTGCTTTTTCTTTGGGTTATTATGCATTTACGGCGCTGTTTCTTATGCGCTTATTTCTTATTTAAATATATTAAAAATTTCCGGCAAACACGCACTGTTTCCTCTTATCTTTTTATGTTTGTTTTTCGGAAGTCTTTTTATTCCGATGATGCATATTTCAAATGAAGAAAAATCGGTTTCGGAAAACAGAACATTGGCAAAAAAGCCGACTATCAATGACATATTTAAAGAAAAATCGGAGTACGGGAAAGCATTTGAAAATTGGTATAATGATCACTTTTTCGGGCGTGAGCAACTGATGAAGTTAGAAGATCAAATCAGATATAAAATAAATAAAATTCTTGTCAGAAGAGGCGGAATTGAAAAATTTATTTATTTAAAAGAAAATGGTTGGATGCTCTCTCTGTCATTTTGGGATATAAATCCGCAACGGACCTCGCTTATTATACAAAATATTAAAAAATTAAATGAACTTTGCCAAGAAAATAATATAAAACTTTATTTATTGTCCATTCCGAGGAAGGAAATTATTTATCAAGAGCGCTTGTATAATTACGGATTTGATAAAAAGAAATATAAGCAATTCACTGAAACACATGAAGCGGTCAAAAAGGGCGCTCAAAAAATGAATGTGCCGTTTGTTTATCCGTTCAATGAAATACAACAGGGCAAGCAAAAAGATTATGTCTTTTTTAAATGGACGAATCACTGGACGGATTGGGGGGCATACATTGGGTATCAAGCCTTAATGAAAGAAGTTCAAAAAGATTTTCCGGATATCCCTGTTGCAACTTTAAATGATTTCAATAAATCGCAAAATAAGCTCATTCGCGACGGGTGGATCAGAGTTTATTATACGGGAGGATATCTTAACAGATTTTTTCATCTGAAAAATGATGAAGCAAACAGTGTGAATTATTCCTATTACGATCATAAAAATAAGAATCTTTTACAAACGAAAATCGGAAAATATACAAAAGATTTTTCATATCCTTTGGGGAAATATAAAATTATGTTAATGGGCGATTCGATGAATGATAATCTGACGCAATTTCTGCCGTATTCTGCCGGTAAATTAAAATACATTCGATTAAATATGAATCAACTTCCCAAATATACAGATTTGTGGAAAATCATAAAATTATATAAAAAGGATATTTTAGCCTTTCAACCGGATATTTTAGTTTTCTCGTTTAATAATATAAATCTGGTTAATCTTCTGTTTTTGGGAAGTAATTGATTTGAAGCAAACAAAAAAATCGGACAGCTTTACATAAAAAAACAACGGGCAGAACTTAAAACTCAAGAAAAAACCGTTCTGCCCGCCGTTCTTTACCTTAAAAAGCAACGCTTTTTAAAGCAAATAAAGTGTTAGCTTTGTTTGAATTCAATGTTTGATAACTTGGCATTCTCACATGTATTTGTCGAGCCCAAAATGCTGGTTGCGGCTTTGCAAACGGCATCTGTCGGAAAAGTAATATCTAATTTAACAACGCCTTTTTGTAAGTCATCCGCACTACCCGAATGTGTAATGGTTGCACCGCCCGGTGTTTCCTCGCCGGAATCAACTAAACCGGACTCGGCTAATGTGGGGGCTTTTGTCCATGTATTACCCAAGGCACTGGCCGTATGGTAACCGGAGAAAACAATCACGGCGTACTTGGTTGCCATATCCAAAGCTTCATTGGCGCGATAGCGGTTCATGGCCATAGAGTAGCCGGCAATACCGCCGATTGATAAAACACCGATAATGGCCAAAACGCCGAGCATTTCAACCATCGACCGGCCTGATTCATTTGTTTTTTTCATTTTTTTGTCCTTTC
>CANREI010000141.1 GCA_947629595.1 uncultured Alphaproteobacteria bacterium | reverse complement strand
TCCTGAAAACGGATTCAAATAATTTATTCGGCAGGAGGCAAAATGTATATAACGGGTGATAACGTTTCCAAAGAAAAATTATTGAAAATTGCCGATAAATGTAAATTGCCGGTATGGCCCGATGCGGAAAATCCTTTTTTGCATCAGGGGAATTTAGAGGAAATGCCCGAATCCGTGTGCGTTGTTTCCGATGAATTAACCGAGAGTCGACTGGAAACGTTGTTTCAATTGCCGATTACCGTTTTAATTGATGCACAGGCTTCTTTTAAAAGCATTGCCGATTTTATCGGACAGCAAAAAAATCATACCTTTGCGGACGGGTTGGGCTTTTTGTTGACGGGACCCGTTATTTATCATTATGATGTGGCGCTTATTTTTTCCAAAGCCTTGCAAAAGCGGCAGGGATTTTCCGATTTTCGATTCGAATCCATTCATCTGGCCTTGCACGAATCGTTGGTTAACGGATTGATTCACGGTAATTTGCGGTTATCCGGCAAATTAAGGCAAAATGCCGCCGAATATACGTCTTACAGTGCCTTGGTGCGCGAACGCCTCAATACGCCCGCTTATGCCCGTAAAGCCATCAGCATTGCCGCACAATGGAATCGAACGAAAATGAAAATCACGGTGCGTGATGAGGGAATGGGTTATTCGCTCGGAGAGATTTTAAAACAAACACCGAGTATTCGTGCCACGTCCGGCCGGGGGTTGCGCATTATTGCCGGTGCGGCCGATTCGTGTACCATTGATAATTACGGTAAAGAAATATCGCTTTCGTTTTTGCGGGAAAAATCTCAAAATCCCGATGTGCCGTTGCCCATTGATCCGATTCGGGCAACAAATACCGTTCCGCATGAAGATTTATCGCAAGCCAAAGTGTTGATTATTGAAGATGATAAGAGTAATCAGGCGTTGCTGGGCGGATTATTATCGCAATTGGGCATTAAGCAAATTGAAATTGCCGAAGACGGCGTGCAGGGGCTCAATAAAGTGTTAACGGTTGAGCCGGATTTGATTATTTTAGATATCGGTATGCCGAAACTGAACGGATATGAAGTGCTGAAACGGTTAAAATCAACTCCTTACACATATGCCATTCCCGTGTTGATTCAAACGGCTTCCGATACCCGAGAAGCGCGAGATAAAACCTTTAAATCAGGGGCCTCCGATTTTATTACCAAGCCCATTAATCCGCTGGAATTTTTTGCACGCGTGCGCATTCATCTGGAAAATAAAATGTTGGTTAATCGGCTGCAAAAACGATTAAAGCAAATTCATCAGGAATTGTCAACGGCGCAAAGTATGCAAATGGGTCTGTTGCCGCATGCCGAACGGTTGCAAGCTGTTCATCGACAGTATGGTTTGGATATTGCCTCTTATTTTGAACCCTCCGATAAATTGGGCGGCGATTTTTGGCAAGTCATTGAGCTGGATAAACAACGCGTCGGCTTTTATTTATGCGATTTTTCGGGGCACGGGCTGGCCTCGGCTTTAAATACGTTTCGATTGCATACGCTGATTTTTCAAATGCATGATAAAATTAAACAACCGTCCGATTTTTTAAGCATTCTCAATCATCATCTCTATGCTTTATTACAACGCGGGCAGTTTGCCACATTCTTTTTCGGTATTTATCATGCGGCGGAAGAAACACTGACTTATTCCGGTGCCGCGGCACCGCGTCCGTTTCATTGGGACGGAAAAAAATGGCGTGTTTTAACCACGCGCGGATTGCCGCTGGGCATTTCTCAATCGGCGGTCTATGAAAATAAAACCGTTCCGTTTAAACCGGGAAATCGCTTGTTTATATATAGTGACGCACTCACGGAAAGCATCAATGAACAACACGAACAAATGAGTGTGAAAGAATTGATGAACTTTGTGAAAGAGGCTTCAACGCAAATGCCCATTCGGGAGGGGTTAACCGGTGTTATGAATCGCTTTTTCACCTTTGCACCGCCGCCCGTGAATGATGATATTACCGCCGTTTTAATTGAATCCCAAAGAAAGGACATGAAATGATCAGATTGTATGTGCCGAATTTATTATCTGCCGGACAAAATATTCTTTTATCGGAAAAACAGGCGCATTATTTAAAACATGTGATGCGTATTCGTGAAAATGAAGAAATAACCGTTTTTAACGGACGGAACGGTGTTTTTTTATCAAAAGCGGTTTATCAGGGAAAAAAGAATGTCGGTTTAATGGTTTCACAACAAATACAGTCGCAAAAAAATTTACCCCCTTGCGGGTTGGCTTTCGCACTGATTAAAAAAGAAAATACCGATTTGATTTTGCAAAAAGCAACCGAACTGGGAGTCACGGATATTTTTCCGCTGTTGACGGAACGAACGGTCGTTCGGCAATTTAATCAGGAGCGCGCCGAATCCATTGTGATTGAAGCGGTCGAACAGTGCGAGCGATCCGATGTGCCGACGGTTCATCAGCTTACGGATCTTAAAACATTTTCGGCGCATATTCCCGAAGGATTTACGCCTGTTTATTTGGCAGAAAGAGTTTTCACCACCGAAAAATTATCCGCACAACTCAGCCCGTTGTTTATTATCGGACCCGAGGGCGGATTTACAAATGCGGAAAGTCAATTCTTGCAAAATATGCCCGGTATGCGAACGCTTCATTTGGGTGAAACGATTTTACGGGCGGAAACGGCGGCTATTGCCGTTTTAAGCGCTTGGAATTTTCGCTTGTTTTAATGGCTCTTTCGGAACGGGGTTCCGGATGAATAATCACTTTTAAAGACGGATATTTTTGACAAATTGTTTTTTCAATTTCATGCACTTTTTCATGCGCCTGCGGCAAACTTAACCGATCATTTAA
>CANREI010000140.1 GCA_947629595.1 uncultured Alphaproteobacteria bacterium | reverse complement strand
ATAGCGACGTAATTTCATTTCGCGAAAACTGCCTTCCCGTTGCATTTTCTTTTTTAAAACACGCAAAGCCTGTTCAACGTTATTGTCGTGTACAACGATTGTAACTATGTTACTCACCTCTCTTTCGTTATAAAGTGAAAGCATTATAGCAAAAAAATAAATTATTGCAAGTGTTTTTTTAATTCGTTAATGTTTTTTGCAAATGATTCCGCCATGGGGATGCTGTCTGCCCCCCAGGACTGATGCAAGGCAAAAACCCATATCTCCCCATCCGAAACCACCGGGGTTAGAATAATCCTCAGCTAATCCGATTCTAAAAGCATCACAAGGATAATCTGGATTATATACTGCCAAATTTGGGGAAACTTTACATATATTTTTATTTGGCTCCGGTAGTCTGGGGCATCTGAATAACTCTCTTAAATCTTGAATATTATGCGAAATATTACCTTTGTCAAATTCCCCGCCTCCCGTCGAGTTTTCATGACAGAACCATTGCTTATGAAAAGTTGACGGATCACGCCTATCGGCACAGTCTAAGAAATCCGTCGTTAACATATAAGGAGAAAGATAGTCATTTTTTGAGCAATCGGCACCGTCTTGTCCGGCATTTGCTTCACAAATTCGGCAATTATTCCAATAATTTACAACGATTTTTGCCGAGGCATCTATCGATACACCGTTCACCGGACCGTGTAAATCCAATTCAAACTTTTTGCAGATACCGGTTTCATTTTCACCGCAAGCATCTACGGGCGTTTTATCACAATAATAATTTTGATCTAAATGTTCAAAGCATTCGGCATTTGTTGTGCAAACAACCGGCGTACATTTTTGTTGTTCTTCATTCCATGCTTCTCCTTCATTCGGGCACGGTTCGCAAGTGTTTGTATTTAAATTGCAAACCGGATTATTTGTATCTTTTTCAATGCAATTTTGATCGCTTACGCATTCCACACATTGGGTTTCTGCCCATACGGGTTTACTTAAATCAATGTCAATACAGCTTTTGCAGGTATGGCTTGCCTCATCACATTGCGGAGTTTCAGGTGTATCGATGCAGTTTTCATACGTTAAACATTCCACGCATTCTTTACTTTCATCATCCCAAACCCCGCTGTCACATGTTTTGCAAACGTTGTCTTCACAATATTCCGATTCGCCCTCACATCCTTTTTCTTCCGTGCATTCCACACATACGTGCCGTGACAGATCACAATAAGGCGTACTTTCTAATTCTTTACAATCGTCATCTCCTTCACAATGTGTTAAATCTGATACGGTTTCTCCCGAAAATACGGCATATAAATCATTCTCTCCCTCTTGACAAGTACCCCCTTCCTCATATTCCGAATCGTTTACAGAAAAAGCAATTAAATTATCCATGCCGTTGATGAGACGCGCAAGCGGTTGACACACGCCGTCCGGAATTTTCGGTAATTCAATAAAATAAGCGTTTGCAATTTGGCATGAAACGGTTTCATCGGAAATAATATCATTTTCATCAACATATTTGCATCCGAATGCGGTTTCGTAACCGTTAAAATTGATTTTATGCTCATCATAAGGCGCCCCAAGGGTTAAATTTTCCGTGCCTTGTGCAATTTTTATCTGCGCATCGGTGCGCATGATATTCATCTCATGGGCAATTTGTGACGCTTGATAATGATTCATTGCCAATCTATACCCCACAATCCCACCGATAGACAGAACCGCAATAACAGCCAACACCCCCAGCATTTCAACCATTGAACGGCCGCTTTGTGAGTGTGTTTTTATTCTGTTTTTCTTTCCCGCTTCCCCGCCTGCAATTTGCAGTTCATTGCTTTGCATATATTCTGTTTGTGCTTGATTTTGAATTTGTTTTTTTGATTGTCTTGTCATTTTTCGACTCCCTTTCTCTCAACAAATAGCATAAAATAAACGTACCTTTAATGCAACGCTGATTCAGGGGTAATTTTTACCCTTAAAACGCTAAAATTCACTCCTCAAAAACAGCCGAAAAATCAATGATTTCAGCTTAAATTAAAAATTTTTTCAAAATTTTAAAAAAAAGTGTTGCAAAAATCGTACGTTTTTTTGAGGACAGATAACCAATCACTATATCTCAATTTATTACACATTTCGAATCGTATGCACTGTTTTTTCCTTTATTAAACAATCAGTTATTTAATCGCATATATCTCTTTTTGTTTTTTTATGCTATCTTGCTGAAAAATGTTTATGTAATTTTTTGTCTTTACGTCCTTAAATCTGCAATATTCAATTACCTTTGGTTGTTTTTATTATGCAGTTTTCTGAAATTGTTTTAAACTACATTATTTTCTTCTTGCTTTTAAATAAATTATGGTTAAAACTTTAGTATAATCATCAAATGAAAGGAGAAAATGATGTTTTTATGCAAAAATGTGACTGTAAACGGTCGGCGGACGAGTATGAGATTGGAAAAGGAAACGTGGGAATCGTTGGCAGATATTTGTGTAAGGGAAAAAGTCACGATACATAAACTATGTTCTGAGATAGATTTGAATCGAGGACGATACGGATTATCATCGGCCGTACGCTTGTTCATTTTGAGATATTATCGAAAGAAGCTGAATGAATATGAGTTGATACAATATGTCTTCCCGCGTAAAAACAGGCATAAACTTGACAATTAAGGGGTTTTATCTGTATTGAATGATGAGATTTTTTTATTTTCGGCGAAAAGTGCTGTCCCGTGAAACGTAGGACAGCGCGGTGACAAAATAAAGGCTGAATTTGTTTTTTTTTATTGGCAGGCGATGATAATTTATTTTTGGAGAGGTAACTGCATCTGTTTTCTTATTTTCGGCGGGAAGTGCCGGCTCGTGGAACGTGAGCCGGCGCGGTGTGCCGAAAATAAGAAAAATAAATGAT
>CANREI010000139.1 GCA_947629595.1 uncultured Alphaproteobacteria bacterium | reverse complement strand
ATTGAAGGAAATGAAATAAAAGAGCATAACGTTAAAAAAATGTTGATTAAAAAATTTTTTTGTCATATATTGAATAAGCGCTTTAACATAATGAAAGGATAGTAAAATGTGTCAGTGCAGTTTTAAAACAGGTTATTGCAACTATATCGCAGCCGGACGCGGCATCGGGATGAAGTTTGCATTTTTATTTTCATTCTTGGCCGGCTTGGCGGTTGCCATTTTATCAGGATTTATTTTGCGTATGCAATTGAATACCAATGATGTTGATTCGTTTATTGACACATTGCCTGTTGTTAAAATTCAAGACGGTCGTATTGTTGACCCCGTTCTTGATAATGTTGTGTGGACCATTCCCGGCGAAGTTCCCGAAGATGATATTTATGTGGTTGCCAACACAACGGTTGATAATGTTGATGCCATTCCGCCGCAAGTGGCCGTTTACATTACGGCGAAAAGAGTTTATACGCAAGGGGAGGACGGCGTGCATGCTTATGATATACCGGAAATGGAAAATACGGTCATTACGCATGATATTGTTCGCAAATCCGTTACGTTTGTTTTGGCAATTGTCAGCGTGTTGTTCGGCATTTTCTCTTTAATTGTCGGGCTTTTGTCGTTCCTGTTTGCCTATCTGATTACATTGCTGTTCGGCATATTCTTTAATAAGAATATTACGAAATCGGGTTGGGGCAGAGCATTGGTGCTTCCGTGGGTTATTTTGTGGATTGCTTCAATTGTTTGCTCATGGTTCGGTTATATTTTATTTTACCCGCATCCGTTTTTATGGATTATTGTCTTGCCGGCCGCCATTACGCTGATTTCGGGCAGTTTTATGAAAAAATGCCTGAATGCCGAAGAAGCGGAAATTGAAGAAGAAATGATTGATGATATTTTGGCTGAAAATACCGTTGCGGAAGAAAAAACGCCCGTTATTGTGAAGGCAAAAACGGTAAAACCGAAAAACGACAAACAAGCCGAAAGCAAGGTTGTTGTTAAAAAAACACCGGTTCAAACGTCACCGGTGCAAAGAAGGGCGGACAAGCCCTCATCGGCCAAAAAAAGAAAGTCAGCTCAAAAACGCACAAAGCCGGTTAAAAAATAAGGCTGAATAAAAGCTGATTGTAAACCAAAAACGCCGTTTTATGAATTGAAGCGGCGTTTTTTTTACGGTAAAAAGAGGAAAGTGATTCTTTAACGCACCAAATTCAACAAATAAAACAGTTTGAGTTTTTTTGATAAAGACAGATGCTTATATGATATTATTTTTTCCTGCCGCAAAGAACGCAAAGCCGGCGCAGTTTGTAAAATAAAATTTTTATCTTTCGTTTTAAACGTGTTTTTAATCAATGTTCCTAAAATGCTGGCAATAACGGTTTTTTGAAGCAATTTCCAGAGTTTCGGCCGATCTTTAAAATGATTGTAAATCAAAGTTATTCCGCTGATTAAGGCATTTTGTTTTTGACGGGTAAAGCGCGAATGCATAATAGATGTGTTTGTAATGCGATAAAAATAAAGCTTTTCGTTTAAGTAAGCAAAATGAACGGGTTGTTCAAAAACAAACAAATTAAAAAGCCAATCTTCATATATCAAATCGGGAAAACGAATTTTGCCGATAACTTCCCGCTTGAAAAGTTTGTTCCACGCATTAAAAGCAAACATATTATAATTTTTTACATAATCAATCAGTGCGTTATGAAAAACGCAGGGTTTGCAGGTAAGCGTTGAAAAAGGCATACTTTTTTCGGCAGAAACAAAATTACAAATAACAATATCGGCTTTTGTTTCTTGCTGAACGGAAAGGAGTCGGCTTAAAAAATCGGGAGAAATGCAGTCATCACCGTCAATGAAAGAAATATATTGCCCTAAAGCTATATCAAGCCCGTTGTTTCGGGAAACGGTAAGTCCTTGATTTTCTTGATTTAAAATTTTAAAACGGTTGTCGTTTTTTTGAAATTTTTGTATAATTGACAAAGAGTTATCAGTTGAGCCGTCATTGACACAAATAACTTCAAAGTCTTCAAAAGTTTGATTTTGAATGCTTTTTAAACATTCTTCAAGATATTTTTCGCAATTGAATATCGGAACAATAACAGATATAAGCGGTTTACCAGACATAATATAAATTCCCACGCAGAAAAAAATAAATTTTCTTTAAAAACGATTTTATTTTAATGGAAAGCGAAGAAAAGTCAATTATAATTTAAGAAAATGAAAAATTTTTGAAAACGAATTAAAAAAACGCTTGACAAACTATTCGGAAATGATTAAAATGCATTTATCTGTCGCGGGGTAGAGCAGTCCGGTAGCTTGCCAGGCTCATAACCTGGAGGTCGTGAGGTTCAAATCCCACCCCCGCAACCATAAATAAAACCGCCTTAAAGGGCGGTTTTTTTATGGGGCGGAATTCGGGCGGGAGTTGAACCTCACGAGAAAGGGAGGTTCGAACAAGAAAAAAAGGCGGGCGGGAGAACGCCGGTTTTTCCGATTTTAAGGAAAAATTTTTTTTGTTAATGTCGAGCGAAGAGCGAGACAGCCCGTAGGGCAAGCCCTTGAAAAGGGCGCAGTAAATCCCACCCCCGCAACCATAATAAAGGCTTTTAGAGAAATCTGGGAGCCTTTTATTTTTGCAAAATGGGACACTGATGGGACAATAACAAGATTAATCGGCAATAAATCTCAACAACAAAAAGAAAAAACTCCTAAATTTGTATTTGAAAAGCATATTTTCATTTCTTTATGTCCCTTTGATGTCCCATGAGTATTTTAAGTTTTAATTTTATTAAGTAAAAACAATAAGAAATAGAATAATGACTATCAGCTTGCAAAAATGGAGAGCGTAGGACTTTAAATTTAATGGGAGAAGTTAAACAACTTATTGAAAATCTGTATGCGAATCGACG
>CANREI010000138.1 GCA_947629595.1 uncultured Alphaproteobacteria bacterium | reverse complement strand
TGCCGAATTTGTTGCTGCGCGGAAATCCGACCGGCGGAATTTTACCCACCGTTGCCCGCTTGGCAAGCCAAAGCTCAATGTTGCGCTCAATACGGGTGCCGTTGCCCGAGGGGAAGGATAATCCGTCGGCCAAATTAAAGAATTTCACATCGGAAAGCTTGGCTTCCTGATAGCGTTGCAAAATCACGCCGTTGGAGCGCGCCATAACGGGAATTTCTTCCGTTTTAAACACAATCATTTTGCGATTGGTGCCGATAACGGCAATATGATCACCCGTAACGGGCTTGCAAAGCATGGCTTTATCATCATCGGACAAATTAAGAATAATTTTACCGGCACGCGTTTGCGCAATCACATCGGACGCGGCAACAATAAAGCCCTTGCCGTTTTGCGAGGCCACCAACAGTTTTTGAGCGGCATCGTAAGGCAACAGCGCGACAATATCGGCTTCTTGGGCAATATCGACCGACAGACGCAACGGCTCGCCAAACCCGCGTCCGCCCGCTATGTTATTGCCTAACAGCGTGTAAAACCGTCCGTTTGTGGTGAAAATTAAAATATTATCGGTGGTATAAGTTTTTAATACGGCTTTGAGCGAATCGCCCTCTTTAAACTTTAAGTCGGAAGAAATGTCAATATGCCCTTTCACGGCACGAATCCACCCTTGCTTGGATAACACAACCGTAATCGGTTCGCGCTCAATCATGGCTTCAATGGAAATTTTCACTTCTTCGGGCGCATCGGTCACTTGTGTTCGCCGCGCTCCGAGCGCCGTTTTTTGCCCGAACGCTTTTTGAATGACTTTAATTTCTTCGGCAAGCTTTTTCACCCGTAAAGCGGTATCATTTACAAGCTTTTCCAATTCCTGCTTTTCAGTTGACAGCGTTTCATATTCGTTTTTCAGTTGCGCTTCTTCCAGCTTTCTCAAACTTCTTAACCGCATATTCAAAACAGCTTCCGCTTGAATATCGCTTAACGAAAATTCTTGCATTAAGTGCGGTTTCGGCTCATCTTCATTGCGAATAATTTCAATCACGCGATCTAAATTTAAATAAGTGATTAAAAAGCCTTGCAACAACTCCATTCGGTGCCTGATTTTATCCAGCCGATATTGCGAGCGACGCACCAACACAATATCCCGATGTTTTAAATAGGCAACCAACACTTCTTTTAAACTCATAACGCGCGGGGTATGATCGGCATCAAGCACATTCATATTGAGATTGAAGTTAATTTGCAAATCGGTGTTTTTGAACAAATGTTCCATCAGCTGTTCGGGCAGAACGGAGCGGGATTTCGGCTCTAACACCAAGCGAACGACATCGGACGATTCGTCACGAATGTCAGCCAACAGCGGCAGCTTTTTTTCGGACAGCAGTTTTGCAATGCGCATCACCAAATCTGATTTTTGAATGCCATAGGGAATTTCGGTAACAACAATTTGATATTGCCCGTGCGATAACTCTTCTTTTTCCCATTTCGCACGCACTTTCATGGCGCCGCGCCCCTCTTGATAAACTTTAATAATGTTTTGACGACTTTCCGCCAAAATACCGCCCGTGGGAAAATCGGGCCCTTGAATATATTGAATTAAATCGGCCGTTTCAGCTTCGGGATATTTTAATAAATGCAACAGCGCTTCGCAAATTTCGCCCACGTTATGCGGCGGAATGTTGGTGGCCATACCCACGGCAATGCCCGATGAGCCGTTTGCCAATAAATTCGGAAAGGCGGCCGGCATAACCGACGGTTCTTCTTCTTCGCCGTCATATGTTTTATCAAAATCAACGGCGTTATCTTCCAAGCCGTCCATCAGCGCAACGGCAACCGCTGTTAACCGCGCTTCCGTATAACGCATGGCAGCGGCTTTATCACCGTCAATGTTGCCGAAATTGCCTTGCCCGTCTACCAACGGATAACGCACCGCAAAATCTTGCGCCAAACGCACCATGGCTTCGTAAACGGACGTATCGCCGTGCGGGTGATATTTACCGATAACGTCTCCCACCACGCGCGCACATTTCTTAAAGCCCGAAACCGGATCCAGTTTCAATTGGCGCATGGCATATAATAACCGCCGATGCACCGGTTTTAAGCCGTCACGCACATCGGGAAGCGAACGGGCCACAATGGTTGACATGGCATAAGCCAAATAGCGTTCCGAAAGGGCATCGGCCAGTTTTGTTTCGCGGATATTTTCAATGTTTTCCATACTCATAAGGCTTATTTATAAAGCAAAGCGCACAAAAACGCAAGCTTTTTTTAGCCTTTTTGCATTTTTTTTGTCGGTGTGTTTTTTTGTTCTTTTGACTTTTGTTTTAAATTTTCTGCTTGCCAATTTTAAAAGAATTGTGTAATCTGAAAAAAAGGATTTTTTAAAATGAAAAGATTTTTATTGATTTTGGTGTTATTTGTCAGTGTTTCCGCTTTTGCGGAGGAAGATGTAACGCCGATCGGGCATTTTTCCGCCTGGCGCGCCTATAAGGGTGTTCAAAACGGGCAGACAACCTGCTATATGGCGGCAACGCCTTTAAGAAGCAGTCAAAAAAGAGAAGATACGTATTTAATGGTTGCCCGTCATCCGCAGGCGAAGAAATATAATGAAATTGTTGTTTATTTCGGGACGCCGTATCACAAAAACAGTCAGCCGACAATCGGGGTCGACAATCAAAAAGCGGTGGCGCTGGTGCCGTCGGGGGATAAGGCGTGGGTGAAATCAACAACCGATGAAAAAAACTTAATTTCGAAAATGATTGAAGGGAATATTGTTCGGGTGGCCGGTAAATCGGCGCGCGGTACCGTTTTAAAAGACAGTTATTCTTTAAAAGGCTTTACCAAGGCACTTGATGCCGTTACCAAAGAATGTCCGTAAGAGAGAAAAATGAAAAAAGAATTGATCGGATTGGG
>CANREI010000137.1 GCA_947629595.1 uncultured Alphaproteobacteria bacterium | reverse complement strand
CCCAATCCGAAGGGAAACATTATATTAAGCAAAATGCCCGACGGTCTTATTCCGCGTCCGTCGTTACGGCTTTCTGTCCGCTCGCAAAACGCCGGCAGTCAGCCGTTAAGCTTAAACTATCTGACAAACGGTCTGTCTTGGGAAGCCGATTATGTGGCGAATTTAAACGAAAAAGAAACCGATATGGATTTAAACGGATTTATCACGTTAAACAATCAATCATCGTCCGTTTTCAAAGAGGCCGACGTTCGTTTGGTTTCGGGTGATGTTTCCGTTGTTCGTCATGTTGTTGCACCGCGTATGTATCTGAAAGGGGTGGTAAATGAGGATGCCACTCTTTATGCTGCTGCTGACGGTGCCATGCCGGAGGTTGAAAACGTATCTGATTTTTATGTTTATTCCCTGCCCTTTAAAACAACCATTTCACCCAAACAAACAAAGCAAGTGGCGTTATTGAGCAAAAATCAGGTTCCGCTTCACAAAGAATATGTGTTTGATAACACTTTAAACCCCGCAACGCATCCGATTGAAAACAGAAAAGCCGTTATTTATTACACCTTTGACAACACCAAAGAAAACAAACTCGGCGAAGCGTTGCCCAAAGGCACCATTCGTTTTTATAAAGAAATGAAAAACGGCGAATCGATTTTTGTCGGCGAAGCACAGCTCGGACACACCCCCAATCAGGCGCATGTGCGGTTAAGAATGAGCGATTCGTTTGATGTGTTTGCCAATGCCAAACGCACGCAATATGAAAAACTGGGCAAAAATGCTTCTTTATCCGAATATGAAATCACGCTTAAAAACGGCTCAAACGAATTAAAAACCGCCACCGTTTATAAAAACTTATACGGCACATGGAAAATTACAAAATCCGATTATGATTACACCAAAGAAACGGCTAATCGCATTTTCTGGAAAATCGATGTGCCGGCAAACGGTGAAGTGACGTTAAAATATACCGTTCAAATAACCGATAACGAGTAAATGAAAATGCGACAGTTTCTTTATATTTCTTTGGCGCTTTTAATTATTCCTTTCAATGAGGCAAAGGCAAAATTAACCCTGCCGCCCGAAATTTCTTCGGAGTTTACGGCAAACGAGTTGAACGCACGTCAAATACAAGACATATTTGACGAACATAAAAATTATTTTATGTCGGTTGATTATATGCTTGACAGATTATTGGCCATTCCGGAAGATAAACGACAATATTATTTTCCCATGTTGCATGAGTTTCGTATTTTACCGCATAAAATCACGTCACATCCTGAAATTATTATTTGGAAAGGAAAAAAACCGACGGTGATTGCCCCGAAACTGGCAAAATTCGCCGAAAAATATTTAGATGCACTGCCCGCTTCCATGTATCCGATATTGGATCCGGAAAAATGGCTTTCGCTGCGTGAACAACAGGCGTTTTATAAATCAATTGTTTCATTGAACGATATTCCGCTGTTGCCCGATGAACCCAAAGCGCCAAACCCGGATTATAAAGCCAAATCGTTGGAAGAGATTTATCAAATTCCGAAAACACTGCCGCAGTCTTTTACGCAAACGGATCTAACCGAAACAGATGTCACACAAACCGTTCAAACGCTGAATGATATTCCTGCCTTTATTGACGGCGCCGAAGAACGACTTGCCAGTCGGTTACGGGATTATTTGGGTGATAATTTGGCATTTGTAATGTCTTGGCCGTTTCGCGAGTGGATTAAACATATTGACGATACCGGAAACGGCGCAAAACTCGATGCTTTTTTAAAAGCAAAAGGCTGGAAAAATCGGGAAGAATTTATTGAAACGGCCGATCGGTTACTCAAAGGATATCGCGTTTCGCAAATGAGTTTATCGGAAGCCATTGTGATTTCCGGTTTTCGAAAACAATATCCGATTAAGGAAAACGAAAAATTCTTGCCGATTCAAATGTTAACGGAATTTTATCATGCAAAGGCGGCCGATGCTTTATTTGCGGAAAAATATGCGCCGGCACTGAAAAATGCTTTTACGAACAAAAATTTGTTAAGAGTCGGATTACCGATTGAAATTATCAATTAACAATAAGGAGTTAAATATGGCTTGGACATCAGATAAAATCAAACAGCTGACAAAATTATGGAATAAAGGAAAAAGCACGGTTGAAATTGCCCGTGAATTGGGTATCTCAAAAAATGCGGTTGTCGGCAAAGTGCATCGCTTGGGGTTAGACGCGCGTCCCTCCCCCATTCGCGTTCCCAAAACAATTGTGCCGATACCCGCCAAAAGCACTCAGAAATCACATCAAAAAGAAAAAATAAGCTTGTTGGATTTAAAAATTAACTCTTGCCGCTGGCCCTACGGCGAACCCGGCACCGATGACTTTCACTTTTGCGGAAAAGATGCGCAAACCGGCAAGCCTTATTGTCCGGAACATTGTAAAATTGCTTACACGTCTTTAAAAGAATTAGCCCTGGAATCGGCACGCAACAAAAAAGAAAACAAACCGGCAATTGTTTTACGCGAGGAAGTCACTGCCACCGCATCAAGCCGAAAAAATGCAGGTATTAAATCATCAACTCCCGCTGCGGGCAAAGAGGCTTCAAAACCCGAAGCAAGCGTTCCTGCAAAACCCGAAAAAAAGGCCGAAAAAAAGGTGGCTGATAAACAGGTAAAGATAAGCGCCAAAGCCGAACCCGCCAAAAAGGCCGCTGCCGCCAAAGCCCCCGCCAAAGCGCCGGCAAAGCCAGAAAAAAAAGCCGAAAAAAAGGCAGCCGATAAAACGGTGAAGATAAGCACCAAAGCCGAACCCGCCAAAAAGGCCGCTGCTTCCAAAGCTTCCGCCAAAACGCCAGCCAAAGCTGAAAAAAAAGCCGAAAAAAAGGCAGCCGATAAAACGGTGAAGATAAGCACCAAAGCCGAACCCGCCAAAAAGGCCGC
>CANREI010000136.1 GCA_947629595.1 uncultured Alphaproteobacteria bacterium | reverse complement strand
ACGGAACTTTAAAATGAAAAAAGAATGTTTTTTAAAGACTTTTTCCGACCCGTTCGGGCAGGGGATGAAAAGATAAAATCTTCGTAAATATTTCTTGACTTTAAATTTTGATTGATGTAATTTAAAAAAAGAATGCAACCTGTTTGAATAACATTAAAATGTGTCAATCGGTTTGCATTTTTCAGTTTTTATCATCCATTTAAAAAAAGAAAAGAACAAAAATGAAATACTCAATACATACAGATGAAAAATGGCAAAAAAAATGGGCCGAAGAAAATTTATATCGTTTTGATGAAAGCAAAATGAATAAAAAACTTTACTGTCTTGAAATGTTTTCATACCCTTCGGCGACCAGTTTGCATTGCGGCCATTGGTATAATTACGGCGTTACCGATACATGGGCAAGATTTAAACGCATGCAAGGCTTTAACGTTTTTCACCCGCAGGGGTTTGATGCGTTCGGATTGCCGGCCGAAAACTATGCCATTAAAACGGGCATTCATCCGAAAGATTCAACGGATAAATGCATTGCCACCATGTTGGAGCAATATAAGCGTTTGGGCGGCAGTTACGATTTGAATTATTTTTTATCCACGTGCGATGAAAGTTATTATAAATGGACGCAATGGATTTTTGAAAAATTATATGAACGGAATTTGGCTTATCAAAAAGAGGCGCCCATTAACTGGTGTCCTTCCTGTAAAACCGTTTTGGCAAACGAACAGGTGATTGACGGAAAATGCGAGCGGTGCGGTTCGGAAGTCACGCAACGCAAAATGAAACAATGGTTTTTTAAAATTACCGAATATGCCGATGAATTGTTAAAATGCATCGATCAGCTGGATTGGCCCGAAAAAACCAAAAAAATTCAAAAAAACTGGATCGGAAAATCAACCGGTTCTTTAATCACGTTTGATATTGATAACGGTATGCAACTGCAAGCCTTTACCACGCGTGCCGACACGCTGTACGGTTTAAGCTATGTTGTGATTGCGCCCGAGCATGAAGATGTGATGAAATTGGTCAAGCCGGAATATAAAGAAGCTGTTCAAAAATATTTGGAGCAAGCCGGTAAAATAAGCGAAATAGATCGTATTTCCACGGTGCGGGAAAGAACGGGTGTTTTTACGGGGTCTTATGCCTATAATCCCGTGAACGGCAAAAAAGTGCCCGTTTGGATTGCCGATTATGTAATTGCCACCTACGGCACGGGTTTTGTGATGGCGGTTCCCGCGCATGATGAAAGAGATTTTGATTTTGCGCAAAAATATCACTTGCCGATTTCCCGCGTGATTGTTGATAAAAACGGTGCGGAAAAAGAGCTGCCGTTTTGTGAACACGGTAAACTCATTAACAGTGAGGAATTCAGCGGCTTAACAACGGAGGAGGCTGTTCCGGCCATTGTTAAAAAATTGGAAAAAGTCGGTAAAGGAAAATTAACAACAATGTATCGGTTGCGTGATTGGTTAATTTCGCGGCAACGCTACTGGGGGGCGCCCATTCCGATTATTCATTGTCCGTATTGCGGTAACGTGTTGGTGCCGGAAAGCGAGTTGCCGGTTAAATTGCCTTATAATGTTGAGTTCCGGCCGGACGGTGAATCACCGTTGGCACGCTGTGCCGAATTTATGAATGTGAAGTGTCCGAAATGCGGAGCCGATGCCAAACGCGATCCCGATACAATGGATACATTTGTTGATTCTTCATGGTATTTCTTACGGTTCCCCGATAATAAAAACGACAAAGAGCCGTTTAATCGGGAAAAAATCAATCAAATGTTGCCGGTTGATAAATATGTCGGCGGGCAGGAACATGCCACCATGCATTTGCTGTATGCGCGTTTCTTTACAAAAGCATTGAGAGATATGGGTTATCTTGATTTTGACGAACCGTTTCAATCGTTGGTTCATCAAGGCATTATTTTGGGCCCGGACGGACAAAAAATGTCAAAATCGAAAGGCAACACCATCAATCCGGACGGATATATTCAAAAATACGGTTCCGATGTGTTGAGAATGTATTTGGAGTTTGCTTTTTCTTATACGGAGGGCGGTCCGTGGAGTGATGCGGGCATTGAAGCAATGGCGCGGTTTGTCAATCGAATTGAAAGTTTGTTCGATGCTTTTGAAAAACTGGAAGAAACATCAACCGATTACGGTGAGGCCGAAAAAGAATTGGAATTTGTGCGTGAAAGTACCGTTAAGGCCGTAACGCATGATGTTGAATTGTTTCAATTTAACACGTCTTTGGCGCGGTTAATGGAATATTTAAATGCTTTAAATGCCTATTTGCATCAAGCCAAGCCCGATAAACGGTTTGTTAAAACGTGTTTGGACTGTTATGTTGTGTTGCTGGCACCGTTTGCACCGCATTTGTCGGAAGAATTATGGGAAATGTTGGGGCATCAGGGGTCTGTCTTTAACGAACCGTGGCCGAATGTGAATGAAGAGGTTTTAAAAAATCGTGATAAAGTGATTGTTATTCAGGTTAACGGAAAGTTACGCGGCGAAATAAAAGTCGGCGTTCAGGCCGCCAAAGAAGAAATTGAAGCTTTGGCCGTTCAAAAAGTGCAATCTTACATTCCGGAAGGGCAAAAAATTGTTAAAACAATTTATGTGCCGAATAAACTGGTGAGTATTGTCACGAAATAAATCGATATTCGATTTTAAAAAATGAACAGATGCAGCCCGTTTTGATATTTTCAATCAAAACGGGTTGGTGCATTTAAAACGTATTTGAAGTTTTAAAAAAACAGACTTGATTTTTTTGAAAATCAGCCGTACAATTGTTTATATATAATAAACAGGAGAAAAGAAATGACCCGTTTTCACTATGAACCGCAAGGTGTTTGCGCAAAACAAATCAGTTTTGATATTGAAAATAATTTAATACATAATATTTGTTTTGTCGGCGGTTGTCCGGG
>CANREI010000135.1 GCA_947629595.1 uncultured Alphaproteobacteria bacterium | reverse complement strand
ACCATTATTGACTGTCGAAATTTAATTAACCCGATTGAAGCTCAAAACAACGGTTTTAAATATCGCGGCATCGGTATTTAAAATACGTTTTCTTTGGGATAAATGAAAAGTAAATTTTTAGGAGGAAAAAAATGAAAGAAAAAATATTAATTACAGGAATGGCCGGTTTATTAGGCAGTAATTTTACACGTTATCTTTTGTCAAAAGGGTATGATGTTGTAGGAATAGATGATTTTTCCGGCGGTTATAAAGAAAATCTCGTTCCGGGTATTAAATGTGTTAACTTAAACTTGGCAGATTTGGAGGCGGTTGATCAATTTTTTGCCGAAGAAAAACCGAATTACGTGTATCATTTTGCAGCTTATGCCGCGGAAGGATTGAGTCCGTTTATTCGTAAATATAATTATACTAACAATTTAATTTGTTCGGCGAATTTAATTACCTCCGCAATCAATCATAATATTAAGAAATTTATTTTTACTTCGTCTATGGCAACATACGGCAAAGAAAATACACCGCCGTTCACGGAAAATATGCAACCCAAACCGATTGATCCGTACGGAATTGCTAAATATGCCGTTGAAATGGATTTAAAATCAGCCAAAGAACAATTCGGTTTGGATTATGTTATTATTCGTCCGCATAATATTGTCGGAAAATATCAAAATATTTGGGACAGATATCGTAATGTTATCGGTATATGGATAAGAAAGTCTATACATAATGAACCGTTAACAATATTCGGTGACGGATTACAAACCAGAGCGTTTTCCGATGTTAAATATTATTATAAACCTTTTGAACAACTCATGTTTGATTATAGCGGCGAAATTTTTAATTTGGGTGCGGATCAAGAACGCACGATTTCAGATGCTGCACGATTGGTTCAAAAATGTGCCGCGCATTTCGGCTTCCATCCGGACATTGTTCATTTGGAACAACGTCATGAGGCTAAATATGCTTTTTGTAATCATGATAAAGCTAAAAAACTTTTAGGCTTTTATGATGGAACCGATTTAGAACAGACCGTTAGTGAAATGTTTGAATGGGCTTTAACCCAACCGGATCATTTGATTAAAAATATGGTCTATGAAACTGAAAAGAAAATTTATTCATTTTGGAAGTAATTAACATGAAAAAAGAAATACCAATTTTTATTTCGGGTGACGAAAATTACGCTCCCTATATGGCAGTTTTAATAGCGAGTGCTTGTTATAACACAAAATCATTCCTTAAATTTTACATTATAGGTGATCCTGTATATTCTTTTACCAGAAAACAAATAGAATCCATGAAAAATAAATTCAGTAATTTTGATATTGAATTTATTTCCATCGATATGAACAAAGAGTTTTCAACGTTCAGAATGGCAAATTCTTTTGAAACGGCCCCTTATTGGAGCAATACAACATACGCGAGAATACTCATTCCTCAATTGAAACCGAATATCAAAAAAATCATTAACCTGGATTCTGATGTATTGATACTGGGTGATTTGCAAAAAATGATAGATATTGATTTGGAGGGATATGCGTTAGGAGGTGTTCCGGATAATTATATGATCAATGATTATCTGATGCATAACGGTAATTATATGAATTTTTCGACAGCAATGTTAAAAAAGTATTTTAATGCCGGTGTTCTGATATTTGATTGCGATATGTGGAGAAAATATGATATCACGGCAGAATTATTTAAAATACAAGATAAATATAAAAATAAACTCAGATATGTTGAGCAAGATTTATTAAATAAGTATTTTGATGATAATTATAAAATTATAGGAACGGAATTTAATTTAATGAATGCTTGTGTTTCAACAATAAATGAATGTCCCGAAAAATTTAAAGGCCTTCCCTACAAAAAATGGAATTGTATTGTTCGTCATTTTGAAGGGCCTATGAAACCCTGGTTATATAATGACAGAATATATCCGGATTACAGATGCAAAACATTAAATTTCGATGAATTTTGGTTTTACGCATCAATGACGCCGTTTTTTGAAGGATTAAAAATGAAATTTCAAAGTAAGAGGTTTTGGTAATATGTTAAAAAAAGTTAATATTTGTTTGTGTTGCGATTTAAATTATTTGCGATATGCTTGTGTTACAATAGCCAGTGTCGCCCGGTGTACAAAAGCAGAAACAGATTTTTATATTTTGCATAGGGAAATATCTCTTGAATTGCAAAATATGATTAAAAAATGGGTAAAAACTCATTTTTCTCATTGTAAATTACGCTTTTTAGATATTACACAATCATTAAAAAAAATAAACGTTAAACAAGTTCGGCATTTTAACGCTCTTGTTTTCGGAAGATATTTTATATCGGAACTGATACCTGATATAGATAAAGCAATTTATCTGGATAGTGATACGATTGTGTTAAGTGATATTTCAAAGTTAAATAACATTGATCTGAATGGCCGTGCCGTCGGCGGCGTTTATGAATATTGGCAAGATAATGCAGACTGGGGTGATAAAATAAAGAATGATTTAAAATATTTAGAGTTAAGTGAAACGCATCAGTATTTTTCATCCGGTGTGCTTGTGATTGACTGTCATAAATGGCGGAAACAAAAAATAACAAAAAAACTCTTGGATACTTATGATGAATATAGAGAATTTACACAATATCCCGATCAAGATCCTTTAAATAAATTATTTGAAAATAATTACCAGGAATTGGAACCGATATTTAATACAACCGAACAAGCTATTCTTTATTATGAAAGAAATAAAACCCATAATGAAGTGATTGATTTGAAAAACAATATCGTTGTCAGACATTTTGCAGGCGATAATAAACCCTGGAATCAGGTTTATTTATACAGCAATGTCAATGGCAGGGATTGTTCGGACAATTTTAATGATTGGTGGTTTTTTGCCTCTTTAACACCTTTTAAAGAAGCTTTGGAAAATGTGTTTTTAGAAAAACAAATGTTGGATTTTAAGCAATATGAAATTCCTCGTGTTTGCGCACAATTTCAAAGCCGGTCTCAATCGGAAT
>CANREI010000134.1 GCA_947629595.1 uncultured Alphaproteobacteria bacterium | reverse complement strand
CATCATCACAAATGTTTTGCAGTGCAATCGATTCTTGAAAAAGATGCAAGTTTGATTTTTTATTTGTGTTAAAATAACGGCAAACGTTTTGAATTTGATGCGCCAATTTTTCATAAGCCGGATACGCCGCAACATAAACGGGCTGATTGTTTTGATAAATACTGATTTTATCAAGCACGTTGCCTGTTGAAGCCGCAACATCAAGCGATAAAACCATTTTACAGAATTGATTTTGATTGTTTTTTAACTCAAAAACAAACTCTCTTTTCCGATCGGGTTTTAAATAAGAAAAGAAAATATTTAAATCTGTTTTTTGCGTGTTAAAAGTCAGCTCATATTTTATATCAGCCGCAACCGTTTGCCCGGATTTTAAATCATTTACCAGCTTTTTTTGCTTGATAATTGTTTTTTGCGCTTGTTTAAAATTTAAACAACAAAACAATAAATCCCACGGGTGACAACATTCTTCCCAAGCGTTGATATGATTCAAAGAAAAATCATACGGTTTGGTATATGTGACATTGCATTGCGTTAAAGAAAATCCGGCATGCGTATATTGCTTTAAAAAATGTTTTAAATCGCGCAAGGCTTTTGATTGCCGCAAAATATAACCGACGGCAATTTTTTGATTTTGAATGAGCGGCAAAACCGCTTGAAACTCCGCTTGTGACTGTAACGCGGGCTTTTCGATAAAAATGTTTTGAATGCCGGCTTTTAACACCTGCTCCAAACAAGATTGATGCACCGAAACCGGTGTCATAATAAAAGCGGCGTCTATTTGTGCTGATGAGGGTAATTGCGAAAAATTTTTTAAATAAGTGATTCGTTTTGTTGAAAGTGATTGAAATTTGGGATCAACAACATAAATATGCTCGATTGTTTTCTCTTTTTTAAAGTAATCAAGCGTTAATTGCCCCATTTTTCCGATGCCGACGCATAAAATATGTTTCATTTCTTCCTCGCTCTAACTTATTTTATCAAAAACAGCGTGAAAATCAACAAAAATGATGAAATGAATCGGCAAATGCGTTCTGTTCACATTTTTTTTGAACAGAGGATTTTATCTGCTCCCGAAAAACGGGGTTGACACAAAAAAACGGCAACAAAAAAACCACCTCGAAAGGTGGTTTTTAAATGGTGAGCGCGCTGGGATTCGAACCCAGGGCCACCTGATTAAAAGTCAGGTGCTCTACCAGCTGAGCTACGCACTCATCAGCTCAACAGAGCTTTTTATACAGAATAATTTACCGTTTGTCAATAGTTTTTTTTCGTTTTATTCATTTTTTTTATGCTTTTTCTCTTCTGCTTCCGGCTGATGCGATATTAAATATTGACAATTTTTTATTTTTGCGTATGATTATTAAAAAAATATCAGGTACTTTATAATGAATTTAATTTTATTTAAATATATTTTAAAACATTATGTCTTTATTTTCTTTGCAACTTTGTTTGCATTAACGGCCGTTGTTTTGTTGTTTGATATTATTGAATTGTTGCGTATGGCCGCCAAACGGGAAAATATTGCCTTTTGGGATATTTTGGTGTTGGGCGTGTTAAAATCGCCGCAAATGATTCACATTATTCTGCCCTTTGTGGCCTTAATTGCCGGTGTTATTTTCTTTTTAAAATACAGCGCGTCATCCGAATTGATTATTATGCGTTCCATCGGGATGAGTGTGTGGAATTTTATCACGCCGATTGTGGCTTTCGTGTTTTTGTTGGGCGTTTTTAACATTACAATTTTTAATCCCTTCGCCGCCATGACGGCAAAACAGTTTG
Organism: uncultured Alphaproteobacteria bacterium; assembly: GCA_947629595.1. Taxonomy (GTDB): domain Bacteria; phylum Pseudomonadota; class Alphaproteobacteria; order CAAHEQ01; family UBA3637; genus RGIG4140. The sequence goes on along the minus strand of CANREI010000134.1, from coordinate 1,252 downwards.
AACGGTTGGAAGAACGAATCGGCATGACAAATTCTCATCCGTTTTCATGGTCGGAAAAAGGATTATGGCTTCGGGAAGCCGATGATAATCAAACACTGGTTCTGCGGGCCGGTCGCGTACGACAAGAAGGGAAAGAAGTTATTTTAGACAGAGTTTCTTTATTTGAATTATTACCCAACGGGGCATTAAAACGACAAATTGAGGGAAATAATGCCATTTTAATGAAAGGCCAATTAACGCTGCCGAATGCTTTTATCATTGATCCGTTAACGGAAGAAGCTTTTACAAAACCGGTCGAAAGCATTAAAACGGGTTTCAGTTTAGAGCGTATTTTAGAGCGTTTTGACGAGCCCCGAACCATGTCGTTCTGGCGGTTTCCGAAATTTATTCGATTCTTGCGCGAATCCGGGTTTGCCGTTGCCGAACATGCCATGTATTTTAATGAATTGTTGGCTTATCCGATTATGTTGGTTGCCATGTTGCTTATTGCAGCCGTCTTTACGCTGCCGCCGACAACACGGCAAGGCAAAATGCTTACCCGAATCGTATCAGCCGTTCTGGGCGGTTTTGTTTTATATTTTCTGGGACGTGTCACCAATGTGCTGGGCTTGTCACAGAGCTTGCCCTATATTTTGGCGGCGTGGGGGCCGTCTTTGGTGGTCATACCGCTTTGCATTACGGCCCTGCTTCATTTAGAAGACGGGTAAAAACAAAAAACCGGCGTTTTTTTGTAACACCGGTTTTTTTATCGGGAAAAAGACAATTTATTCTTTAATGAATCCGATTTCTTTTAACCAACCGTTCATTCGGCCGAGCGTCATTGTTTTATAACTCACCCACGGATGAGATGAAACATGACACCCCGTGCATTGTGCGGTTAAATCTTTAACGGTATTTTGTTCACCGCCGCCGCCGTGTGTAATAAACGGAATCACGGTTTTGCCGTTCAAATCATATTCAGCCAGGAAACTGCTGACAGCCGGCGCGATGGTTCCCCACCAATTCGGCGAGCCGATAAAAATCGTATCATATTGCGCCATATTTTCAACTTTTGTTTTTAATTCCGGCTTAAAATGATCGTTAATTTCTTTTTTGGCCTGCTCCGTTGTTGCACGATATTCTTCCGGATAACTTTGCACGGTTTGAATTTCAAAAAGCGTGCCGCCGACGGCTTTATGAATATCTTCGGCAATTTCCTTTGTGTTTCCCGACCACGAATAATAGGCAATCAACACATTCGGATTTTGGTTTG
>CANREI010000133.1 GCA_947629595.1 uncultured Alphaproteobacteria bacterium | reverse complement strand
TTTTTGGCCGGAATCACACCGCGCTCTTCCGAAATAAAACCGTAATCTTCCCGCGCGGCGCTTAATTGCTCTATGAGCGTTTTTTCCGCCATTAAATCGGCATTCGTTACAAAATCGCCCGGCCCTTTGCGGGAAACCTGTAAATTGGATATTTCGCCAAAATCACGAATCAAACGAAACCCCGCTTTTCGGGCAGCTTTAATCATAATTGTCAAATGCGGCGATAAAGAATCAATTCTTTGTTCTTCACGCGTTTTTTCGCTTTTAAAACTTTCCCGACGCGGTGTAATCGTTCGTTTTTCGACAATCGGCATTATTTTGCCCTTTCAACATAGGAACAATCGGCCGTTGCGACAACAATTTTTTCGCCCGTTGTAACAAACGGCGGAATGGTTGTTCTTAATCCGTTATCCAAAATGGCCGGTTTATAAGATGTTGTGACCGTTTGGCCTTTCAAATACGGCTCGGTTTCAACCACCGTACACACCACCTGCAACGGCAATTCAATATTAACGACTTTGCCTTCAATCATATTGGCAACAACACTCATACCGTCTTGCAAAAAGGCAACCGATTCGCCCATAAAATCGGCCGGAATTTCCAGTTGATCATATGTTTCCTGATTCATAAAATAAAGCGTATCGCCGTCCCGATACAAAAATTGACAATCCACGTTTTCCGACGTTAATTTTTCAATGGTATCTTCACTTCTGAACCGTTCGTTCGTTTTGTTACCGCTGGCTAAATCGCGCATTTCAACCTGCATAAAGGCACCGCCTTTACCCGGCTTTGTCACCATGGTTTTCATAACCGTCCATTGCTTGCCGTTATGTTCGATAATCCAACCCGGACGAATGTTGTTTGCTTGTGTTTTCATATTTACCTTCCTTATTGTTAAAAAAAACTAGTCATACTATACGCACTTCATTCTTTTTTTTCAAGAAAAAAATGCTTGTTTATGAAAAAAAACGGTAAATTGCTTAAAATTTTACTGATATCGTAACGCTTCAATCGGATCAAGCTTCATGGCTTTTAAGGCGGGCATCAGGCCGGAAACAACGCCCACCACAACGGCCACCGCAACGGAAATAATCACTGACCAAACAGAGATCGGCACCTCTTTTTCCAAAATAACACCGCCGATTTGCGATAATACCACTCCCACAATCATACCGACAAAGCTGCCCATAAATGAGATTAACACCGATTCGGAAAGAAACTGAAACATAATCCAGCGATTCGGCGCACCTAACGCCTTACGCGTGCCGATTTCCCGCGTGCGCTCGGTGACCGAAACCAACATCATATTCATAATGCCGATACTGCCCACCACCAACGAAATGGAGGCAATGGCCGCCAATAAGGCCGATAAAATAAAGCCCACGTTGCGCACTTTTTCCACCATATCCGTCATTAAACGCGCCGAAAAATCGTTATCGACACCCTCTTTAAGCCGATGCCGCGCCCGCAGCTGATATTCAATGCGATTGGCGACCGCTTCCATTTTATCTTCGCTCACGGCCTTCACAAACCCGATGTTGGCAAAATCGGGTCGAAACCCCGAATGCAGACGTTGACGCAAAGTGGTTGCCGGCATTAAAACAATATTATCCTGATCATCGCCCATCATACCGTCGCCCTTTTCTTTCAACACGCCGATAACCGTAAAAGGCTGACTTTTTAAGCGAATGACTTTCCCCACGGGATTTTGCAAGCCGAATAATTCGTTAACAACCGTTTGTCCGATCACCACATACGGTTTGCCCGATTTTAAATCGCGCTCGGTAAACATTTGCCCCTGCTCAATTTCCCAATTGCCGACCGTTAAATAATCAGGCGTTGTGCCGTAAACACTCACGCCGTAATTATTGGCACCGAAAACCGCCTGTACGGCCGTGTTCACAACATAACTCACGGCTTCCACGTCTTTCAACCCTTTTAACGAATCCATATCGGCAAACGTAACCGTCGGTTTGCCGCGTCCGCCGCGAACGCCGCCCTTAACCGTTTCACCCGGGCCGATTAAAATAAGATTCGTTCCCATGGCATCAAATGTTTTGGTAATTTCGTTTTGAACGGTCTGTCCGGCGGAAACCATCATCACCACGGCGGCAACACCGATTAAAATCCCCAACATGGTTAAAAACGTGCGCAATTTATAGGCACTGATGGAGATCCACGCTTCTTTCAGAATTTGATAAATCATTCCTGCTCCTTTTGCGCCGTTTTCACATAATCGGCCCGCAAACCGTCAAACTCTTTTCTGCCGTCGCTGATTTTAATCATGCGCGGCGCATAATCGGCAACATCATCTTCATGCGTCACCAATACAACCGTTATTCCCTGCCGATTTAACTGACAAAACAAGTGCATAATTTCATCAGATGTTTGCGTATCCAAGTTACCCGTCGGCTCATCGGCAAAAAGAATAGCCGGATTGTTAATCAGCGCGCGGGCAATGGCAACACGCTGCTGCATACCGCCTGAAATTTGCGTGGGCAATCTGTCTTCATAGCCGCTCAATCCCACTTGTTCCAACATTTTAACGGCACGCTCCCTGCGTTCCGCTTCACCAATATTGCGATATATAAGCGGTAATGAAACATTATCGGCAATGGTGCGTTTCATTAACAGGTTAAAATTTTGAAACACAAACCCGATTTTTTCACCCCGAATATGCGCCAAAGCGGTATCATCTTTTTGTGCCACATTTTCCCCGTCCAAAAAATAATCGCCCGACGTTGGTCGATCCAAACACCCCAAAATGTTCATCAGTGTTGATTTTCCCGAACCGGAATGCCCCATAATCGACACAAATTCGCCGTTTTTAATTTGAAAAGAAATATTTTTAAGCACATTTTGACTTAAACCGCCTGCCATAAAATAAGTTTTACACAGGTTTTTCACTTCAATCACAATTTGATGCCGATCGCTCGATTGTTGAAGCTGTTGTGTCATTTGCGTCGCCGTCCGCCCGTTAAATATTCCGTTACGATGGTTTCACCCTCCGTCAAGCCGGATTTTACTTCCATAAACGAAGCGTTTGAAATGCCTTTTTCAAA
>CANREI010000132.1 GCA_947629595.1 uncultured Alphaproteobacteria bacterium | reverse complement strand
AGAACAAATTTTTCCCGCGGAAGTGAAAGTGTTTCATTCTTTTACGGCTTTTGCCGATTGGATGAAAAAACAATTCGTCTGTCACGCATAAGAGGCGAAAAAATGTTTTTATCTTTTTTTAATCCCGCACACAAATCAAAAAAACAGCCGATTTTTTCCATTGCCGATATCGCATTTATGCAAACGGCGGTTTATTTGCCCGTTAAAAAGCGGAAATGGTTGATTCAGCAATTTCGAAACGGCGGCTATTCACGAAAAATAACTTGTTTATCAGATTTAACGGAAAGGAAAAACAATGGAAGAAATTAAATCAATCGATGATATACGCAATCAAATCATAAAAGCGTGTGAAATTTATAAATTATATCCGGCACCGCATCCGACGGGTTTGCGTTCTTCTTTGCGCTATGCGGATATTGAACGGCAAAGTCGCGAAAAGCAAATTTATTTTCGCCCGACGCCGACGGAAGTTGATGATGCCGATATCGTGCAGTTTGATTGGTTGCCCAGATTAAGTGTGAAGGAGCGGCAACTCTTATGGAAGCGGTTTTCGGGTATGGGGTGGAAACGCTTGGCAAATGAAGCGCAAATGTGTGAAAGAACGGCGCGCAAACGTGTTGATAAAGCGCTGGAAAAACTCTATTTGCAATTGCATTAAATTTTCGGGCGAAAAATTTTAAAAAGAAAGGTCATTTTTCGGCCTTTCTTTTTTATTTGGCCGAACGGTTTTATTTTTTCCGATGAAACGGCATATTTTCCTTGAAATTTTGAAAAAAAAAGATAAAATAAAAAATATTTTAATTTAAGGATTGTTTCTATGCGGTTATTGTCAACATTGGTCAGTTTGGCCTTCTTTTTCTGTTTTATTATTTTTTTGGTCGGCGTGGTTGTTGTGATGCATTTTTCCGTCGGTTTGCCGGATTATCGACAACTGGCCGATTATCGCCCGCTCGTAACAACGCGTCTTTATGCCAATGACGGCTCGTTATTGGCCGAATATGCCAACGAAAGACGATCGTTTGTGCCGATTGAAAAAATACCGCCGATGGTCAGTAATGCCTTTTTGGCGGCGGAAGATAAAAATTTTTATGCCCATGGCGGTATTGATTTTCTGGGATTGGCGCGTGCCGTGATTTTAAATTTGAAAAACATCGGGACCGGACGGCGCCCGATGGGGGCTTCTACCATTACACAACAGGTTGCCAAAAACTTTTTACTTTCCAACGAGCAATCGTTATCCCGTAAAATCAGAGAAGCATTATTGGCACGCAAAATTGAGCAGACTTACACCAAAGATCATATTTTGGAATTATATCTCAATGAAATTTATTTGGGCGGCGGTGCTTACGGCGTTGCCAGCGCTGCTTTGAATTATTTTAATAAAGATTTAAAAGATTTAACTTTGGCGGAAGCGGCCTATTTGGCGGCACTGCCCAAAGCGCCGAATAATTATCATCCGATTCGTCGTCCGAAACAAGCCGTTCATCGGCGAAACTGGGTGATTTCCCGTATGGCGGACGACGGCTATATCACGCAAGAACAGGCCGAAGAAGCCATGAAAGAGCCGCTGAATGTGGTGGTGAAAGAAAAAAATGCCTTAAAAACAAACGGCTATTATGCCGAAGAAGTGCGGCGATTCGTGGTGGCGAAATATGGTGATGATGCCATGTATAACGGGGGCTTGTTTATTCGAACGTCTTTGGATCCGCGATTGCAAAAAGCAGCCGTTGAAGCCTTGCAAAACGGGTTGTTGAATTATGATAAACGGCACGGTTGGCGCGGTGCGGCGGAAAAATTGGAATTGAAAGATGATTGGCAAAGCGCTTTTCGAAAACGCGAGCTGCCGGCTTATGTGCCGGACGGGTGGCTTGAAGCCGTTGTGACAAACACCACTGATAAAGAAGCCGAAATTTATTTAACAACCGGTGAAACGGGAAAAATTTTGTTAACAACGCTTTCATGGGCGCGTAAATATTTGGGAAACGCCCGTATTTCCGCCGAAAGCGTGAAGAGTGTGAAAAAAGTGTTGCAAACAAGTGATGTGATTTTTGTTTCGCCGAAAGATAAAGATACGCCGAAAACAAAAATCTATTTATTACAACAATTACCCGAAGCGGAGGGGTCATTGGTGGCGCTTGATCCGCATACGGGGCGTGTGTTGGCCATGGTGGGCGGTTTTTCGTTTTATCGCAATCAATTCAATCGGGTGATTCAAGCTTATCGGCAACCGGGTTCCTCGTTTAAACCGTTTGTTTATTTGGCGGCGTTGGATTCGGGTTATACGCCGTCAAGTTTAATTTTAGATGCGCCGATTGTGATGCGTTTGCCGGACGGTTCTTTATGGAAACCGAAAAATTACAGTCGTACGTTTTACGGCCCTACAACATTGCGGGTGGGATTGGAAAAATCCCGTAACCTGATGACCATTCGATTAGCCAAAGCCATCGGTATGCGTAAAGTGGCAAAATATGCCAAAAAGTTCGGTATTGCCGATAATTTATTGCCGGTTTTATCATCGGCGTTGGGCGCGAATGAAACAACATTGTTAAAATTGGTAACGGCTTACGGGGCATTTGTGAACGGCGGTAAAAAAATCACGCCGAATTTAATTGATCGTATTCAAGACAGAGACGGCGTAACCATTTATAAACATGATACGCGTCCGTGTCCGAATTGCGCCGGTGAAACGGCAGATGTGAACAAAAAACCGGAAATTATTGATACGCGGGAACAAATACAAGATCCCGTCAGCGCCTATCAAATGGTGAATATTTTAACGGGCGTTGTGGAACGGGGAACCGGTCGCGTTGCCAAGGCCGTGGGGCGCACATTGGGTGCCAAAAGCGGTACGAGTAACGATAGCTTTGATGCGTGGTTTATCGGCTTTTCACCCGATTTGGTGGCCGGTGTGTGGGTCGGGTTTGATAATCCGCAAACGTTGGGTGTGAATGATACGGGCGGTGTGGTTGCCGGTCCGATTTTCCGTGATTTTATGATAGCGGCGTTAAAAGGACAACCGAATATTCCGTTCCGTATTCCGCAAGGCGTTCGGTTGGTGAAAGTGAATCCGGTTACGGGAAAACCCTCCTC
>CANREI010000131.1 GCA_947629595.1 uncultured Alphaproteobacteria bacterium | reverse complement strand
TTTATGTAAGTGAGGTCAGTTTTTGAGAGAACGCTATCACCATTTTCATGTTCCGCTCTTGAAACCCAATTCAGCGGAATACCTCTCCTCTCTTTTCAGCACACCGTACCGGCACTTCCCACCGAAAATAAGAAAAACAAAACAATGCTGCTTTTTCTGCTTGACATTGATTTAAAAAGTTTTTATTCTGAAAATAAGGCAAGTGATGTGTGCCCCGAGGTATGCTAACCTCTTTAGATGTGTCCTTGAAAAAGGATAAGGTTAATTGTCCTGTTTTTTGATAAACAAGGCAAATAATCGAATGACCGGAAGGTGGTAAAATAAGCCTTTTGGTCAATATATCGCACTATGTCATCTAAGTAGTTAGCAACTTCCGGCTGCCTCTCATCAAGGCGATTTTTTTTGAATATGTATCAAAAAAACGTACGATTTTTGCAACACTTTTTTTTGATTTTTTCAAAAAAAATTTATTTGGAGGTAAATTTAATGCAATATCAAGGGGTTATAAAAAAGCCGTTTTACCAATTTTTGAGGGTAATTTTACCCCCGAATCAGCGTTGCATTAAAGGTACGTTTAATTGTATACTGTTTTTATCAACAGCGGGAGTCGAAAAATGACAAAACATGCAAAAAACAAGCAATTAAAGCAAATTGAAAATCAATCTCAAAGCGGGCGCAGTATGGTTGAAATGCTGGGCGTATTGGCCATTATTGCTGTTCTGTCCATTGGCGGAATTATTATGTTTCGGTATGCCATGAACTATTATCAGGCCGATCAAATTGCCCATGAGATGAATATTATGCGGAATGATGCGCAAATAAAAATTGCCCAAGGAACGGAAAAATTAACCCTCGGTGAACCTTATGATTCAATCAATGAATCCACGCTCGGACATATTCAGTTTAATGATGATTATCCCATTGATTTTGCTTGCGCTTTGGCCGATGATGAAACCGTGGAACTTTCAAATATATCGTGTCACGTTGCGAACGCGTATTATATTGAGTTACAAAACATTCCCGAAGGAGTTTGTAAACCGTTGGCGGAATTATTGAACGGTATGAGCAACGTAATTGCGTTTAATGTCAATAAAAATGAATATCCGGATAAAGGAAATTGCGAAGCGGGAAACGAAAATGTTTTAAATGCGGTGTTTTCGGCGGAAGCAGTATCGGAGTTAAAGGTTTGTACAGAAGATACGGATTGCGAATCGGAAAACGCGCCTTATTGTGATCTGTCACGACATGTATGTGTGAGATGTTATGAAGATAGTCAATGTGCACATAATCAATATTGTGAAGACAATATCTGCAAAAGCTGTGATGAAGGGCTTGTATGGAACGGCACGGATTGTGTGGAATGTACAGAAGATAATGATTGCACCGATACACCTGATACGCCTGCTTGTTATACGGAAGAATATAAGTGTGTGGAATGTTTAACATATGAACACTGCACCGGTAAAGATGAAACGCCGCAATGTGATGAAGAAAGTCATACCTGCAAAAGCTGTGTTGACATTGATGAGAGAACGCCTGTTTGGGGTGGCACACAATGTGTGGAATGTGTGAACAGCACGGATTGCGCGGACGAACTGGTGTGCAAAGAAAACACATGCGGTCCGTGTGAAAAGGAAGAAGAATGTCAAGAAAAAGGCGAAAATTATCATTGTTCGAAAGACAAGACATGCATTCAATGCCTTGATAATCAAGTGTGGGGCGGACAAGAGAAAGGATGCGTGGAATGCACAGAAGATAATGATTGCGCTGATACCCCCGATACGCCTAAATGCAACACAACCGCAAATAAATGCGTGGAATGTTTGACTGATAGTGATTGCAAAAATCCCACACCGATTTGCAGTGACGAAAACACCTGTGTGGCGTGCAAGACAAGTGAAGAATGTCGTCTTAAAAATCCGTCAGCGGAAAATTGCACGAAAAACGGTGCTTGTTGCGTGGCAGAGGGAATGATATGGACCAACGGCGAATGCGCATGTCCTGAAAATTATGACGTTTCCGAAACAACGCAGAAAGGTAAAAAAATCTGTCTCCCTTATTGTAAAGAGGAAGAAGAAAGCGGACTGATTATTTTGATTGATCATAGCGGATCACTTGGCAATATCATTGATTCAAGTGGAAAATTAGCAGAAAAATATCCATCTGCGGTACAAAAACTAAAATCAGCCGTGCAAAAACTTCAAATTCCCGAAAATATTAAATCAGCGGTTTATTTGGCCGGATGTCATGATAATGAAAACAAGGAATGTGGTTCGGTTCGAGGTCCTAAATATCCAATCTTGACTTATGGAATACATTCCGTTTTCGAAATTCAAAATGCATTAGATTTTGACACATCTGTGAATATGGCAGCCGGATATACGTCCTCTCTCGGTGAGGCTATTAGAGAGGATATTGTTCCTTTATGCAAAACAGGCAAGGAAAAATTTATTGTTATTGTTTATTGGGATAATGATGATAAGGCTGTTAATAACGGATTAAATCAGCTGGTTGCCGCATGTTCAAATACACAAATTTATAGTGTTGCCTTAAATGGGAAAGAATATACCGGTTCCGGGCTGGTGAAGGATTTTAATTTGAACAATATCGATGATTTAAACAGTGGTATTAACGAAGCTTTAAATAATGCCATTCAACAAGAATCTTGTGTGCAGCGCAAAAAAACAGGCGGATGATTTTTTTATCCGCCTGTTTTAGGGTTCCTTTCCTCGCTCTTAACGCGAGGTTCGACTCTCACTCCCTTTCCGCCACCAAAAAAGCCCCGAAACGGGGCTTTTTTAATGGCGGATGGGGCGAGATTATTCGCCGAAAATCGGCTCAGCCGAAGGCCTGTCTCGCGTTGCTCGACATTAAACCTAAAAATTTTTTTTGACTGTCGTCAATAAAAAACCGGCGTCTTTTCATCCGCCTGTTTTAGGGTTCCTTTCCTCGCTTTTAACGCGAGGTTCGAACGCACTTCGCCACCAAAAAAGCCCCGAAACGGGGCTTTTTTAATGGCGGATGGGGCGAGATTATTCGCCGAAAATCGGCTCAGCCGAAGGCCTGTCTCGCGTTGCTCGACATTAAACC
>CANREI010000130.1 GCA_947629595.1 uncultured Alphaproteobacteria bacterium | reverse complement strand
CTTTTGCTTTTCCCTTTTTAATTGCCGGATTGTTGTTTTTCGGTGTGCCGATCGGTTTGATTTTCAGTCACCCGATTGTGTTGACTTTGCAAGCGATTCTTTTAATCGGATTATTGATAAAACCCTATATTTCCATACGCTTTTTGCCGATTTTGCTGCCGATAATGCCCTATTTGTTTTTAACGGATTATTTTTTATCGGTTCCTCCCTTTCAATGGGGCGTTTTTCGAATTGCCTTTGTGTGGAGTCTTTGTTGTGCGGCGCCTTTTTATTTCACGCGTCGCATACCCTTGTTATTTCAATCGTTTTCAACGGCGCAACAGCCGATTCGACTGATTATTCGGTTGCCGTTAATCATTAACCTGATCGGAATCGGTTTATTATTTTTATTGCCCGATGTTGCCGTTCCCTATTCGAAAGCAGCTTTGCAAGCAGCGCTTCAAGAAAATAAAGCAGTTTACGTTACGGTTGAAAATAATGCCTGTTTAACGTGTCGGCTGAATCAGCTGTCGGCGCGGTTTACAAATCCGGCTCGCTTTTTTTATCAGAAAGGGGATTTGGTTTTAATGCGTGCCTCGCAACACTCACCGGCGGGAAAAGATTTGTTAAAAAATTACGGTTTATCTTCTTCGGCCTCATTCGGTTTGTTATTCGGTCCCAATGATAAAAACGGATATTTTATGAAAAACAAATACTTACAATCAAATGAATGGGAATCGTTTTTTGAACAAGTCGGATTAACCCGTCCGGCGCCGCAATATTCCATTGCCGAATAAATTACATCGGTTTATATAAATCGCGTCCCTGACAGGCTAAAAAATCCACCCGCTCGTTTTCTTGATGCCCCGCATGTCCTTTCACCCAATGCCACGTAATTTGGTGAGGCGCCATCAGTTTTTCCAATTCCTGCCACAGAGAAACATTTAAAACCGGTTTTTTATCGGCTTTCAGCCAGTTTTTACTTTTCCAGTTTTTTAACCAAACGGTTGCCCCGTCCAACACATAACGACTGTCGGTATATAAATCAATGATACACGGCTCTTTTAAGGCTTTTAATCCCTCAATAACGGCGGTTAATTCCATTTTGTTATTGGTTGTTTCGGCTTCTCCGCCGAAATTTTCTTTTTGTAAATTTTTATATTTTAATAAATAAGCCCAACCGCCGTTTCCGGGATTTTTTGAACAGGCACCGTCCGTATATAATTCAACTTTTTTCATTTTTGATATAAAAAACGGCACATCTTCTTTCGGGAAAATGCGCCGTTTTATTTATTCTTCTTCAAAATCGTTTTTCAGAATAATTTGGTATAATTCTTTTGCCGTTTGGGCTTGACGCAACTGTGCGGCGCTTGTTTCATCACGCAAGAGCGTTGATAAGTGACTGAGCGCTTTTAAATGATCGGCACCGGCTTCTTCGGGAACCAGCAGCAGAAAAATTAAATCAACGGCTTTTCCGTCCACGGCTTCAAAATCAATCGGTGCCGTTTTCATAAAAGCGCAGAAAATTTTATCAAGGCCGATAAGGCGTGTATGCGGTAAAGCAACCCCATGCCCGACACCGGTTGTTCCTAACCGTTCCCGCTCGATTAAAGCATCTAAAATAGTGCTTTTTTCAATACCCGTTTTCGGGGCGGCCAAAGCGGAAAGCTGTTCCAGAACAAACTTTTTGCTTTCCGATACCGAGTTAATCACAATATCGTTTTGTGATAAAATATCACGAATTTGCATAGCTTATCCTTTGTGTTTCGGATCAACCCAGCCGATATTGCCGTCCGTACGACGATAAACCATATTCAAACCATCATGCGCCGTGTTTTTAAACAATAAGGCGGGCAATCCTTCCAAATCCATTTTCATAACGGCTTCACTGACGGTGCAAATCGGTAATTGTGTTTGCATTTCCGCAATAATAATCGGCGAATCGACTTCTTCCGGTTCCGCCGGTGTTTCAATAACCGACATATCCACCATTTCAATAACCGGCGCTTTATGATCAACGATTCGATTTTTATATTTCCGTAATTGGCGGGAAATACGCGAAACGGCACCGTCCAAAGATGCATAAGCATCGGCGGAAATGGCGGAAGACCGAATCAAAGCCCCTGTTTTCGGATGAACCGTCACTTCGGTTTTGATTTCCGTTCCCTCTTTTGTTACTTTAATATCGGCGCTGACTGCTTCATCAAAATATTTTGAAACGGCAGTATCCAACGCTCCTTCCGCATAAACGCGAAAATTGTCACCCAGATTTATTTGTTGTCCGGAAATTAGTATTTGCATTGTTTTTTCTTTCCTGTTATAAAATTGAACATCACTCAAAACTCTAAACCCTTTTTTTAAAATTGTCAAGAGGCGTTTATGTATCGTGTATCAAAACCGTTATTCGGTGTTTATGTTCATTGGCCGTATTGCTTATCGAAATGTCCGTATTGCGATTTTTTCAGTCAGGCGGGAAAGGCAATGAATGAAGAGGAGATTTTAAAAGGTTATCAAAGAGATATTTTATTTTTTGCCCGCTTGAAAAAATCTTATTTACCGATAACGAGTGTTTTTTTCGGCGGGGGAACGCCCTCTTTAATGTCGCCGCAATCGGTGGCAAAAGTTTTAACCATGCTTCAAGATCGGTTTGCTTTTGATGAAATGCCGGAAATAACGATTGAAGCCAATCCCGATGCGATTCATCTTGAAAAAATGCAAGCGTTTCGGGCTTTGGGCGTTAACAGGCTGTCAATGGGCATCCAAGCCTTGAACGAAACGGATTTGCGTTTTTTGGGACGGCGTCATACGGTTGAAACGGCGCTCATGCGTTTAGAAGAAGCAAAGCAACTTTTTCCGAAAGTGAATGCCGATTTTATTTATGCGCGTTCTCATCAAACGCTTGATGCATGGAAAAAAGAATTAACGCAAATTTTAAATTTAAACTTAACGCATTATTCGTTATATCAATTAACAATTGAAGAAAACACGCCGTTTTATCGAAAACAGGTTACAGTGCCCGATGAAGAAACGGCCCGTACGTTTTATTTAATGACAAACAAGATGATGCGAGAGGCTGCTTGTCCGCCCTATGAAATATCAAACTATGCCAAG
>CANREI010000129.1 GCA_947629595.1 uncultured Alphaproteobacteria bacterium | reverse complement strand
TTTTCATTTTTTATCAGTCTGATTCGTGAATCTCGGGCTTTCCAAAAAGAAAGGATTTCTTGCGTGGAATCGGTTGAGCCGTCATCTAAAATAACAAACTCAAAATCTTTATATGTTTGATTTAACACCGATTCAATCACGCGCGGCAATTGATCGGCTCGGTTATAAGTTGTCATCACAACGGAAAAAGCGGGCTGCGAATGTTTGGGTTTAAAGGCAATAACGCCCCCTGCGTAAGTAACTGCCGAAACAACAAAATAAACACAAAGAAACAAAAGAAATTTTTTAGTTCTTTTCATGATGACTTTTCCGTTAAAATGATTTTATAGCCTATGATGGTATGAAAAATAAAATAAAAAAATGAAAAAGTCAAATATTTTATAAAAAGACAAAACACTTTTTATCAGGCGTTTTATTTTTTCTTATGAAGCGATAAAAAAGAAGATTTTTTTATTTTTCAATCACTTTTTCTATAAATAGTCGCATAGCCCGCACGCAGGAGTCATCAATGCCGTGCCCCATACCGGTTACCAAATGTGTTTGAACATTTTGCCCCATTTGCGTTAAAATTTTTTTTGTCATTTGCATGGCTTCCGTGGGAACGGTGAAATCTGCCGTTCCGTGCGTTAATAAAATCGGCAGTGAAAACAAACTCGGCAGCTTTTCCACCAACGGAACGGCCGATAAGCCCATCAGTCCCGCCAACGGCATTGAAAACGCAAAAGCGCTTAAAAATGTCATCAATCCGCCTTGGGAAAAACCGCCCAAAACAATTTTTTCAAGAGGCACCCGATGTTTTGTTGAGATATTTTGAACAAAATCAACCACGTCATTCACGCTTTTTTGCGCACGGTGCTGCAAAGTAACGGCATAGGAAAGCAATTCGGTATTATCGGGTCGATAGTCATCAAGCGAAAACCACTCGAACCCGCTTTGATTGATTTGATGCGGTGCATTAGGCGCAAAAAACGCCGTTTGCGGCAAATTTTTTGAAAGCGCGGGTGCCAAATCAATTAAGTCGGCGCCGTTTGTTCCGTATCCGTGTAATAAGATAACGCAACTTGTAACGGATCGGTTCGGTAAAAAAGAAACTGCGGAAAGCATTGATTTTCTCCTTGAAAAAATTTTACGATCGTTATATACTCATTTTATATAATCATAGGAAGGAGTGAAAATCAATGAAAAAAGCGCTTTTTTTAATGTTTCTGTTTTTGCCGGTTATCTGTCAGGCACAAAGCCGTACCGCAAACGGTTTGACCGATGCCGAAAAACTGGCTATTTTGGCCGGCGCGGCGCAAGCCTGTCAAGCCGATCGCGATAAACTGATTAACTATGAGGTTATCGTCAGCCGTATTTTGGTTAATCCCACCACGTCCGAGCAGGAAGAAACAGCTGTTTTAACGGCCTATGCCCGCAAGAAGTTTCAAGTTTTCAATGAGCAGAAATCTGCGCCGGAAATGGATTGCGCCGAAGTTTTACGCCGGTTTGATAATTTAGAAATTTTTAAATCGGTTGTTTATCAGGACGGCACCGTTAAATTGCCCGACGGTAAAGTGATAAAACCCACACGTCCCGTTGTGACGGCAAATGATAATAAATCGGCTTCTTCTCAAAACGCGGAAAAGAAGCCGGAAGCGTCTCCCCAAGCGCTAAACGCCTCAACGCCGGCAAAAAAGCCTGCCGCACCGACTGCGAAATCTCCGTTGAAACCCTTCCATCCGAAAACAATTGTCAATTCTGCCGCTCATTAACCGATGCGCCCGAGTCAATTAAACATTTTATTTCAACAAACCGTCACATTGGCGGGCGTAGGCGGAAAAACTGCGGCTTTACTTAAAAAATTATGCGGTTCGTGTTTAATTGATTTATTGTTTCATTTACCGAGCAATGTAGCCTATCGCAAACGCGTAACGGCTTTTTCGCAAATAGCGGGCGGAACGTTATGCACGGTGCGTATGCGTGTTACTTCTCATGTGGCGCCTTTAAAAAAACGACGCGCAACACCTTATCGCATTATCGGCGAATGCATTGATTTTCCGGCGGAAATTGAACTTGTATTTTTTAACTGGCATGCCGATTATTTATCTGCCCGATTAGCCGAAGGCGCCGTGGTTGTCGTATCGGGAAAAGCGGAAACGGCAAACGGGCGTATTAAAATGCTTCATCCCGATTATATTGCCGCCGATTGGACGGGCATTCCCGAATATGAGCCGATTTATCCGTTAACGGCGGGCATTACGAGTAAAGGTTTGGCAAAATCCGTTCGCATTATATTAGATTCCCTGCCCCCGCTGCCCGAATGGCTGGATCAGCCGTTTTTGACCAAACAAGGCTGGCCCGATTGGCAAACCGCGCTGCGTTTGGCGCATACGCCGAAAAACGAAAGCGATGTGAGCTGTCTTTCTCCTGCGCGCGCACGGCTGGCGTATGATGAATTATTGGCCAATCAGCTGGCACTGGCGCTGGTTCGCACGGTGCAGCGCAAAAAAGCGGGGAAGCAACTGCCGCTTTCGCAAAAATTGGTGCCGCAATTATTGCAGAACTTACCGTTTGAATTAACGCGTGCGCAGCAACGCGTTATCAAAGAAATTGCCGATGATTTAAGTGCTTCCGGGCAAATGATGCGTTTATTGCAGGGCGATGTGGGCAGCGGAAAAACCGTTGTTGCATTAACGGCGTTATTACAAGCGGTTGAAGCGGGGCATCAGGGTGTTTTAATGGCGCCGACCGATATTTTGGCGCGTCAACATTATGAATCGATCGGGAAGCTGTTGAAAAATATGCCTGTGCGAACGGCGATTCTCACAGCGCGGGAAAAAGGCAAGGCGCGCAAAGAAATTTTAACCGCTTTGGCAGCGGGTGACATTGATATTTTAATCGGCACGCACGCTGTTTTTACCGACGAAGTCACTTATCATTCTTTGGGCGCGGCGGTGGTTGACGAACAACATAAATTCGGCGTTCAGCAACGGCTGGCGCTCTGCCGAAAGGAAAGCGGCGTTAATTTGCTGATTATGTCGGCAACCCCTATTCCGCGCACGCTGGCGCTCACGAATTTCGGCGATTTGGATATGTCGATTTTAGATGAAAAGCCGGCCAACCGTCAGCCGATTGACACGCGCGTTTTATC
>CANREI010000128.1 GCA_947629595.1 uncultured Alphaproteobacteria bacterium | reverse complement strand
TTGTTGCCCATGAGCCTTTCAACCATTTGCGCCGTGTATGCCGCTTCTTCCGCTTCTTCTTCCGTTGCTTTGTGCGGAATCATCACGCGCAATAAGGTGCGCTTTTGCGGATCCATTGTCGTTTCTTTTAACTGATGCGGCGGCATTTCACCCAATCCTTTAAAGCGGGAAATATCAACATTTTTCGCATTTTTAAACACCGTTTTCAACAGTTTGTCTTTTTCATCATCATCGGCAGCATAAACCGATTTTCCGCCCTGTGTGAGCCGATATAACGGCGGTAAAGCAATAAACAAATGCCCGTTTTCAATTAACTGCGGCATTTCCTGATAGAAAAACGACATTAAAAGCGAGGCAATATGCGCACCGTCAACATCGGCATCGGTCATAATGATAATTTTTTCATACCGCAACGCTTCTTCGTTATATTTATCACGCCGCCCGCACCCCAACGCTTCCGTCATATCTTTAATTTCTTCATTTGCCAATATTTTATCGTTCGAGGCGCTGATAACGTTTAAAATTTTACCCCGCAACGGCAAAATGGCCTGATGAACTCTGTCGCGTGCCTGTTTCGCGGAACCGCCGGCCGAATCGCCTTCCACCAAAAAAATTTCCGTTCCCGCCGTTTCTTTATGCGAACAATCGGCTAATTTTCCGGGCAGACGCAGTTTTTTCGTAGCACTGGCGCGTGCCGTTTCCAACGTTTTTTTTCGACGCTTTCTTTCTTCCGCCCGCTCAATAATATAATCCAACAACGCATTGGCCGATTTAATATCGCGACTGAGCCAATGATCAAACGGATCTTTTACCGCATTTTCCACCAATCGGGCTGCTGCCGGCGTGACCAGTCG
Organism: uncultured Alphaproteobacteria bacterium; assembly: GCA_947629595.1. Taxonomy (GTDB): domain Bacteria; phylum Pseudomonadota; class Alphaproteobacteria; order CAAHEQ01; family UBA3637; genus RGIG4140. Next base: position 2,305 of record CANREI010000128.1, on the reverse strand, counting down.
TTCTTTTGTTTGCCCTTGAAATTGCGGATCTTTAATGAAAACGGATAACATAACGCCGGCCGTGTTTAAAATATCATCTGCCGTAATATCCGCCGCTTTTTTGTTACCGCTCATATCGGCAAAAGCGCGTAACGATTTTGTTAAGCCGGCGCGCAAACCCGTTTCGTGCGTTCCGCCCAACGGCGTGACAATGGTATTGCAATAAGAATAAGAAAAACCGTCTTTATAATCATCCGGCCAACAAATAGCCCACTCAACGGCGCCTTCGTTATCGGGCAAGTCAACCCGTCCCGAAAACGGACGCGGCGTGACGGCCGATCTGTCTTTCATTAAATAATCCAAAAAGTCGGCAACCCCGTTCGGATATTTTAAAACCTGCTCGGCGGGCGTTTTATCATCTGCCCCGATTAAAGAAGCATCGCACGACCAACGAATTTCCACCCCGCGAAACAAAAAAGCTTTCGTTCGCGCCATACGAAACAAAGTTTGCGGTTTGAAATGCACCGATTCGCCGAAAATTTCCGTATCGGGCAGAAAAGAAATGCTTGTGCCGCGCCGATTACTGACCCCGCCGACAACCGTTAACGGCGTGACGGGTTTTCCTTGCCGATATTCCTGTCGATATAATTTTTTATCGCGGGCAATTTCCACAATTAAGTGCGCCGATAACGCATTGACCGCCGATAACCCCACACCGTGTAATCCGCCGGAAATTACATAAGCATTGCCGCCGAACTTTCCGCCCGAATGCAATGTTGTCATAATCACTTCCAGCGCCGATTTATCGGGAAAGCGCGGATGCGGATCAATGGGAATTCCCCGACCGTTATCTTTAACGCTCACATATCCGTCGGCACTTAAATGCACTTCAATGTTGGAGGCATAACCGGCAACGGCTTCATCCATGGCATTATCGATAATTTCGGCAACCAGATGATGATAGGCGCGTTCGTCTATACCGCCGATATACATACCCGGTCTTTTTCGGACGGGATCCAATCCTTCCAAAACTTCAATATCTTTGGCAGAATAACCGCTTTGCACGGTTGGTGTAGAAAATAAATCAGACATGAGGAAACAATAAAAGATTTTTACGCAAAAATCAAGTAAAAAAAAGTTTAAAGGCTTAAAAAAAACAAAGAAATGTTTGACAACGGGCATATTTTTGTGTATAAAAAAGCCAAATTTAATTATAAATAAAAAAACAAAGGAAATTATTATGACACCTGAAATTATTGCAAAAATCTTTCCGAATGAGCTGCCGAGCATTGAAGAAATCGAGAAAAAATATCCGCCGCGCGCTTTACAACCCGGGCAAAAAGTCACACGTGTGGCGCCCAGTCCCACGGGCTTTATGCATGTGGGCTCTTTATATGCGGCATTGGTTTCCGAACGGGCTGCGCATCAAAGCGGCGGCGTGTTTTATCTGCGCGTGGAAGATACCGATCAAAAACGCAAAGTGGAGGGTGCCGTTGAAGTGATTTGCAAATCGTTGGCGCGTTACGGTATTGTTGCCGATGAGGGTGTGAATGAAAATAATCAGGATTACGGCCCTTATGCGCCTTATACGCAAAGCGAACGCAAAGAAATTTATCAGGCTTATGCCAAAAAACTGTTAACGGAAGGCTTGGCTTATCCCTGCTTTTGCGGTGCCGAAGAACTTGATTTAATGCGCAAAATTCAAGAAAAGCAAGGGCAACGTCCGGGCTATTACGGCAAATACGCGCATTGTCGCCATTTAACCGATGCGCAGATTCTGGAAAATTTAAACGCCGGCAAACCGTGGATTTTAAGATTTAAATCTATGGGCGATAACAATAAACGGATGCTCATTAAAGACCTTTTAAAAGGTGATGTCAATATGCCGGAAAACGATTTGGATATTGTTATTTTAAAAAGTGACGGCTTGCCCACTTATCACTTTGCGCACGCCGTTGATGATCATTTAATGGGCACAACGCATGTGTTACGCGGCGATGAATGGCTTTCTTCCGTACCGTTACACATTCAGCTGTTTGTGGCACTCGGTTGGAAAGCGCCGAAATACGGGCATATTGCGCCGCTTCAAAAATCGGATAACGGCAACAAGCGTAAATTATCCAAACGATATGATCCCGAAGCCAACATTACTTATTTTTGGGAACAAGGGTATCCCGAAACGGCTTTAATTGAATATTTGCTGAACTTAATTAACGCCTCGTTTGAAGATTGGCGACGCACCAATCCCGATAAAGATGCCTTTGATTTTCCGTTGAACTTTAATAAAGTTTCAAACTCGGCGGGTGCGTTGTTTGACTTTCAAAAA
>CANREI010000127.1 GCA_947629595.1 uncultured Alphaproteobacteria bacterium | reverse complement strand
GTTCAGGCGGAAGGGGAAGAAATTTTAAAGCGGGCGCATTCGGTGGATATTGCCGTGGGGCCGCAAAATTATCATTTGTTGCCGGAAATGGTGGCACGGTATCATCGCAAAAACGGCCGTATTTTGAAAGCCGATTTTCCTGCCGAATCCAAGTTTGATTATTTACCGCGAGCCAAGGCAACGTCGGCTTCAAGCTTTTTGGCCATTCAGGAAGGGTGTGATAATTTTTGCACTTATTGCGTGGTGCCTTATACACGCGGGTGTGAATATTCCCGTTCTGCCGCCGAGATTGTTGAAGAAGCACGGCAATTGGTTGAGAGCGGCGCCCGAGAAATTATGCTTTTGGGGCAAAACGTGAATTGTTGGCACGGCAGCGGTGCGGCGGATTTCGGCGAATTGCTTTATTTGGTTGCGCAGGTAGAGGGGCTGAAAAGGTTGCGGTATACAACGTCTTATCCCTCCAAAGTCACGCCGAGTGTTATCAGAGCGCATGCCGAAATTGAAAATTTAATGCCTTATGTTCATTTACCCGTTCAATCGGGCAGTAATGCCGTGTTAAAGGCAATGAATCGGCAATATACGGCGGAACAATATATCGATATTGTCGCCCAATTTCGAAAAGCGCGTCCCGATATTGCCGTTTCGTCCGATTTTATTGTCGGTTTTCCCGGGGAAACGGAAGCGGATTTTGAACAAACGCTTGATGTTGTGCGTCAAGTGAAATATGCCTCGTCTTATTCGTTTAAATACAGTCCGCGTCCCGGCACGCCGGCGGCATTGATGAAAAATCAGGTGCCGGAAGAGGTCAAAACCGAGCGATTGCTTCGGTTACAGGCTTTATTATTGGAACAACAAAAACAAGCTTATCGGCAAACCGTGGGTAAAACACTGGATGTATTATTAACGGAAGAAGGAAAAAAAGAAGGACAGCTTATCGGCTATACACCTTATTTGCAAACGGTTCACGTTGAAGCGAATCGTTCGTATTTGAACAAAATTGTTCCGTTAAAAATTAAAAAGGCAAGTGCAACCTCCTTGTCAGGCGAATTAAACGGTGATATCAATCAAAAATAAATGTTATTGAAAGGAAAATAAAAATGGAAACAACTGCTCAAGAAGAAACATATGCCGCTTCGGCATTAACGCTTAAAACAAAAAAACGGCAAATTAACCCGCGGACCCAAACGCAGGGGGAATTTATTGAAGCCATGAATACGCATGAAATGGTTTTCGGTTTAGGGCCGGCCGGTACGGGTAAAACCTTTTTGGCGGTTGCCAAAGCCGTGAGTGAAATGTCGGAAGGAAAGGTCGATCGGATTATTTTAACGCGTCCGGCCGTTGAAGCCGGTGAGAATCTGGGTTTTTTACCGGGAAATTTAAAAGAGAAAATTGATCCGTATCTGCGGCCGTTATATGATGCTTTATATGATATGTTACCGGCAGATATTGTGGATAAAAAATTGGAAAGCGGCGAAATTGAAATTGCTCCGTTGGCTTATATGCGCGGGCGGACATTAAGTCATTGTGTCGTGATTTTGGATGAAGCGCAAAATACAACGCCCATGCAAATGAAAATGTTTTTAACGCGTTTGGGTGCCGGTTCGCGAATGATTATCAACGGCGATTTGTCTCAAACCGATTTACCGCGCGGTGTTCAATCGGGATTGGCCGATGCCGTGCGTGTTTTGAAAAACGTATCGGATATTGCTTTTGTTACCTTTACGGAAAAAGATGTGGTGCGGCACGGTCTTGTGTCAAAAATTGTAAAAGCTTATGAACAGGCCAGAGGCGAATGATTAACGTATATATCAATATAACAGACAAACATTACTATCGTGTGGGCGGCGTAACCGGATTTTGCAAACAGGTTATTCAAAACGCTTGGATCAGTCGGCAACCGGTGGAAATTTCCGTTTTGTTAACAAACAATAAAACCGTTCAGGAATTGAATTTAAAATATCGTCAGATCAATCGGCCGACAAATGTGTTATCATTTGAATCGGGTTTTTGTCCTTCGGGGAAAAAAGATGTTTGGGTTGCGGGTGATATTGTAACGGCTTATAAAGTTTTACAAACGGAAGCCAAAGAATTGGGCATTTCATTTGATGCGCATTTGGCGCATATGTTGACGCACGGGGCTTTGCATTTGCAAGGATATGATCATCAAACGCCGGAAGAGGCGGAAAAAATGGAAGCTCTTGAAATAAAAATGTTAAAACAGCTGGGATATGATAATCCCTATAAGGATGTAACGGAATGAATTTATTTTATCGCATAAAATCGGCTTTTACAAAGCATCCGGAAGAGGATCAGGTTATTGAAACCATTGAAGAAATTATGGACGAGCGGGAAGAGCGGGGTGATAAGGTTCTGATTGATCCCGATGAATTGGGATTGCTTAAAAATTTGTTTAAGCTCAAAGATGTGCGCGCCGGACAGGTGTGTATTCCCGGCATTGATATTGTGGGTATTCAGGCAGATGCCCCGCTGGAAGAGTTGAAAAAAATTGTGATTTCCGATAAGTTTACGCGGTTGCCCGTTTATGAAAAATCGCTCGATGACATTATCGGTATTATTCACGTTAAAGATTTATTGTGTGCCGTTTTGGAGCGCGAAGACGTGACGGTTCGAGATGTGATGACGAATAATGTGTTGTTTGTTCCGTCATCTATGCGGGCGCTTGATTTGTTACGGGATATGCAAGCCAAAAAAACGCAAATGGCGGTGGTGGTTGATGAATACGGCGGCACGGACGGGCTGATTACGTTGGAAGATTTGCTGGAAGAAATTGTCGGTGAAATTGAAGATGAGCACGATGCGCTTGATACGCCGCCGGTGTTGCATCGAATCGGGAACAGCGTAATACAGGCCGATGCGCGTATTCGGTTGGTTGATTTGGAAAATCGAATCGGTGCGTTTTTAACGCCCGAAGAAAAAGAGGAGGAATTGGAAACCATTGGCGGATTGGTTTCGCATTTATCGGGAAAATTGCCGAAAATCGGTGAAACGGTTTCGCATGCGAGCGGCTTGTTGTTTGAGGTGATTGATGCCGATTCCCGTCATGTGAAAAAGGTTAAAATCACGCAATTCAAAAAGTTGAAAGAAGGGAAAAAAACAACCGGTTCCGTCAAGCGATTCGGCTTTCGTAAAAAGGCTCGCGCGAGTGAGAAAAAGAAACGCTCATGAAAGTCAT
>CANREI010000126.1 GCA_947629595.1 uncultured Alphaproteobacteria bacterium | reverse complement strand
AATGGCGGGAGTGAAGGGGCTCGAACCCTCGACCTTCTGCGTGACAGGCAGACGCTCTAACCAGCTGAGCTACACCCCCAAAAGGGTTTGAAACTGGTGGATGTGGCAAGACTCGAACTTGCGACCCTTACGATGTCAACGTAATACTCTAACCACCTGAGCTACACATCCACGAAGGAATGAACAGTTTTATACACTGACTTTTTTAAAAAAGCAAGTTTTTTTTTCAAAAAAGTGATATTTTTTTTGTCATTTTTAATTTTTTGTAAGAATATCAATTAAATAGATAAAAAAGAAAAAGTGCTTGTCATCCCGTTTGTTTTCTGATATAATATCAGTCAGAAAACTTTTTTAACAAAGAGTGAAAGGAAGAAAATAATGACCGCTGCTGATACTGCCGTCAATCGCTTTGATGAATGGGGAAACACGCCCTTAATAAATGCCTGTCAGGAAGGTGATTTGGCAAAATTGAGAAGCTTATTGAAACAAGGGGCTAATCCCAATACTGCGCGCAAAAGTGACGGAAGTACACCGTTGCATATTATGACGGGACTTGATGGCGAACAAGCGTTGCCGGAGGGTGAATCGTTATTGTTTATGAATGCTTTAATTCAAAGCGGTGCCAATGTTAATTTGGCAGATAAAGAGGGCAAAACGCCGTTAATGTTAACGTGTTTGCCGGCAGAAATTGATGTTTTGGTAAAAGCCGGTGCCAAGGTTAATCTGCAAGATCATAACGGACAAACGGCTTTAATGGCCGCTGTGCAACAAAACAGACCTGAAGCCGTTATGAAATTGCTTCAATGCGGGGCTTCTCTCAATGTGCAAGATAAGCAAGGAAAAACAGCGCTGATGCTTGCAACGGAAGCAGGTAATACCGAAGTGATTGAATTGTTAAGTAAAGCCAATGCAAATGCTTCGAAAACGGCATTAAAGGAAGAGCCGCATGTTAATAAATATTTGGAGCGGTTTCCTCGGGTTGAAGAAGCGGGCCATTCAAATAAGCCGGAAAATCAAGCTTCCCGATAAATTAAAATAAAAGCTTGTTTGTGTTTTAAAACAGGGTGTCATAAAAAAATGCCCCTGTTTTTTTATGCTCAAATCAAAAAGTATTCATCTTATTTGCACAAAAAAAACGTACGATTTTTGCAACACTTTTTTTTAAAATTTTGAAAAAAAATTTTTTTAAAGCACAATTTTTTGATTTTTAAAGGTTTTTTACCTGTTTGTCAGGCTTTTTATAAGTGCTTGAAAAGTGTCGAAAAAATCGTTGCATTAAAGGTACGTTTATGTATACTTTTCATTAGGGAGTCAATTTTAACATAAAAGATAAGGAGTTTACATGTTAACATCAACTAAAAGAGCCTATGAAATTATTGCCAAAGATATTATCGGCTTAACGGATAACGAATATAAAACTGTGGCTGATGATATTGATGATAAAGAAGCTTTCCATATCAGATTATCGGATATTCCTTCTAATGCGCTTTTTTCAAACAATCCGGCCGATGCCAGCGTTTTTGATATAAAAAGCATTGAAAAAATTGAAAAAGATGATAGCCTTTTAAATAAGGCGAATCGAGTGTTTTATTCAAAATCAATCAATGCTTCCAAACAGTTCTACGGATATGTTGATGAACACGGCAATCAAAAACCGGGATTGCTTTCAGGCGTCAGAAAATGGAAAAATTTAGATAGTGCCGGTAAAAAGCAAGCCTATGAAAAATTAAAATTTTATCAGGAAAACGCAACAAATTTGGCTATTTCCGATGGTGAGAAAAGCTGGGATAACAAATGGTTACAAGCCGCCAACATTTATGCTTCCGCCTTGGAATTGCCCGGTGCTCCTTCGGCGCAACAAATATGGAGTTTCAATGTTATTCAAGATAATTCCTCAGGTGATGATGCTCATATTTGTAATATCATGTATGCAAGAGAGATGGGAAAGGATCCCGCTGCTGCTGATACTCCGTCATTCGGAGAGGGGGTATTCAAAGCTATGAACGAAGCCATAGAAAATGCCGGAAAAGATATGTCGCAAAACACTTTGGCTTCATCGGGTAACAAAATTACGGAAGATGAAGAGAATCAAGATTTTAACATTAATCAAAGTTCCCATGAAACGATGGTCGTTCATCAATATTCAGAAGCGGACATAGCTCATGCACAAGCACGGTTAGCCGGGTTTGTGAAAAGAAAACTGATCACGCAAAAACAAGTGAATACAATGCTTCAAAATATACAACAGCTTGAAAAAGAAGGAAAATTGCCTATTGGAGCCACCAAAGAGGGAAAACCTTGCTCCAACAGCGAAATATATGCCTATAAAATGCTTCAAGCCAGAGCATTGTATCATCCCAAAGAAATTGTGTATCAGACAGAAGACGGAAAACGCACCAAAAAATCGCTCGGGTCGGCACAAGAAATTATGAAAGGTGATTTCCGGCAATCTGTTCATATGTTAGGGAACGGTGAATTGAACGAAAAAGACAAAAACGCGGTTATTGAAAACATTAAAGGTGTTGAAAATGCCGTTTCTTCCAAAGGGTATGCCATTGCCGGCGTTCGGGTTAATCACAGATATTCATATAACACGAAAAAACTGCCCGGATATGAAGAAAAAACCATTACGATTGAGCGCGATGAAAGCAAAAAAACCGCCTTACCCGAACAGGGGCAACAGCAACAAGCTGAAAAACCTGCGGTAAAAGAAGAAAAAGCATTATCGCCGGAACAGGGGCAGAAAACGCAACAAACGCCCCCGACATCGGTTTTAGCACAAAATGCGCAATCGGTTCCGGAGGAGAGTTTGCCTGCTGAAAGGCCGCAAAGAGCCGAAAATGCTTAAACGGCATTTAAGTTTCAAAAATAAAATCCGCTTTTAAAAGAGGCGGATTTTATTTATTTTTTAATGGTTCAATTTTGTCATTTTTCTCATTTTTTTCACCTTGCATCAAGGCGATTTTTTTTGAATATAAATTGAAAATATGCACAAAATAAACGTACGATTTTTGCAACACTTTTTTTTAAAATTTTAAAAAAATTTTTAATTTAAGTAAAAATAATTGATTTTTCGAGTGTTTTTGAAAGGTTGTTTTTGGCATTTTGAGGGCAAAAATCACCCCCGAATCCGCGTTGCATTAAAGGTACGTTTAATTTATGCTATTCGTAGAGTGAAAGGGAGTCAAAAAATGACAAGACAATC
>CANREI010000125.1 GCA_947629595.1 uncultured Alphaproteobacteria bacterium | reverse complement strand
TCCGATTTGGCCGCTTGTTTTAAAACCTCATTAAAGGCTTTCGTTTGAGAATGTTCGGTGAAGGGGTGTTTTTGCTTGATGCCGATGTTGGTTAAAAAGCGATTGAGCGCGGCAATTTTTTCAAGACTCGGATGATCGTGAACCCGATACATTACCGGCTTTCCTTTTTCTTCCAATGTTTCGGCAGCCGCCACATTTGCCAAAATCATAAATTCCTCAATCAGTTGCATAGCCGCTGTTTGTTGACGGGCGGTAATGCGAATGACCTTTCCTTTATGATCCAAAATCACTTCCTGTTCGGGAATGTTAATTTCCATCACGCCACGGTTTTCCCGTTGCTTTTTGAGTGCCAGATAAGCTTGATTTAAGGCATTGATTTCTTTTTCCAGTCCCGTAATTTGTTGAATGCCGTCCAGCGCGGTTTGCACGTCGTCGTAAGTCAATCGGCGAACGGAGCGAATGAGCGCGCGCCGAAACCGATGACGCCGTTTGCGACCGTTTTGATCAATCCATGCTTCGCAAACAAGCGCCGCCCGCGTTTCGTTCGGATTTAAAGAACAAACACCGTTGGAAAGCTCAAACGGTAACATCGGTATCACTTTGTCGGGAAAATAAACGGAATTACCGCGCGTCCACGCATCGGAATCCAAAGCCGATCCCGGGCGCACATACCAACAAACATCGGCAATGGCAATCATTAAATGAAAACCGTTCGGATTTTGAGAATCCGAATCCGGCTCTGCCCAAACGGCATCGTCAAAATCACGTGCGTCGGCACCGTCAATGGTGACAAACGGAATGTCTCTCAAATCTTCCCGATTTTTATCGAGGGGCGGCACCGATAAATGCGCGGCTTCTTTTTCGCTTTTTTCGGTAAACATCACCGGCAGTCGATGCATATAAACGGCACAGATTGTCGCAAAATGCGGATCATCCATCGAGCCGATTTTTTCAACAAACGTTGCCGTCGGTTCACGCGTGCGAATCGGAGGAATGGCGGCTATAATTAAGTCGCGATTTTGAAGCGTTCGCGGCACATCGGGTAATAAAAACGTTTGCGTTAAGCGTCTGTCAACGGCTTGAATTTTCCCGTTTTCATATAAGGCAACAATTTGATTATCTTGTCGGCTGATTCGTTTCAGTGCCGTTCCTTCATACATATTTTTGCCGATGAATTTCAGTTTTGCCTGCACAATATCGCCCATACCCGCCGGGGGGTTCATTTTGTCTTTGATAATCATAATTTGCGGCAGGGCTTCATCAGATTGCCATTTGAGCGGACGCGCCAATAAGTCGCCCATGGAATCCTGTCCCGTTATTTCCACCTGACAATATTCGGGCAATCGTCCGTTTATCATCAGCCGATAAGAACGGCTGCTTTTATCTCTTTCAATCAGTCCTTCTTCTTTTAAATTTCGAAGCATTTGTTTTAATTCAATGCGTTCATCGCCTTTAATGTGAAACCGACGAGCAATGTCTTTTTTGGAAATACCGGCCGATTGGGCATTTAAAAAATCCGTGAGTTCTTTCATCGACGGTAAAACGGTTTTCTTGGTCATTGAAATCCTTTCTGTTTTTTCTAATTTACCACGGATTTTTTTCTTTTGCAACAAAAATGGCTTTAAAAAAAGCCTTTCCGTTTGAGAAAGGCTTTTTAACAAGACGCGAATAAAAGTTATAATCCGTTCATCAAGTCACGGAACATATTTTCAAATCCCGCTTTTTCCACAATACCTTCCGCGGCTTCGTCAAAGACCATACAGGCATCGGCTAAATTCAGTTTGCTTTCCTGTTCTTCCGTCCAGTCGATTTTGTCGGGTGTTACACCCGCATCTTGGGCTTTCATGGCTTTGACAAAATCGCGTTCAATGTTCAGCAGCTCTTTTTTAATGTCGGCTTGTGTTTTGGGATAGATCAGCGAATCATAATCGGTTAAAACCGATTCGAGTGATTTCCCGCGCCGAACCCATGCCACATTCACGGCTTGAATTTCGGGAGCATATTTTTTACTGAAATATTCCGGATATTTTTTAAGCGGCATACCGGCTTCGGTACAAACCAAATTATAAGCAACCAAATGCCGATAAACAAGGCCCGAAACCATACTCAACGAATCAACCTGTTCGGCTTCTTGTGACGCACTCGGTTGCACATTTTCCGGTGCCGCTTGCTTTGTCGGTTGAACATCAACAGCATCTTCCGATGTTGTTTCCGAAGCTTTTAAGCCGGTTTTGTGATTGTTATACAAACTGCCGACGGCAAACAAAATCAGCACAATGATAAATAAAGAAAGAAAAAAGCGTTTTTCGTTTCGTTGTTTTTTTTGAGGTTCCATCTTATTATTTCCTTTCAAATAATCAATTTATGTTTTTATCCCCTGTTTTTCATAAGGCAAAATTTTTCATTTAATCGGTGCCGCCAACATACTCATTTGTCGCCCTTCTAACTTGGCTTCCTGCTCAATTTTAGCCAATTCCGCCAAATCACTTTTCGCCCGTTTTAAAACCTCCGAACCCGAGTCGATATATGACATTTCCCGTCCGCGAAAACGAAGCGTAAACTTAACTTTATTACCGTTTTCCAAAAAGCGTTTTGCCGCGCGCATTTTAACGGCATAGTCATTATCACCGATATTCGGCGTAAATTTAATTTCTTTTGTTTCGATGATTTTTTGTTTCTTTTTCGCTTCGGCTTTTCGTTTTTGCATTTCATAACGATATTTGCCGGCATCTAAAATTTTGCAAACGGGAATGGTGCCGTTCGGCGCGATTTCAATTAAATCCAATCCGGCATTTTCCGCTTTCATTAAGGCTTCCCGCAAGGGAATAATGCCGACATTTTCACCGTTTTCCAAAATCAGTCGAACTTGTGCGTTGGTAATTTGTTCATTCATGCGAAAAGCCGATTTGTCGGCTGTTTGCTCGTTGCCAAAGGCATTTGAATTATTCGGTTTAATAATATCCTCCATTAAAAGTTAAACACGATAAATGCAATTTACACATTTTTTTAAAGACAATCAAGTTTTTTTTTGCTATAATGTGTTCTTATGAAAAGATTTTGTTATTTTTTGATGTTTTTGACGGGTTGGATTATATTTTCCACTACCGTTTCGGCACAACAGGTCGAACAGAAAAGTTTTTTTCCCGATCATTTTATTTTAAATGATATATTTGATAAACAAAAAGGATTCGGCCCCGTTCAAACTTTCGATTTCGGTACGGTTCGAGCCGTTTCGTG
>CANREI010000124.1 GCA_947629595.1 uncultured Alphaproteobacteria bacterium | reverse complement strand
CCGCTTCGCGACCGAACAAGTTCTTATCCCTGCCGACTTTCGCATAAAAAAAATCTCCGCTTCTCTCGGAGATTTTTTCTTATGGCGATCCCGGCAGGATTGCACACCCTTTGGGTGTGTCTTCACTCCGTTCAGACCGCCTCCGGCGTCCGCTTCGCGACCGAACAAGTTCTTATCCCTGCCGACTTTCGCATAAAAAAAATCTCCGCTTCTCTCGGAGATTTTTCTTATGGCGATCCCGGCAGGATTCGAACTTGCGACCCACAGCTTAGAAGGCTGTTGCTCTATCCGACTGAGCTACGGGACCGTTTTCTTGAACTTATACCCTTTTTTGCCCGCCTTGTCAACACTTTTATTCGTTTCCCCTCAAATATTTGCTTTTCCTCACGCGATTTCAACACCGTTTCGCAAAATATCTTCCGCCGTTTGCGTCCGCTCGCCCGTTTGCGTGTGCATAATCAGCGGACTTTGAAGCGTTAACCCCTTTTTCGACCCCATTTTGCCCCGAATAATCACCCGTTTCGCACATTCCCCCGCTTTACCGCATATCGGAATCACCTCCAACGCTCCCACCGCCGTTTTGCTTAAAAACGCCAAAATCGCCGGTAACATTTCCGTTCGCTGAATCACCGTTAACGTTCCTTTGGCGCGAATATGCCGCACACAAAACGCCAGCCACTTTTCCGCATCAATTTGCTGATGATAAGCCAGCGCCGTTTGCTTTTCCCTTCGCACCCGCCCTTCCGTGTAAAACGGCGGATTCGTAACAACATGATGAAATTGAACACCCTGTATTTCCGGCACTTTCTTTGATATATCCGCCTCAATGATTTTCACGTTCGCCTGATTTAAAAGAGCGTTTTCCCGCGCCAAAGCGCATAAATCCGCCTGCATTTCCACCCCTGTTAACGCTAACCGCGCCGTACGCGCATTTAAACACAGCAAAATAATACCGCTTCCCGTGCCGACATCAAGCACGCTTTCCCCTGCCCGCACCGGCACCGCCGCTGCCGTTAAAACAGAATCGGACGTTGCCCGATACCCCGTTTTTCCCTGCTTTAAGCGCACTTTTCCGCCTAAAAAATCATCAATTGTCATATCCATATTTTTATTATACAAAAAATCAGGCGATAATCAATCAAAAATAATTCTTGACCTGAATTTCTTTTAATGATATTATTTAAATACACTTGAAAAAGGAGGTCATTTTATGAAATCTTTTTTGAAAAAAGCAGGTTTATTTGCTTCTGCCGTTATAACAACGGGGTGTCAATCCGAAAATCTGGCGGTACGCTCTTTGGATCCGTCCGAATTTGCACCCGATGAAACAGGTGTTGTCTCCAAAACTTATATGCTTCAATCTTGCGACGGCGCCGAAAAATTTTACTCGGTTGAAATTGATACCGACGGCAAATTAAATCGTCCCGAATATGTCGGCACGACTGATGCTTTTAAAACAAAAGAACTTCAAAAAACAATCAAAAATTATCCGATCGGCAAACACGTCTCCCTGCAAAAAGCCGCCGATCATTTTCAATGGTTCGTAAGGGAAAGAGAATAAAAAATGCAATCAAATGTTCCCATTCATCTGTTTGATGAAAATTTAAACGGTCAGCTCGTTGATGCCTCGTTGGATTATAAAGCCGAAGAATTGCCCGATAATGCCAAAACAGTGCAAAAAGCCCGATTATTTTTCGCTTTTTTAAAGCAAAATATTCAACAGGTGCGCTTACTGAAAGACTTTTTGGGCATTAAAAATGTGGTGCAAATGCATGACACGCTGCTGAAATGGCGCGAATCGGCCGATAATAAAAATATGGCGGTTTATTTTCTCTATCCCAAAGGCGAAAAAAATTGTGTCGGCTGTATGACCGTTAAACAAACGGCGTCATATGTTGAACTCGGCGGTTGGTTAACCGAAAATGCCACCGGTAAAGGCTATATGCAGGAAGCCATGCGATTGGCGGAAAAATCATTGTTTGAAAAAAACGCCTCCGAAATCGTGCGCAAATTTTATGTTAAAAATCCCAACAAAGAAGCCGTACGACACAGTTTGTTAAAGGCAGGATATCAGCCCTGCGAAGGCAAAGGAGACGAAAAAGAAAATAAAGTGTTTCAAACTTTTCACTTAACAAAAGAAATGTATCAAAAAATTGAACGATAAAAAATTTTCAACGCAAAAAAACGGCTCTTTTCATAAAAAGGGCTGTTTTTTTTATAAAAGCGCGCAAAAAGTGCTTGACAAGCACAAAAATATTCTATACAATGCGTTTTATGACCTTTTGGGGGTATAGCTCAGCTGGGAGAGCGCTTGAATGGCATTCAAGAGGTCAGCGGTTCGATCCCGCTTACCTCCACCAATAAAAAGAGAGTTTTAAAACTCTCTTTTTTTTTATTTTTTCGTTCCGTTTTTTTAAGCAAACTGTCAGAAATCAAAATCAATTATTTTTTTAAGAAATATTCCAGCACGGTGTTACGGATTTTGCGACGAATACCTTTGTTGTGAAACGGAAAAGCACAAATATTACCCAAAAGGCGATATTTTCTGTAATTGCGATATAACTTTTCTATTTTGGCCCGTTCGGCGTCTGTTTGCGGTATTTGAACAGATGAATCCACATATTTTTGATACAATTTCAACCACTCGTTATGCGTATAACAACTTCTGAATGTGTTGGGATGTATTTTCATTGAAAACGTGTTTTTATAATGAAGTAAATTAAACTGTTCAAACGTTAAAAAAATGAAATTCGAAGCAAAATATCGTTCCGTCTGCTCAATATTTTTTGCCGTACAATCGTTATAAAATCGACAATCCGCCTGAAAGCCGTTTTGACGCAAACAATTGATAAACAAATATTGTTCGGGAATATATTGATACTGATGTCGATCTTTAAGATTCCAATATGCCTGCTTTTTTGTCATTAAAGGAATATCAAACAGCTTTATCAAATCATCGGTTCGGCCGAAAAATGCCAAATCGGACGGGTGAAACGGAAACGGCAAACCCGTTCGGGGATTTCGCGTAAAATAGCAACAATTTAAAACTTTTGATTTAAAAATGCGATATTTTTTTTCGGCTTTCGGAAATTGATGAAAAAATGTTAAAAACGAATGACCGTTCAGCACGAAATCAGATCGGATTTTAAGCGCATACGGCGTTTCGGTTTGTTTTAAAGCGGCCAATGTATTAACGATTTGCCGATTGATATTATTTTCTTTTTCACCCGGCCGATCGGCATAAAGATACCCCCCGGGGTCTTTTGAAACAATCAGCCGATCAACGCCCGAAATCGTATCGGACATATTTTGATC
>CANREI010000123.1 GCA_947629595.1 uncultured Alphaproteobacteria bacterium | reverse complement strand
AGCTTTACTGGATCACAAAGCGCTTGTCAATTTACCCGATAAACACGGCTTTACCGCGCTTCATTTTGCCGCTGACAGCGAGACGGCACGTTTGCTCATTGAAGCGCATGCCGATTTCAATGCCTGCAACAATCGGCAGAAGGCAACGCCGTTAATTTCCGCCGCAATGAACGGCAAAAGTGAGGTGACGCAAACGCTGCTGGAATATAATGTGATGGTCAATCATCAAGATGAAAGCGGAAATACGGCGTTAATTTATGCTGCTTCCAATACGGATCAAAAAACGGTTGATTTGTTATTAAAAAAACAAGCGCTTCCGGAAATAAAAAATCAATCGGGTGAAACAGCGTTAATGATGGCTGCCTTGTATGAGCGCAACAGCATTATTGATGTGTTAATTCAAAACGGAGCGAATTTAAACGCGCAAGATAAGAACGGCAACACCCCCTTAATGCTGGCTTGTTATTGGGCCGAAAAAGAAGGAACAATTCGCCATTTGTTGGATTTGGGTGCCAACGTTACACTGCAAAACAATCAAGGCAAAAAAGCCGTTGATTTCTTTGCCCGCAACGGTCTGAGCAACCGTTGGGCAAACACTGCCGCTTTATATCAACGCTTAACCGCCGATAAACCGGTTTCAATTGCCCGAAATACCGTTAAAAGTCATCAAAACAATCAACGCACAAGATAGTTTTTATTTCTTCAAGGGAGGCCGTTATGTTTTCTTTATTTCGTAAGCATAAATCAAAAAGCATAAACAATAAATTACTGCAAGCCGTTCAGGAAGATAACTTAAAAGCGGTTCAAAAAGCCTTAAATCAAAAAGCCGATGTGAACATTCACTCCGGTAAACAGCGCGAACCCTTGATTCTGACGGCCGTTAAATTTGCCTCTCTGCCGGTTATTGAAGAATTGGTAAAAGCGGGGGCCGATGTCAATGATTTTGACAGCAATTGCACAACGGCTTTACTTTATGCCTGTGAGCATAAAAAAGGGGATTTTGTTTCGTTTTTATTGGCGCATCATGCCAAACCGAATATGACGGATAAAAGCGGTTTTACGGCTCTGGCAACCGTTTTTCGGAATTTGCCCAAACGATTGAATGCCGCCAACCGCTTGTTTTTATCCGGTCAAACATCTTTTTTCTTTGAAGAAGAATTAAAAAACGAAACACAAATTGTTCAAAAACTCCTGGATAACGGCGCTTTTTTCAAGCAGCCGAAAAATGATTATGACAATCCTTTATTTGCTGCCATTCAGGCGCTTAACAAAGATTTGCTTCACATTATTTTAAAACAAAATATTTATGATAAAGATGCAAAAGATCGTTGGGGATTTACCGCTTTAATGTCCGCTTGTGAAATTAAATCACCGCAAATCGCGCAACCGATTATTGAATTGCTTTTAAAGGCCGGTGCCTCTATCGATGAATCGTCCGATTGGGCGGGAACGGCCTTGAAATATGCCGTGGAAAACGAAAATACCGCTATTGCTCAACAACTTTTAAAAGCCGGTGCCAATCCGAATTTAAGCGATACGAAAAATGCCCAAACGCCCTTAATGACAGCCGTTCAAAAGGGCAATTTTGAAATGACTCAACAACTCATTAAAGCGGGGGCCGACGTTAATTTGCAGGATTCTAACGGAAACACCGCTCTTTTAATGGCGTTGAGTTCCGAAAATTATACGCCGGAAATGTTTAAAATCATTAAATTATTGATTAAACATAATTCCAATGCACAGCTTCAAAACAATTATCATGAATCGGCTTGGGATATTCTTTTAAAAGAAGCCAATCCGCGTATTTTATTGTTTATGCAAAACGTGATTACGCAAATTCAAAACAAGCAGGCCACACCCGAAGAAATGCTTGAAAAACTAAATAACGGTATGGAAAAACTGATTGAAACGAACAAAAATAATTTCAAAAAATGTGTTTGGCCCGTCAAGGCTTCTCAAAAATATGCCGTGATTTATCGCGAACAACACGTTAAGGCTTAATTTTCTGAAAGAAAGAGAAGACAAATGTTGTTTAAAAATTTTTTTCAAGAACCGTTATTAAAAACCGATCCGCGCTTATATTTTCAAAAAGCCGTTTCAAACGGGGAAGCGCGGAAAGTTCAAAAAGCGTTAAATAAAGGCGTTAACGTGAATATGCAGGATAAAAACGGCGAAACCTCTTTAATGTATGCTTTACGAACCGGTCGAATAAAGTTATTTCAAACACTTCTGCGCCATTTTCCCAACGTTCGTCTGCAAAATAAAAAAGGGCAAAATATTTTATTCGTGGCCATGGAAGAAAATTTTCCCGAATTTATTTTGCCGATTGTTCAAGTTAATCCCTGCGTTTTGCAAGACAATTTTAACGGTGATACACCGATAACTTATGCCGTGAAAAAAAATAATATCCGTTCCGTTCAAATGCTCATTCACGCGCATGCCGATGTGAACAAGCCCGATTCAAACGGCATCACGCCGTTAATGCAGGCAGCACTCAACAAAAATCAAAAAATTGTCAAATCGCTTTTAAATGCCGGCGCGGATATTTGCGCTCAAAATTCAAACGGTGAAACCGTGATTAACTTAATGCATCAGACAAACAATCGGGAAATGAGTGATTATTTGGAATGTCAACTGCTGATCAAAGAATTGCCGTTCGGCCCCGATGTTTATATTCAAAACGGTTATACGCCGTTAACATGGGCCATTGAAAACAACAAAATAAACTTCACTCAAACTTTAATTGATATGGGGGCTCAAATTGATTTCAAAGACAAAAAGGGCCAAACCCCTTTGAATGCAGCCCTCCAAACGGCAAATCCGAATTTAATTCGACTGATAAAAAAAGCGCAGCAACGTGAAGCAAAATTAGTGGCACAGGTTCAACAAAAATTAGAAGCCGATGAGAAAGATTTATGGAAAGGATTAAAGATTATTTCTTTAACGGAAAAACAAAAAATTTTAAAAATGGCAACAAAAATCACTCAAAATTCCTTTTATCCGACGCTTGAAACATATCGAACCAGATAAACGGCTCATTTTTATTTTTCATACTTTAAAAACTATCTTGACACTTTTTCTGTTTTTTTTATAATAAAGAAAAGTAATTTATGATAAAGGAAATGAAAAATGGTTTTTAATTCTGATTGGAATGATGATTTATATTCAGCCGTTGAAAATCACAGTCTTAAAAGCGCCGAAAAAGCGCTCTCCTGCGGTGCCGATGTGAATAAGCTTATTAACAACGCCACTTGTTTGCATTATGCCGTGGAAGAAAACGACTCGGAAATGATTGATTTTTTGTTAAACCACGGCGCCAACGTTTGTTTAACGGATCATTTGGGCAGAACACCGCTTTTTTTGGCTGCCGTTCGCGGATTAAGCGAAGTATTGCCGAA
>CANREI010000122.1 GCA_947629595.1 uncultured Alphaproteobacteria bacterium | reverse complement strand
GTGCCGATTTTATCGGTTTTATCAATGATTCTTAAAATATCGGTTGTTTGTTGCGCCAAGCCGAGTGATTCGTAAAATCCTTGCAGCAGTTTGCGATTGTTAATGTGAATTTGAAACCGCTTTAATCCCAGCTTTGTAAAAATGCGATAAATGATGCAGGGAATTTCCGCATCGTAAGCCAAAGACAATTTTTCACTGCCGATAATATCGATATCGGCTTGATAAAACTCCCGAAAGCGCCCGTGTTGCGGCCGTTCGCCCCGATAGACTTTGGCAATTTGATAGCGTTTAAAAGGAAACGTTAATTCGTTTTGATGTTGCGCCACATATCGCGCCAAAGGAACGGTTAAATCAAAGCGCATACATAAATCGGCATCACCTTTGTTGAAGCGGTAAATTTGTTTTTCCGTTTCCCCGCCGGCTTTGGCCAACAAAATTTCCGATAATTCCAATGCGGGGGTATCCAGTTCCGTGAAGCCGAACGATTCATACGAATCGGCAATAATTTGTTTCATTCGATTAAAAATCAATTGTTCGTGCGGCGGTAATTCCATAAATCCCGATAAAATGCGCGGTGTCACTTTATATTTCATTTAAACTCCTTAATTTTTTTATTCTTTCATAACGGGACACATTCCGCGCGCTTCGGCATAAGCCACTTCTTTATCTTCATTAAAATAAACGAGCGTGGTGCAGTTTCCCTGATGATACGTCCACAAAGAATTCGGTTCTTCATTGCGTTCCATTAACGGTTTTCCCAATATTTTTTCAACGGATTCCATGGACCGCCCGGTTAAAAAGTTTTCCCGTCGAACCGCCATGTGCGCGCGTCCTTGAAAAACAGCATCTTGGGAGGCGCATCCGGTTAAAAATAACAATAAAAGCACATATTTTAATTTCATGACAACTATTGTAACGATGATTTTATTAAAAATCAAGTGAAATTCATTTGAAAAGATAAAAATAAGGCTTTCCGGGACAGCCCACGCGCCACGGCCGATGTTTATCCGTTTCGCAAGCTTGTCGAAGGTGATACGATTTATTCTTTTCGAAAATCAAAAGCGATTGTCCTGCGTAAATTTGTTCGGGATAAATTAAATGCGGACATGTGCGCATGGTTTCGTCCGTATAAACGGATAATAAAGCTTTGGCACAATTTTGAGCATTTAATCCGATGAGCGGCGAATTGTTCGGTAATAACGGCTTTAAGTGATGTTTTTCGGGATTCAAGCCGGCATATGTCATCCACGCCTGATTTAAGGCTTTGAAATAATAGCTTTCCGTTTCATAATAGGTGTTACGGTTTCGGTATCCGACAAATTGTCCGCCGGCACCGATAAACGCCACGGGTTTTTCAACCCCGAAAAATGCCGTGAATGCCAAAAGAAAGCATAAGATAAACACATATCGAATGCGCGATTGAAAAACGGACAGTCCGATGAGACCGATTGTCCAAAGAACAAGTCCGTAAGCGTAAAAATAAGGCGCGTAAAAGGTTGTGTGCGCAAAACCGGACAACGGCATACCGATCAATGAAACAAGCGAAAGAAGCCTATCGGCGCCGTGCAGCAACATATCGGAAACGGGCGGAATCAATAATGTCAGAACGCTTAAAAACAATAAAGGAATAACGGCAAAGGCAAAAAGGGAGCTTAATAAAACATTGCCCAACACGGTAAAAACGGACAGTTGATGAAAAACATATAACACAAACGGGGCCGTTGCCAAAGTAACCAAAAAATTAAACACGAGATAGTTACTTAAAAACAATCCCGTTTTTTGAAAGAACGGTTGAGCTTTCAATTGTTTTTGAAAATGCGTATAAACGCCCGTGATGCACAGCACGGCAATAAAGGAGAGTTGAAAACGAATGTGCATCAGCAAAACGGGTTTCAAACACAAGATTAAAAAAGCGGCAAAGAATAAATTTCTGATGGAAACAGCCCGCTTATCAAATAAAACGGCCAGCATAACGGCGCATACCATTAAATAAGAACGAACGGCGGGTGTTTGCGCGCCGGACAGAAACACATAGAAAAGACAAACGCCGGCAGCCGTTAAAACGGCAATGCGTTTGATTAAAATGCCCGAGAGTTGCGGAAAAATTAAATTCAGCAAAAAGCGTACAAAGCAAAAAACAAAGAAAGCGATTAAGCCGATATGAAAACCCGAAACGGAAAGAATGTGCGCAATACCCAAGTCCCGATATAAAAGCCGTGAGGAAGTGGTAATATATTCGGCCGAGCCCGATACGAGAGACAAGGCAATGCCGACATTTTCTTCCGACAGATTTTTTAAAAATTTTTGGCGAATCATGTTATTTAAAGCGGTGAAAATTGACTCTTTCGGCGGGGCGCGATTGATGACTTTCATCTGATAAGCGGAACCGACGGCGCTGATGTGATCAAACCAAAGCAGGCGTGCTTCATTTTGTCCGAACGGTGTTAAAGGCATATCGGGCGGGGTTAACGCCATAACGGTGCCGGCAATGTAATCGCCGATTTGAATATCGGATTCGGAGGAATAGAGCCGAACGATTTTCGGCATTTTATTGAGCGGAAAAACCGATTTTTCTCTTTGTAACGTTTTATCTTGTTGCATGATATCATAAACTTTTATGTCGAGTTGCGTATAGTTGAGATTTTTATCCGTGCCGATCACTTTTCCCGATACGGTTACTTTAAACAAAGGGGCGCTGATAAAACGATTTGAGTTCAATGCCGTATGAATTAAGCATATCAGTATACCCAGAAAAAAGAAAAGCAAAAGTGTGATGCAAAATTTTTGTCCGGCACTTAATTTTAAAAACAAGAGCCCCGCCAACAACACCGCCGCCGCAGAAATGATAAGAAGCGAGGGTTCGAACGAAAGCGTAAAATAAGTTAAAATGCCGATAATAAACGTGACAATCGGCAACAGCGATAAATGCGGTTCAATATGTGTTAATTCTTTAAAAGAGATCATCAGCCGTTTCTTGATTTTTTGTTTTCAATCTCTTTTATGCCGATAACAAAAAGTTTTTCGGAACGGCTTGAATGAGTTGATTATTCACTTTTCGAATCATGGCATTCAACATTTTTTGCCACGCTTCTTCTTTGTCGGCCAAAGAGCTGCGTTGCGGTAAAGAAGAGCTTTCCCAACCCTGTACCGTGTGTTGATATAAAACTTTCTCATCGCGCATAAAAGCAATGGTCACTTCATAGGTCAGTTTATACTGATCATTGTTAAAAACATACCAATGCGCGTTTTCTTCTTCCGTTTGAGTCATATCGGCACTTTTAAGCGTGATAACGGCTTTATCGGGCGATAAAGGCGCAGCGCCGTAAAAGCGATTATCCGCCCATTCCGTTAAAGCATCTTCGGGAGAAATCGGCAATTTTTTTTCAATATGCGGCAGTCGGTCATATTGCATCACTTCCGATTGAACGGTCAC
>CANREI010000121.1 GCA_947629595.1 uncultured Alphaproteobacteria bacterium | reverse complement strand
GTCGAATCCGTTGACGATGCGTGGGATAAGTTTCAGGATTTTAAGGCTTATGATACGTTTACGCTTGATTGGCTTCATGAGGCACGGCGTCTTTTAAAAGATAACGGCACATTATGGGTGATCGGTTCGTATCATAACATTTTCCGAGTCGGGTATCATTTGCAAAATTTAAAGTTTTGGCTGTTGAACGATATTATTTGGGTGAAAGTTAATCCCATGCCCAATTTTAAAGGTACGCGTTTTACAAATGCCCATGAAACGTTGATTTGGTGTGCAAAATCAAATCAATCGAAGTATACGTTTCATTATGACAGTATGAAAGCTTTTAATGATGATTTGCAAATGCGTTCCGATTGGCATTTGCCTATTTGTAACGGTCCCGAACGATTAAAAGATAAAAACGGTAAAAAAGTTCATACCACTCAAAAGCCGGAAAGTTTGTTATATCGGGTTATTTTGGCTTCAACCAATCCGGGCGATGTGATTTTGGATCCGTTTTTCGGAACGGGTACCACCGGTGCCGTTGCCAAAAAACTAGGACGAAAATATATCGGTATCGAACGCGAGCAAACGTATATTGATTATGCGCAAAAACGGCTTGATGCCATTCCGGAAATAATCGATGATACGATTTTGGAACCCATGGGATCGAAAAAAACGGAACCGCGTATTCCTTTCGGATCGGTTATTGAACACGGGCTTTTAAAACCCGGGCAGAAGTTGTTTGATGCCAAACGCAAGTTTTGTGCCGTCGTGCGGGCAGACGGATCTTTGCAAACCGGCGGGCAGTCGGGATCCATTCACCGCCTCGGCGCGCAGTTGCAAGGCGTGCCGTCCTGTAACGGGTGGACATTTTGGCATTTGCCGCGCGATGAAGAGGGCGGGCAGAAAATGATTGCCATTGATGCATTGCGTCAACAATTGAAAGAGGAAATTTTCTTATCATCATATTAAATTAAAAGGAGGCTTTATGAAAAAATTTATTTTATGTTTCGTTGCTTGTTCATTTTTAACGGCTTGCGCCACGAACCCTTATACGGGGGAAAGTCAGGTTGCCAAAACAGCTTGGGGAACGGGAATCGGGGCCGCTGCCGGTGCGGGTGTCGGGGCGCTTATCGGCGGTAAAAAAGGTGCGTTAATCGGTGCGGGTGCCGGTGCGTTGGTGGGAGGCGGCGCCGGTGCTTATATGGATATTCAGGCCCGCAAATTACGGGAAGAATTAGTCGGTACGGGTGTTCAGGTTGTTGAAAGAGACGGCAAAGTTTATTTGATTATGCCCGGCAATATTACATTCGGTTCAAACGATCATACCGTTCAGCCGAATTTTATGCCCACGTTAAATTCCATTGCCAAAGTAATTAAAGAATACGATAAAACAATGGTGCAGGTAACGGGTTATACCGACAGCACGGGTTCGGCTGCGTTAAATAACGGCTTATCTGTGCAGCGCGCTAACGCGGTCGCCAATTATTTAAGATTGCAAGGCGTTTCTTCCGACAGATTGTTGGTTGACGGCGCGGGGTCCGAAAATCCGATTGCATCGAATGCAACGGCTGCCGGTCGGGAACAAAATCGTCGGGTTGAAATTGTGTTGATTAACAAAAATTAACGCTGCTTTTTCGGAGTTTTTTTGATGATGGACAATAAAATCATTCAGTTGCTGCCGGACGGAACGTTAACGGTGACCGAACCGATTGAAAACGGTGAAAAAACCGTTCGATATTTTGATTCGCGCCTGCAAATGATTTTAAATATTGTTGAAAAAACAAAAGAAAAAACCGTTATCACCAAATATATGCCCGACGGGCATTTTATTCACTCAATAACCGTTGAAACGAAAGACAGCTTGACGGTTTATGCCCCCGACGGCAAAACAAAACAGCGGGAAAAACATTTGGCAGTCGATGGCAACTGGTATGAAACGGTATATCAAAAAGACGGGGTCACACCGTATCAAACGGCTGTTTTTGCGTCGGACGGAACATCAGATCGCGTGTTTTATCAGTCGGACGGTCATACAAAAGTGCAGGAAATTCATCAAGATGATAAGGGGTTAAGTAAAACACGCTTTTTTGCAGCCGACGGAGAAACGCTTTTAAAAACCGGTGAAGATTTAAGTGACGGGTCTACGCGTACCGTTTATTATCGGGCAGGTGTTGTTGAACGGGTTGAAACGGGGCCGTTGAAAGGGGAAACGGCCTCTAACGTTTATTTGATTGAAACATATGATGAAACCGGCACAAAAATTGTGTCCGCCGAAAAGCAAAGCCGATAAACGGGTGATTTTTCTTGACGAAGCGGGTTGTATTTGATAAACTGAAAAAATGCAAACGCTGATTGAGTTATATTTAAAAATTTTTCATTTTTGGATGCGCTTTCCGCAAAAAATTCGTTTTTTACTGGTGGGCGGATACAATACTTTGTTTTCCTATGTGTTGTTTGCTTTATTTGTGCATTTTTTAGGAAATGAATATGCCCAGTTTTCATTATTGACGGCTTATGTTCTCTCCTCCGTCAACAGTTATTTAACGCAAAAGTTTTATGTGTTTAACACGCGAGGTGCTTATGGACAGGAGTATGTGAAGTGTTGTTCCGTGTGGATGGCCTCTTACGGCGTGAATGCGTTGTTATTATATGTATTGATGCGACTTTTGCACGTGAACCCGTATATCGGGCAGTTTATTGCCATTTTTTGCGTAACTGTTTTTAATTATGTTTTTTTAAAGCATTTCGCCTTTCATGCGTCCGGTTTGAAGCGCATAAAGCAATTGTTCCCGCGTCGGCGGTAGGTGATGAACGCCGGCATGCGTTGTTAAAAAACAGCCCGTTAAAGCCAGTGCCTGTATCACTTGTAATTTTTCCGCTTTTTCTTCCCGATGACATAAAAACGAGGGAAGCGGTAGCAGTAAATGCGCATAGGGCAATCCCTTTTCCCGACTGACGGCACGACCCGTTTTCGGCGAAATGAAGGCCAAATCATCGGCAGAGCCGCCGCCCGCGCAAGCGGTTAAATCAAAGCCGAAGCCCAAGGCTTTTAATAAATCTGCTTCCCAAAGCGCATAGCGTTTCATCAGAGAAGATTCTTGAAAATGATTTAAAAAATCAAGAGTTAATGTATATATCGGTTCGGCTTTTTGTCGTTCGGGTAAAACCTCGTTTAAAAGGGCGCACAGAGATGATAAAATATAAAGTCGGAATTTATCATCTAAAAAATCGGCGTAAAAAGAACGAACGTCATCTAAATAAAAATGCCCCAACTGTTCTGATAAGCGCGCTTGCCACCGAAGGGCGCAAAACGAGCCGATTTGCGGCGGCTTTTTTGTTTTGATAACACCCAAATATCGCCCGTTTTCTTTTGTTAAAATCGATAAAATATAATTTTTTTCCCCGAGCGGGCGAACGGAAAGCAAAAGCGCATTTTCTGTTTTAAAAGACGGCATTTTTT
>CANREI010000120.1 GCA_947629595.1 uncultured Alphaproteobacteria bacterium | reverse complement strand
TTGAATTTGTGTATAATCACTTTTACAATGAAAAATTTAAAGCAAAGGATTTGAAAAATGACGGCACCGCAAACTTTGTTGAATAAAATTCAAAAAGCGCATGAAATGAACAATGAAAATGCGGCTTTGTTAACCGTTATAACGCCGGAAGCGATTATGCGCCCTCTGTTACATCAAACAGCTCAAAAGGTGAGCGAGCAGGCTTTTAAAAATGCGGCTCAATCTTGGGAAATTATTGATTCCGTTGCCGAAACTTATCCGTTCATTTGCGGCAAAATTGCCGAACATTTATTACCCCGCGATAAAGCGATTTTTTTGAATATGATGCAAAACGGTTATGCCGGCGCCATGATTTGTGCGTTGGCCGCTTCCGATACGGCTGATTTGCTTTGTTATTTCGGCTTGTGGAATCAGCAAACTTATTCTGTTTATCAGGTAGCGCGCCAACAGGTGAAAAATAGAACGCGTGAACTGGGTGTAGCGGCTTTTCAAGAGCTGCTTCAAAAAAAGGTTTTACCGCATAAAAACGTTTGTCCCGTTATGGTTGAAAACAGCGCTTCCGACGGGTTTGATGAAGTATGCGATTATTTGAAAGAAAAAGGTTATTTTATTGCGCCCGATTATCACATAAAAGGTCTTTTCAATGATATGCGCGATCAATTACGCCTGATTAAGCAATTAAACGTTGTTTATGAAGAAAAAAAATATCCGCTGGATAATTATTTGCCCCCTGTGACGGATTGGCTTTCTTTACCGCCGAAAGAAGCGGAAAAAACGGTTGTTTATAACACCTTAATGATTGCAGGACAGAATATTATTGAAGAAAAATGTCAGCCCGTTTATTCTCTTGCCATGGATATTGTGAATGACAGCTTGTTGAAAAATGCGGCTTTGTTGGCACAAACGGCCGTTGAAAATAATCCCGAAAAAGGCCTGCGCCCCTTTTTAATGACAACTGATTTGGCGTCGCTTTACAGCCCGAACTTAACACTGTTGAATGAAAAGGAAAAAAATGAAAAAACAGCCGCGTTGATTGATGAAACACGGGTGTATTTAGGGCAATATACAATAAGTAACGAATGGAATCAGGAATTGGTGAAATGGTATGATGCCTGTTCGCTCGGCTATCGCGGCACTTTAACCCGGGAACCCGAAGTGATTGTGAAACATAATATTAAAAAACCGAACAGAGATAATCAGAAAGGCAGAGGCGATGAATAATCAAAAATATTCTTTACAAAAAAGCATTTTGCAAATGTATCGGCAAATGCCGGAAATGCTGCAAATTAATCCTAAAAAAAACGCCGACTTTCCCGAAATGATTGCCTCGCTCGGAACGGCTTACGGTGCTTATATTCTGGGGCTTATGAGTGCCGATGAAGCTTTTGAAATTTACGATGTTCAAAAACAAATGGAACGCAGGCGATTGAACAGCGTGATTGAGCAAACCCTGCGAACACAACAGATGAATGCGCAAAATTTAAAAGTTTTAAAGCAATTTAAAAAAAGTTTGCAATCGGATAAGCCCGTTACGATTGATGATTTGGTTATCTTGCCCGTCTCTCCCGAAAAAATTGAAAATTGTTCGCCCGCACTCCATGACGTGATAACGGAAATGCAGGAAATTAACAATACCGCATCACCCGGCCTTTATGATGAGATTTTAAAAAAATTAAAGTCAAAATACGAAGTGCCGTTGCAACAATTTGTTGATTTATCAACGTTGATTTCTGCGCGATATCAAAATCAGTTGCTTTTTTTGCCCGATCATTTAAACGAGGAAACAAAATATCAAAAAAATATTAACATTTTAAATTATTTTCACTGTGTGGCTGTCTTAAATTTATCACCGAAACAGCTCAAAAAAATCAATCAATTATGGTTTCAGGCAGCCTATGCCCTTTGCACGCGGCTGGTTGATGATATTGACCGCTTGTCGCAAAATGATGAGAATAAAAGCATGATTCAAAATCATTGCCGCGAATTAAAGCAAATGTTGCCGGCGCCGCTTCAAAAACAAGCGTTTCAGACTTTAATGCAAGAATTAACGGGCTTGATGCGGCAGCAAATTATTGAAAATGCCCCCCTGTTGCTCAACGGGTTTGATGCATATTTTCAATCACTCGGAATTGATTTAACATCGAATGTCACTCAAAAAGCGCCGGAACAAATAAAACAGCCCGAATCAAATACGCAGAGTCCGTCAAAAGAGCAGGTTCGGCAGGTGTGGCAAAAACGCATCCGTGCTTATGATATGGAAAATTGTTCCAATCCCAATGCCGCGTTTTCGGTTTTTCACGATTATGAAATTTTGTTCTTTATGGGCGTTTTAAATAAAGAAGAATATGATTTGTGCGAAAAATATCAACAAAAAACGAAAACAATTTTGGTTAAAAAAGTTGAGCCGGCCGATGAAGAAATGAATCAGCTGATGCAGGAAATGTTGAATGAGGAAGATTTAAACGCGGCAAATGATTATGGCGATGATGATGAAGAAGAGGAAGACGATGATGAGGCGGAATATGAGCCGGAAACAGTGTATGAAGACAGAACCATGCCCGAAATTTTTGAGGCAATTTTAGATGCGCCCGAAACGAATTATTATGCACTGCCGTTGAAAAAAGAATATTTGGCGGCGGCAAACCAATTGCGGTTGGCCGGCACGGTTGCTTATCATTTGTGCGATGCGGATGCCCAATTGATGCCCGCTTCCGAAAATGCAGAGCCGTATGCGCATTATGCAACACCTCGGGAAGCGGAGGGGCATTTCTTAAAGGGGTTAATAAGTGTTGCCAAAAAATTGGAAAATAATCAACGGATTATGAAAAATTTAACGCTGCTTTCCGACAGTTATTGGACAGAAAGCGTGTTGCAATTAAGTCAGTTGCCGAGCTATCCCGGGCGCCCCGACATTTCCCGACGCGTGAAAGAAAGCATTAAGCGCTTGAATAATTTGCCGAAAAATAAATTGAGCAATTTTTCAAAGCGTCGTTCTGTTTATATGCAAACCATTTTTGAAATCGGTAATGCGCTGGCCGAAAAAATGTTGCAAAAAGGCAATAAAACAAAGTGCATTGAAGGCAATAAAGCATGGTATCGGTTTATGGAATATACAAAAATATTTGAGGAAAAATATTTAAAAATCAGTAATGAAGAAAATATTAACATATTGTTGAAACATATTTTGAAAAAACGGGAACGCGTGTAAAAAAATAACGCCGGAAGCATTTAAACGGCGCATAAGGAGCATTTCAACAATATTGAAGAGCGAAAAATGCCCGACTTGTTTTTTTAAGCCGGGCAAAAAAGGAAAAAAATTAAATGGCGTTGCCGTTTTTGAGTGACAGCAAATTCGCAAACGAATCAATGCCTTCCAAAACGCTTGTCATAGATTTGGTGTTTTTCAGCTTTGTAAGCCCGTCTAACAAATTGGTAATGAATTTGTGCGTTGTTTCTTTATCCGTGCC
>CANREI010000119.1 GCA_947629595.1 uncultured Alphaproteobacteria bacterium | reverse complement strand
AACAACTGATTTTCACTCACGGAAAACACGGCATCAATCGGGTTAATGCGCACCACTTTTGCCAACACGTTCGAGCTCGGGCCGATGAGTTCGCCGACCGAATAAGTGGATTCACCGATTCTTCCGTCCATAGGCGCCACAATGGTGGTATATTCCAAATCTTTTTTCGCCACGTCCAGCTGCGCTTTTGCCTGTGCCAAAACAGCTTCGGCACTGCGATAATTGGCTTCGAATTCATCTAATTTCGATTCGGAAACATCTTTGGTTTTATAAAGTTTTTGCGTTCTTTCAAATTGCGCTTTCATATTTTTAACCTGCGCTTCGGCTTTGGCAACGTTGGCTTCCGCTTCCCGAACGGCCGCTTCAAAATTCACGGGTTCGATAATGTATAACGGTTGATTTTCTTTAACCAAATCACCTTCATTAAATAACCGTTTTTGCAAAAAGCCTTGAACGCGCGCTCTTAATCCGACGGCATCTTTGGATTCGATTTTTGACACGAAACTGACTTCCGGAAACACTTTTTCCGGTTCGATTTTCATAGCCGACACGCTTGTTTGCGGCATTGACAGGGTTGCCGGTGCTTGTAAACGGGTATAACCGTACCAACCGATCAGTCCCAATGCGACCACACCGACACCGATGAATAAAAATTTGGATTTAAAAGTTGTTTTTTTCATAAATTTCTCCTCACAAAAAAATATTTTAAAATTTATGTAGCATTTTTTTTAAAAAAAGTCTATAATTTTTTTAATAAAAGTCAAAAAAATGAGGAAATAATGAAATTAAAAAAATCGTCTGTTTCAAAAGCCAATGCTTTATCCGTCACGCGCGGTTCGGCTCTGTCGCGCAAAACAAAATCGCCGGTAACACCGCCCACAACAGCGCAACAAAATGCCGTTGATGATTTTATCCGGCAAAATGAACAAGGCGAAACACGGGTTTTTGTGGCGGGCGGCTCACGTTCGGGAAATGATTCTGCTTATGAAACGGCTGCTTATGAGCTGGGGAAAGCCATCGGCAAAAAGAATTTTCATTTAAATTTCGGATTATCCTCCGGCGGTATTATGGGCGCGGTTGCCAAAGGCGTTCTGCAATCGTGGAGTGCGTTAAAAAATCGCGCCGGAACCCCCATTCACGCCATTACCACCAAAGAATATTTGGCGTTATATGAAAATGATGCCGTGATTGATAATGTGTCGGAAATTATTGTGGCACATACGTTGGAAGAACGCAAACAACAACTCTTAAAAGCCGATTTTGTTATTTTTGCGCCGGGCGGAGTCGGCACGTTGGACGAATTGGTTTATGATTGTGTTGCCATGCAAGACGGTTTTTTGGATTTTAAGCCTTTTGTGCTTTATAACGTGAACGGCTTTTTTTATCATTTGTTGGAATATTTAAAAGAAATTCAGCAAAAAGGCTTTTCCGATGCCGTTCCGTTTATTGTGGTTGATGACAGTTTTGAAGCGTCCGTCGCTTTTGATATGTTAGGTGATTATTATGCCAAAAAAATGAAAGAGCAAACGGAAAGCGCCGATAAAATTATTGAAAATTTAATTTATTTGTTGCCCTATGTGATTCATCAACGACAACTGCACCCCGACAGCACAACGGCAGAAATTTTAAATCGGTTGTCCGATACGTATTTAAACGGATTGTCATATGAAAAAAATCAACTGCGAACCGATATCGAAACGGCCTATTTAAATAAAGAAATCGAACGCATGTATGAACGATTGGCCAAAGCCGGGCGTGATACCGCTTCAATCAGTGATAAATTAAATGAGCTGAAAAAGCGGTATAATAAAGAAAAGTTTATCTGAAAACCGCTTTTTAACAAATGCCTTCGAAACTTTTTATCGGGTACGTTGCATAACGGCGTAAAAAAAGCCGTCCGTTTGCGTGCGATACGGGGATAATTGTTGATGCGTACACAATTTAAACGCTTTATTCGTTTTTAAAAAGAACCGAATTTGCCCGATGTTTTCATCTTGCGTGATGGAACAGGTTATATAAACCAATTTACCGTTTTCTTTCACATAAGACGCTGCTTTTTGCAAAATTATTTTTTGTTTTTTTAAAAGCGCTTCAAACTGTTCCGGCGTGAGTTTTAAACGCCTGTCCGGAAAGCGTCGCCATGTGCCGGTTCCCGAACACGGCGCATCAACCACCACATAATCAAATGTTGCATTTTGCGGCAGATGCGTTGTTGTTTGAATAATGCGGATTCCTGCCCGTTCGGCACGTCGATTCAATTCTTTTAACGAACGCTCGGAAACATCATGCGCCGTAATTTGCCCTTTATTTTGCATCATTTGCGCAAAAATCAGCGATTTTCCGCCCGCACCCGCACAATAATCCAACACGCTGTTTCCGGCTTGAATGCCTGTTTTTAAAGCAACCAGTTGCGACCCTTCATCTTGAATTTCAATCAATCCTTCCCGATAGCAGGCCGAGCCTTTTAAGTTGGCACGCTTTTTTAATATCAACCCCCACGGCGAAAGTTTTGTCGGCGCCGTTTCAATGCCTTCCGCCGCCAGTTTTTGCCGAATTTCTTCGCGCGAACCGTTTGCGCGCAGAATCACTTCGGCTTTTTGTGTTAACGCCGGCAATTCCTGTTCCGGCTTTTCAATATGAGATAAAAGCCAATCGGGAACTTCCCATTGAACGGCCGGCGGCGCCTTTTCCAAAGAAGGCAGCGGTTTTTCGATTAAATCGGTTTTTTCACGTAAATCCGCCTTGGGATAACAAAAACTTAATCGCCGAAACGAACGCAACACCTGATAAACAACATCGGTGAGAAAACGTCGGTTTGCGCTGCCGATTGATTTATGCGTACGCGTAAACGTATTTAAAATTTCTTCTGCCGGTTTGGGTGAACGAATAATTTGTTCCAAAAGATCGGCTGCTATGTTTTTTAACTTTTCGGGTTGCATTTTGTTCCTCTGAATCCGGTTGCGACAACATAAACTTCCGATGAATCTTTGCGACTGGCATCGGGTTTGGCATGCTTGACAACGGCAAAATTTTGTTTCATTTGCGCCAAAAATTGATTTTCCGTTCCGCCTTGAAAAATTTTGGCCACAAACACGCCGTTCGGATTTAAAATTTGACAGGCAAAATCATAAGCCATTTCCAACAGATTCATAATGCGTAAATGATCAATGCCGTGAATGCCCGTTGTGTTTGCCGCCATATCCGATAAAACAATATCGGCACGATGACCGCCCAACAATTCCTGCAATTTTTGCGGCGCTTCATCGGACGTAAAATCCATTTGAACCAGTAAAGCGCCGGCTATCGGTTGCGCGGGCAATAAATCCATTCCCACCACCAGCGGATTTTGTGCCGTTGATTTCACGCGTTCGACGGCCACCTGCGACCACCCGCCCGGAGCACAACCTAAATCAACAACACGGCGCCCGGGCTTAAAAAAATGAAATTGATCATCTAACTGCATAATTTTAAAAGCGGCCCGTCCGCGAAAGCCCATTTGATGCGCTTT
>CANREI010000118.1 GCA_947629595.1 uncultured Alphaproteobacteria bacterium | reverse complement strand
TTAATTTTAATGTATTTGCCGTAAGCGCCTTTGCGCCCCAAATGAACAATGGTACCGTCACCGCCGGCATAAACGGGCGTACCGCGCGGACAGGCCAAGTCAACACCGCTGTGAAAAATGCGATACATTAAAACGGGATGAATGCGCCAGCCGAACGGTGAAGATAGCCGCGGAACGGCTTTGACGGGTCGTTTTTCCAGCGTGCGTTGGCCGCGTTGGCCGAAAGGATTATAAAAAGCGGGTGTACCCGATTTGTCGGTATATAAATAGCGATGATGTTCTTGTTTGCCCATTTTAATACCGAGATAAAGCGCTTGTCGATCGGAATCTAATTCCAACCCGCCGGGTGTTATTTTTTGAGAATAAATAATTTCAAATTTATCGCCTTTACGAACGCCGTTTCTTAAATTGATTTCCGATCCCAATGCGTTCAGCAATTGATCGACAACCTGTTTCGGAACGCCGTATTTTTGTGCCGAACCGCTGAATGTCCGTTCGATTTTGCCGACAATGCGCTTGTTTTTTGTTTCGGGCGCGCCTTCTTGGAAAGAAGCGTTAAATTCGCCGTTTTCATTTTTAATGACGGCAATAAATTCCTGATGATCAAGGCCGACGGACAAGCCCAGAAACGAATCGGTTTTTTTATCAAAAAAGAAAATAACCGTTGTCCCTTTTTTAAGCGTTTTAACGTCCATTAACGTGGTCATTGTTTCCAAAACACCCGTTTGATTGGGTTTTGCCAAATTAGCCCGTGCCAAAAGAGCGGGAAACGATTCATTTTTATTTAAAGAAAGCGTTTTCACTTTGGCGGTATTTTGGCGGACGCGATTTTCCAAATCATTCAGTGTTAATTCGGGATTTTCTTCTTCAATAACGGGTTCGTCTCCCAAATCGGAATGCACGATTTCTTGTGCTTCTTCGTTAATAACGGGTTCAATCGGGCAATCGGGTGCGCAATTTAAGGAATCAACCGTTGATGTGTCTCGTTTAATAATAAAAAAAGCGCCGATAATCAGCAAAACAACCATCAGACTCATAATAATCCGATCCACTTTTTTGCGATAGCCGACACAGCCGATTTTTTTGTATGTTTTATACCGAAAAATCTTTGTTTGTTGCGATGCTTTACGAATTCTGTTTATTAAACTCATAGGTTCTACTCTCTAATATTTTTTGCCATAAGTCAAGTTTATTTTGAAAAACACATACGAATATATTGATAGAAAACGAAAAAAAATGAAAATTGTTTTTGAAATATTTTGAAATAAGTTTTGATTTGCCAAAAAACAAAAACGGAAGTAATCTGTGAGCAAATCTGATAAACAAGGAGTTAAGTATGATTGCTGAAATTAAAACATTAACCGCTTATAAAAATTGCGAAAAAACATTACAAAACGCCATTCCGTGCGTCGGAATCGGTTTGCACGGCGGACAAAAAGTCCGCATGACATTAAAGCCGGCCCCCGTCGGACACGGTATTGTTTTTAAACGGGTTGATGTAACGGATAAAGATAATTTGGTGCCGGTGTCTTATGAAACGGTTGTTGATACGCGTATGTGTACGTGTGTCGGAAACAAAGACGGCGTTACGGTGGGAACGATTGAACATTTAATGGCTGCTTTGGCCGGTTTCGGCATTACGAATATTTTAATTGAGTTGAACGGTGCGGAAGTGCCGGTTATGGACGGTTCGGCAATGGATTTTGTTACGTTAATCGAATGTGCCGGCATTGTCAAACAAGATGCGCCGTTGAAAGCCGTGAAAATTTTAAAAGATGTTTCGTTTGAAGATGAAAACGGTGCCGGCGTTTGTTTATATCCGTCGGAAAAAGATTTATCGATTGACTTTATGATTGATTTTAAACAATCACGGGTGATCGGTCGGCAGGAATATTCCATTGTTTTAACGGAAAGAACGTTTAAAGACTCGGTGGCTTATGCTCGTACGTTCGGTTTTGCACAGGAAGTTGAAATGTTGCGCGCCATGGGATTGGGTCGCGGCGGTTCTTTGGATAATGTGGTGGTTGTTGAAGGCGATATGGTATTAAACAAAGAGGGCTTGCGCAGCGAAAATGAGTTTGTGGTGCATAAAACATTAGATGCCGTCGGTGATTTATATCAATTGGGAATGCCGATTATCGGGTGTTTTTCCGGTGTTAAATCGGGGCATATGCATACCAATGCTTTATTACGCAAGCTGATGGCCGATAAATCGGCTTATGAAATTGTGAATGCCGATGATTATGAAGAATCGCTGTTTCAATCCCGAAAAGCATCGGCATAAGTGATTTATATCAAAAAAGAAAAGCCCCGCTCGGTAAAAGCGGGGTTTTTTATACGCTTTCTTCTTGATTTTTATGAAAATCAGCCTTACAAGGATATCGAAAAGGCATTTATTTTTTTGTTTTTATGAAAAAATAACTTGTATTTTGTGTATAATGAGATATAATAACTTACCATTTATTAAAGGAGAAACAGATGAATATGAATTTACCCCGAACAAAAGCCGTTGAACGTCCGGCAGAAGGTCTGCGGGCATTTTTCGGTAAAATTTATCAATATATGGCGGGCAGCCTTGTTTTATCCGGTTTAACGGCGTATGCCTCCACGCAGGAACCGCTCGTGCGCCTGCTTTATACCGTGCAACCCGATAAAGTCGGTTTGTCAGCGTTGGGTTGGGTGGTTTTATTGGCACCGTTTGTGTTAATTTTTATGATTCAAAATGCGGCCGGACACTTAAATGCCGCCAAAGCGAATTTTTATTTTTGGTTGTTTGCCGCTTTGTTCGGTTTATCCATGGGCAGTGTTTTTACCGTTTACGTGCCGTCTTCCGTTGTACAAACGTTTTTAATTACGGCAGTTTCGTTTTTGGGATTAAGCGTTTGGGGCAGTGCCACAAAGCGGGATTTAACCGGTTTCGGCTCGTTTTTGGTGATGGGCTTAATCGGCATTATTGTGGCGATGATTGTGAATATTTTCTTGGCGTCCTCACTGGTTTCGTTTGTCGTATCCGTTTTGGGCGTGTTTATTTTTGCGGGCCTGATTGCTTATGATACGCAACGCTTGAAAACGTTTTATTATCAATCTGTCGGCAATCCGGAAATGCAAAACGTGGTTGTGGTGACGGGTGCTTTGTCTTTGTATTTGGACTTTGTGAACTTGTTTCAATTTTTATTAAATTTTTTAGGCGAAAGACGGTAATGCGTTTTCAAAAGGCACTTTACGGTATTTTACTGACGGGCGTTATTTGCGGTGTATGGCAGATAAAGCCTGTTTTTGCCGTTGAAACGAATGCGCAAGATAATACCGCGCCGACTTCTTTAATTGCAACGGATTTAAAGCCGTTTGATTTAAGAATTTTCGGCGATAAAAACAATCCGAAAACAATTTATGTTTTTTCCTCAATGAGTTGTTCTCATTGTGCGGTCTTTCATCAACAGGTTTGGCCGGAATTGTTAAAAAACTTTGTGGCAACCAATCAGGCAAAATTGATTTATGTTGATATGCCCTATGACTCGCGTGCCATGACGGGCGCCATTTAT
>CANREI010000117.1 GCA_947629595.1 uncultured Alphaproteobacteria bacterium | reverse complement strand
CTTGCGCTTTAGAATCCTTTTTATTTTCATCAGTCGCCTCATCTGTC
The DNA here is from genome assembly GCA_947629595.1 of uncultured Alphaproteobacteria bacterium. GTDB lineage: Bacteria > Pseudomonadota > Alphaproteobacteria > CAAHEQ01 > UBA3637 > RGIG4140. Next base: position 3,536 of record CANREI010000117.1, on the reverse strand, counting down.
TGGAACTTCTTCAGATATTTGTTCATTATTTCAGACGTCTCATCTGTCATAATCAGCTTCTTCATGTACTTTTTCAACAGTCCTTCATTCTCTGAAGAAAAGAACGAAAAGAGTGCTACATTACCGCCATGTTTACTAATTACGCGACCCGTATCAATAGCAAGCTTGGACATGTCATATTCCATTTCACCATCAACTATTGGAGAATGATCATAATCAAATCCAATTTTTTCATCAACTTGTGCACTCAGCAGGCCTCTGGCGCACTGTATATCCAAAGGAGTCATTGCGAATAATGCCAAAGGATGTATTTTGATTAACGATAGCGGTCTCGCTTCGGCATTCACATTTGCCCCTCTTTTAATGAGTTCTTCGGCAATTTTCGGAGTCGGTGCAACATGAAGCGGCGTGAAACCACCGTCATTTGTTGTTTTAACATTGGCACCTCTTTGAATCAATAATTCGGAAACGGCTGTTTCCATCCTTCCGTATGGGAGAAAGCCTTCTATCGATTCGTCCCCGGAACGAACAAACTCAACTGCCATTTGATGTAACAACGGTGTATTACCCTTACTGTCTCGGGCTTCCATATCGGCGCCGGCATCTAAAAGCATCTTCGCAATTATCGGATTTTTAACTACATGTAACAGCGTCACGTCATCTACGAACTTAGTGTTTACATTAACTCCCGCTGCCAATAATTCCTTTACTTTGGTATAATCATCTTCCAGATATGCAGCTATCCACAATTTTTTTTCTTTTTCCGGTAATTTTTCCAGTTTTGCCAGAAGTGCCTGCACAAATTTTTCGTCTCTAGTTGGATCAAACATTTTTCCTCCTATGGTTATATGTCTGCATTATAACAGAACAATTTTTTTATCCTTTCAAAAAGGTTACCCCCTATTTGAGAATTATACAAAAAACGTACCTTTAATGCAACGATTTTTTCGACACTTTTCAAGCATTTGCAAAAAGTTAAGCGAACAGGTAAAAAATCTTTAAAAATCAAAAATTACACTTGAATAAAAAATTTTTTTGAAATTTTAAAAAAAAGTGTTGCATTAAAGGTACGTTTTTTTGATGTATATTCAAAAAAACGGCCTTGATGAGAAAAAGTGCATTTTGTGGGCGGAAAAGATGAATTAACCACGCAGGGTATGACCGAACGGTTTGTTTCGAAGTTAAAAAATCCGCGCAGTGCCATTGTGAAAGTCGCGCCGGATATGGGACATACCGGTTGGGAAGATTTAGAATTGGGCTATTAAAAAAGAGGGGCGAATTTTTTAATCCGCCCTTTTTAATGGAAACACTTCTTTAAAAATTAACAGGTTTTTCCTCTGGTTGAAGACAAGAAAGTCTCGGCAGATAAATTGTCTTTCTCCTGATAATATTCACCTGATTTTGCCAACGTACTTACTTTGGCTTGATAAGGTGCTTCATCGGTTCTGTTGTTTTTATCTTTTATAATTTCCGATTGCGCAATAAAGTTATTTTTAACTTCCGTTACTGCCGCTTGCACAGAGGCTTGCGTATCTTCAAAATTCTTTTTGCTTTCATCAATCGCCTCATCGCCCAGAAGTTCCTTCAGAAACTTTTTCGGTTCTTCCTTATTTGAAGAAAAGAACGGATTATTTGGAGAATAGAATGTTGCAGTGCCACCGTTTTCATGAATGACACGAGCCGTACTCTTAGTTTGAAAATAATCAGACCCACCCAAAATACGTTCATAACTACTGTTTACAATACCGTTTAAACACTGTATATCCAACGGAGTCATATCATGATACAGCCCCGAAAGAACAGGCATTGTCATTTTAGCATTTACGTCTGCCCCTCTTTTAATGAGTGCTTCGGCAATTTCGGGGGTTGATGCAAAATGAAGCGGCGTACCGCCATCCTTATCTGTTGCTCGAACATCGGCACCTCTTCGAATCAACAATTCGGAAACATCTGTTTTATAATTATGCTTCGATTTGCCAACCAGTAACTCATATCCCGGAATAAGATTGCCCCAGCCCTCATCTTGCAGTTGATATAATAACGGCGTACTGCCTGAATTATCTTGCGCCTCCATATCGGCACCGGCATCTAAAAGCATCTCTGCAATTTTCGGATCTTTAACCAAATGTAACGCTGTACGTCCCTCATTGTTTTTAACGTTCACATCAACTCCCATTGAAATCAAACAGCGAACCAAATCGGTATTTCCCATTTGAACGGCCCGATGAAATAAGGTGTTTCCCTCTTTATCCCTTGTATTATAATCTCCGCCGTATTCCAGCATTAAATTTGTTATTTCCCGCCATTCGGGATTTAACGGTAATTTGTTTTGGGATTGAATAATGCCGTCTAACACAACATGCTTTTCAAAAGGAGATACTCTGATACCGGAACGACTCACGGCATTCACATCAGCACCGTTTTCAAGCAACAGTTCCGTCGTTTCAAAATCAGACGTTATATGAAGCGGTTGTACCCCCTTATAATTTTGCATATTTACATTGGCGCCGTTTCTGATTAATAATTTTAAAACATTTTTATGATCTGCCTTATCGGCAAGCAAATTGTATCCCGGAATCAACGAATTTAAAAATTGTTCGTTTAAATGCGATAATAAAGGTGTATTTCCTTCATTATCTCTTTTATTGATATCGGCATAGGCTTCCAGAAGAATTTCCATCATTTCTTCATCATTAACCATGTGAAGTGCCGTTTGCCCTTTTTCATTCGTTGCATTGACATCAACCCCCGCTGCCAATAATTGCCGTACTTTGATATAATTATTTTCAAGACAGGCTTTTAAGAAATCTTTTTCTTTGTTGTTATCATTTGAATCAACCATTATTACCTCCTTTAGTTATGCAGGCATTATAACAGAAAAAAGAAGGCTATGCAACTTTTTTTATATAAATTATAAACAATTTCCCGTTGTGGTCACATCTTGAACCACTTGTGAAACAATTTTAAAAACGGTAACACAGGTTTCGGGCGTATAAAAGCCTGCATCGCTCGGCATACCGGGACTGTTATACGGTTGTGCAATCGGTGCCGTATAACTTTGATAAGTTGTTGTGTAAACTAAAAACTTTTGTCCGTCTTGCGTGTAGGTTTTGGCCGGTTCTCCCAATTTTTCAATCACGTCTTCCTCGGGGGAACCTGTTAATTTTCGAAGCCCTTGCTGATTAAATTGTAATTGCGCACTTTGATGCGAACAAGCACCCATCAAACACAACAAAAAAGCAATAATCGTCTGTTTCATTTTTCCCTCTCGTTCGTTAAGTAGGGACAAAATGCTTTTTCGTCAAGAGCAAAGAGCTTTACATAATGAATTTACCGGTTTTTTTCTCACTTAAAACAGGCTTTTGAAAAGTCGTTGTTTCTCGAACGGGCGGATTTTTCTTCAAATAATCCATAATTTCCCGATTGTTATTTAAATAAGCAATGGAAGAAACCGTTTCGCCGTAATGATTGGAAACTTGCGTTTGCACTTGCGGATGTTTCATTAAAAATGCCACAATATCAAGACGTTCTTCCGT
>CANREI010000116.1 GCA_947629595.1 uncultured Alphaproteobacteria bacterium | reverse complement strand
AAAACGCCGGATAAAACGGTGCAGGAGGCTGTTAACAGGTTTTATGCGTTGCGTCAAATCGGGTGGGAAAAAGAGGCAAGCGATGAATTGGTTTTTGCCTTTCAAAATGCGAACGGCGGTAATCGCAGAGTGTTACTCAACATAGCGCATGAATATCGATTAGATAAAAAATTGCAAGGCGGACAAGACTCGTCGGCTATTGATAAAGGCAGTTATCCGCTGCCGAATTGGAAGCCCGATAACGGTTGGCAAATCAGTAAAGCGCTGATTTATGCCATTGTTCGGCAAGAATCGTGCTTTAATCCGCAGGCCAAAAGCGTAATGGGGGCGCGCGGCGTGATGCAAATTATGCCGGCAACGGCGGAAATTATGGCTCGTCGGGCTAATTTACCGTGGCATGAAGACAAGCTGGAAGATATCAGCTATAATTTGGCATTAGGACAAAAATATGTGCAGTATTTATTGAATTTACCTGCCGTTAACAATAATATTATTTATATGGCGGTGGCATATAATGCCGGGCCGGCCAACTTGATTAAATGGAAAAAGAAAATGGATTATCCCGCCGATCCGCTTATTTTTATCGAGCGTATTCCTTCGCGCGAAACGCGCGCCTTTGTTGAGCGAATTTTATCGAATTTTTGGGTTTATCAATCGCTGTTGGGACAAGAAAATAAAACGGCGGAGCAAATGGTTCGCGGAAAATGGCCGTTAGCAGGGCGCATTTCTTCCAAAAAGAAATAAAGGGGTTTAAAATGAAATTCGCGAAAAAAATTAAAAAATCAACGGAAAATAAAACAAAGTCTGGTGTTTTTCGGAAAAGAATAAAAAGAATAAGCCTGATTTTGCTTTTGATTTTAATTGCCGCTTTAACAAGTTGGGCGGGATATCGGGAATATCATTATTATCAGCACAAAGACGATTTTGATAATCCTTTTTTCTTTTGTTATGATCCTTATACCGAGGAAAATGGCTACATTATTGATGTGTTGTATGTTGATTTTTATTCTCTTCCTTTCCAAAAGCGCTTCTATAGGCGTTTCTGTTCTCTTCTTGGTGCCGAATCGTTTTATGCATGGGCTGATAAGTGGGCATATCCTTATTTAAAAAAAGTGATTGCCAAATTTAATACGGCAGAAGCATTTTTGTATGAAATAAAAAAATACGACAATCAAGAAACGGTTAAAGCATTGATAGAAGCCGGTGCCGATGTGAATGCCAAAGATGAAGACGGCAACACGCCGTTTCATTTTGCAAAGGATGCTGAAATTGCTCGGCTGTTAATCGATAAAGGTGCTGATGTGAATGCCAAAAATAACAAAGGAGAAACACCGCTGCATTTTGCAAAGAACGCCGAAATTGCCAAAATATTGATTGAGGCGGGTGCTGATGTGAATGTCAAAGATAACAGTGGTACGACACCGTTGCATTTAGTAAAGAGTGCCGAAATTGCGCAACTGTTAATCGATAAAGGTGCTGACGTAAATGTTAAAAATAAATATGGCGAAACGCCGTTGCATTTTGCAAAGAACGCCGAAATTGCCAAAATATTGATTGAGGCGGGTGCTGATGTGAATGTCAAAAATAACAGTGGTACGACACCGTTGCATTTAGTAAAGAGTGCCGAAATTGCGCAACTGTTAATCGATAAAGGCGCTGACGTGAATGCTAAAAATAAATGGAGCGATACACCGTTGCATTTGGTCGTTTACCAAACTGACGTTGCCAAAATACTGATTGATAAAGGTGCCGATGTGAATGCCAAAAATAATGATGGCAAAACACCGTCGGATCTGGCAAAAAGTTTGCAGAGTGTAGATGTAATTGTGGATGTATATGAATGAAGTATTGTATTGAGGCAAAAGCTGACGTGAATGCCAAAGATAATGAAGGCAAAACACCCGAACAAACGGTAAAGAATGGGTGCGAAGCAGAAAAATTTCTCGAGTCAATCGGGGCAAAAAACGCCTCAGTTGAAAAGTGTGAGAAAGAAAAGAGGCTGTTTTGGAAAAATGTTCATCGCTAAAAGCGTAAAACAGGGAAAAAGGGCAAATAATTGCCGCTTCAAAAACTTTATGACCGATTTTTGCTTTTTTATGTATTTTTTTTCAAAAAAACGCTTGACATTTTTTTTAAATTATGCTTAAATGCCAACACTTTTAAGCGGGATTTCTCTTGCCATTCCAAACGGAAACGAGAGCAATGACGACAGAAGTTTTCAATAAAAACAGGGACTTATCTTTTGTTTTGTTGAGAAAAATTAAGGGTGCTTTTATCTGCTCGGAAGAGTCGGTAAAGGCGAGTGTGTAATTAGGTAAAGAAAAAGGAAAGTTTTAAATGCCTACAATTAACCAATTAATCCGGAAACCCCGGAGATCAAAAGCAGTTCACAATAAGGTTCCTGCTTTGCAAGCATGCCCGCAAAAACGCGGTGTTTGCACGCGTGTTTATACAACCACGCCGAAAAAACCTAACTCCGCTTTGCGTAAAGTTGCCCGTGTTCGTTTAACGAACGGTTTTGAGGTAACTTGTTATATTCCGGGCGAAGGTCATAACTTACAAGAACACTCCGTTGTGATGATTCGCGGCGGTCGTGTCAAGGACTTACCCGGTGTTCGTTATCATATTATTCGCGGTACGCTCGATACACAGGGCGTTGCCAAACGCAAACAAGCCCGTTCGCTGTATGGCGCAAAACGGCCGAAATAAGGAGAAGGAATTATGTCTCGCAGACACGCAGCTATTAAACGCGAAGTAACCCCCGATGCTAAATATAACAACACGGTCGTTACAAAATTTATGAACAGTTTAATGTATGACGGTAAAAAAGGCGTTGCCGAAGAAATTGTTTACGGCGCCATGACCGAATTGGAAACCAAAGTTAAAAAACCCGCATTGGAAGTGTTTTTGGAAGCTTTGAATAACGTAAAACCCACATTGGAAGTGCGTTCGCGTCGGGTGGGCGGTGCCACTTATCAGGTGCCGGTCGAAGTGCGTCCCGATCGTCAACAGGCGTTAGCCATTCGTTGGGTTATTTCCGCCGCGCGTAATCGTTCGGAAAAAACAATGGTCGAGCGCTTGTTCGGTGAATTACAAGATGCTTATAATAATCGCGGTTCCGCTATTCGGAAACGGGAAGATACACATCGGATGGCTGATGCGAACAAAGCATTTGCCCACTTTAAATGGTAGGAGGCTTTTATGGCACGGACAACTCCGATTGAAAAATACAGAAACATCGGCATTATGGCTCACATTGATGCCGGTAAAACCACAACAACGGAACGAATTTTATATTACACCGGAAAATCGCACAAAATCGGCGAAGTGCATGACGGTGCCGCCACCATGGACTGGATGGAACAGGAACAGGAACGCGGTATTACCATTACTTCCGCCGCAACAACGGCTTTTTGGAAAAATCATCGGATTAACATCATTGATACGCCGGGACACGTTGACTTTACGGTTGAAGTGGAACGGTGCTTGCGTGTGTTAGACGGTGCCATTACGGTTTTTGACGGCGTTGCCGGCGTGGAACCGCAATCCGAAACCGTTTGGCGTCAAGCCGATAAATACGGTGTTCCCCGTATTTG
>CANREI010000115.1 GCA_947629595.1 uncultured Alphaproteobacteria bacterium | reverse complement strand
GATAAGCGGAGGCCTTTCCGTCGTTAATCGGTTCAAACGGATGCGGCGATAACGGCACAAATTGTTTTCGATCAATAACATGTGCCAATTCATGCATAAACGTTGTGACAAAAATTCTTGCGGGCTTTTGCAATACATATTGAGACAATATCACTTCATTGCCGTTGGTTGCGCCGTTCAAATTTTTTAAATCGGCACACGAAAACGTAATCCCGGCAGGAATTGAGCGCAACCAAAGCCGTGCCGTGGGTAAACGATTGGCAAACACCAGCGTTTCATGAATAATTTGCGCAAATGTTTTTTCCTCAAAGCAATCAGCCGATATTTGTTGCCGAATCATTTTATTTTGATTTTGAATGTGAAACGATTTATATAACGCTTCAATTTCTTCGTCCGTTAATAAAGGATTAAACGCCTGTCGCCTCTCGGGTGAAACGCTTTCAATCGGATTTAAGCGATAAAAAACACTGTCAATCGGCGGATAAATCATTGAATACCTTTTTTAAAAAAATCTGATTTAAAAATATCGCATTTTTACCTTTCTGTCAAGAAGATTTTTCCGTTTTCGTTTCTTAAAAAAAGCATACCCGTCAAGAGATATCTGTTTTTATTTATTTTTCTCAACTTTTTCAGAAAAAATTTAAAAAACATCATTTTTTTGTTGCTTTTTTTATTCAAATATAATATAATTATATGCAAAGTAAATGATATTCGGAAAAAAGAGTGATCAATGAACAAAAAACAATTAAATCCCATCATTGATTTTTCGGCCGTTCCCCCGTGTTGGCGAACAGCGGCATTTAAACTGTTTGAAGAACATCGAATGTCTATTACGCCGTTGAGCAATTCGAACACGTTTCAATATGTTTTTCAAGGGGAAGGATTAAATAATCCCCTGAAATTATCTTATTTCAAACTGCTTGTTCCGAATTTAACAAATATGGGCGTTAAAATTATTGATTCTAATCAACCTGTTCAATCTTTTCGAAACCGTCAATTTATTTCCTTTGAAGAACAACCGCAAAATGCCGTTGATTTTCAATTGATAAATGTGCCGCCTCAAAATCGCGCTCAAATTATTCAAATATTTCAAGAGGAAAACATACCGTTAGAGCCTGTAAAAACAGAAAAAAATGAAAATGCGCCCTTTCTTTATCGAATGCCGAAAGAATTTTTAAAACAATTTTGGCAAAATGAACGACTGCAACGGATTGTTCGGGAAAATGAAATTCAATATACCCTCCCTGCCACGCGTTTACCGACCTTAAAAGAAAGCCTGCCGAAAGCCGTTGTCAAAAAGCGCAAAGCAATTCGAGAACAAATAGAAGAAGCCAAGGCAAGTTATTATTATCAAAAAGAAATGGAAAAAATGAAGCCGAATTTATTGCAAAAGCTAAAAAATATGGCTTGTGCCGGTATTTCGGCCGCTGTTTTTTCGGCTGCCTTGAATCCGAACGGTACGTCGGCTTTCATCAACACATTAACAGAGGGGCGAATCGATAAAATCGTCACCAACGCCGTCACCGAATTAAACGCTTTTGGGAAAACCGTTCAAAAAAGTCTGATCAATCCGAAAGAAGCCGCAGCGCGAACAGCGGATAAAACCGCGCATTTTATACAAGTCAATGCCCGCCGTTTTCAAAATAAAACACCTGTAAAAATTGGTGAAGAAATTCTTTTAAAAGGAATTTTAAACATCGGATCCGTTACATTTAATACCGGTGCGCATGTTGTTAATCAGTTATGGGGTATTCGTGAATTATGGGAAAATAACAGTGAAAAGTTCACAGAAGTCGGTGATTTATCCTATCAAGCCTATGCCCGCAACCCGTTACGCTATATCAATACGGCATTTGTCTCTGTCGATAAAAAAACGGGTTTAAAAGAGAATGATACCATTTTCACAATTATTGATGAAGGTCGAACGGAAGCGGCAAAAGCCTTTATTCAAAAAGGATTGTTGTATGAAGACGAGTTATATCAGGGTAATTACGGCTTAACACCATTGCGATATGCCATTGAAAAAAATCAACCTCAAATTGCGCAAATGATATGGGATAAACAACAAAATTATTCCTATAAAGAAACACCGGACGGCAAAACGGCGTTTATGCGGGCAATTGAAATGAATGCCCTTTCCGAAACCGAGGCATTAAACGGAGAAATGCATGAGGATGAGCGCTCCTCCGAAAATGTTCAAAAATATAAAGAGATGCAAGTCTTAATTATGAAAATGGCAAAAAGCAGGCTGATTAATGTTCATGCAGCCTGTGCCGACGGAAAAGATGTTGTATCGCTGGCGGTCGCATGCGGCAACAGCGAGGTGCTTCCCGTTTTAATTCAACGCGGTGCCGATATTCATAAGAAAACATACACCGGCGATCGCGATTTAATGCATCTTGCCGGAAACAACCCCCGAATGATTCGGCTGCTGTTTTACTATAACGTCAGGTCAGATGAATTAAATGCCAATCAAAACACGCCGTTTATGGAAGTATTGAACTATTCGGATGAACACCCCGGTCAAAATGATAAAGCCATTACCGCTTTTCTGGAATATTTCTCTCCCGAAATGCGTAAAGAATTAAGTATGGCTCCCTTTTATGCCTATTATATCGAAAAATGGGCAGAACGAAACAACCAAGCGGCTTTAACGTTACTTCCCCTTCCTCAACAGGAAGAACAGTCAAAAACATTCAACACATTAACGAAAATATTAACCGTTCGACCGGAAATTCAATTGATTATATCGAACAAAATGAAACAAGAAAATCAACTTTTAAAATTCGGAAATTTATTTCGAATCAGAATGAAAGAATTTCAAAAATAAGCACACGGTTTTTCGCGGAAAGCCGAAAATTTCCGTTTTTTTTCATTAAAATAAAAAAAATAAAATCAAGGATAAAAAAATACTTGACTTTTATAAAAAAAACAAGTATAAAAAACTACCTTTAATGTGAAATGCAACTGGTAAAGAAATCAACAACCGTTCAGAATGGAGAAGAAAAATGAAACGCACATATCAACCGAGTCAACTCGTTCGCACCCGTCGTCACGGCTTTCGGGCCAGAATGGCAACATTGGGCGGTCGCAAAGTTTTAAACGCTCGTCGCCGGAAAGGTCGGAAAGTTTTAAGCGCTTAAATAAGAAGGCGTGCAAGAGTTTTAAAAAGGGACGCACTTTGAATGTCGTTCCTTTTTTTAATAAAAATGATCATTTCTTTTAAATAAAACACCGATGGCAAATAAAACCTTTCCGTTACCCGCGCGCATTCAAAACCGCAAAGATTTTTTGCGTGCGGCCAATAATGGTCGAAAATTTCGAGCCGTCGGCTTATTGCTTCAAGCCGTACCCAACAATAAAGGCAAGCTGAGAATCGGTTTTACAACCACAAAAAAGCTGGGAAAAGCCGTTGTTCGCAACCGTGTTCGTCGGCGCTTGCGGGAGGTTGTGCGCCTGTTTTTCACGCCCTATGCCCCCCAAGGATATGACTATGTTTTTATCGGCAAAACAACAACTGCCGATCGTCCTTTCGAGTTATTAAAAAATGATATGACTTATGTTTTAAATCAATTTTTAAAAGCGCGGGAAGAACACCGAAAAACATTCAAAAA
>CANREI010000114.1 GCA_947629595.1 uncultured Alphaproteobacteria bacterium | reverse complement strand
CTCATTCGGGAAATTGCCGATTATTTATTGGTTATGAAATCGGGGCGTGTTGTTGCCAAAGGAACATTAACGGAAGTGATGAAACGGCGCAGCGAAAATAATTATATTTATGAGTTTTTTAAGTAAAAAAATCATTATTTTTTATTCCTCTTTTAATATCAACCAAATATCACCGTCATTTCTGGGTGGGTTACCGTTTTCTGCCTCAACCCAACTCATACCCCAGCTATGATAGGCAGTTTTATCATGAACCACTAAATTAGCGTATTCACCCGCATTTAACTCGCCTAATGAAAAATCAGAACAATAACCCATACATTTGCTTTCACCGCAGCAACATTTTTGAGCTTTAAAACCGGTCGTGCATTGAGTGACATCTGATGTATCGGGATCGCTGTTTACATATAGTTTAATGCAATCATCCATTGTCCCGTGTCCCCAAATTTCATAAGAATGTTCATAAGGACCAAACGGTGTTGATGTTATTTTTTTGCATTTCGGTTGTGCTTTTTCAAAATCCCAACCCCCATCAAGGAAAAATTCTGTCGGAATGTGAATGACACAGGCATTATATTCCTCTTCATACGTTCCCCCATCCGGACAGGATTCACAACGATATGTTTCTTTATTACAATACGGATCTTTCCCCCTTTCCAAACATTGTGCATTCGCGGTGCATTCCACACATGTATTGTTATACCATATGGGCGTTGCAGTCGGACACGATTCGCAACTGCCTTGTTCGGTATTGCAAACGGGCTTCTTGATATCTTTTTCAAAGCAATCTTCATTTGTTTCACATTCCACACATTGATTTGTGGTTGTGTTGCATTTGGGTGTATCAGGCGTATCGGTGCAATCGTCATCTGTCGTGCATTCCACACATTCTTTACTTTCATCGTCCCACACTTGATTATCAAGGCATTGAATGCATGTTTTGTCTTTCGAACAATGATAATTTTCGCCTTTTGCTTGGCACTCATCTTCCGTTTCACACGGACTACAAGTATTTTCTTTGCACACCAACGTTGTTTCACAATCCGTGCTGTTCACACATTGCACACATTGTGTATCTGCCCATACGGGTTTTTCAGAATCAATGTCAATACAGCTTTTGCAGGTATGGCTTGCTTCATCACATTGAGGCCTCTCCTCGTTTTTGCAATCGCTATACGTTAAGCATTCCACACACCTATATTCTTCCGTATTGCAAACCAGCGTATCAGTTTTATCAGCGCAATCATCATCTGCCGTGCATTCCACGCAATCCGTTCCGTTCCAAACGCCGCTTTCGCATGTGACACATGTATTGTTTTCACAATATTGATTATGTGCACATTGACTATCTTCATAACATCTTACGCAAACATGTCGTGACAGATCACAATAAGGCGCGCTTTCCGATTCGCAATCCGTATCTTCTGCACAAACCTTTAATTCCGAAACCGCTTCTGCCGAAAACACCGCATTTAAAACATTTCCGTTTCCCGCTTCGCATTTTCCCGTCTCCGGATATTCATTTTTATTCACATCAAACGCAATAATATTGTTCATGCCGTTCACTAGTTCTGCCAACGGCCGACAAACCCCTTCGGGAATGTTTTGCAACTCAATATAATAAGCGTTCGCAACGTGACACGATATATTTGAAAGTTCCACGGCTTCATCATCAGCCAAAGCGCAAGCAAAATCAATGGGATAATCATCATTAAACTGAATATGCCCGAGCTGGGATTCGCTGATGGGATCATAAGGTTCCCCGAGCATTAACTTTTCCGTCCCTTGGGCAATTTTTATCTGTGCATCGGTCCGCATGATATTCATTTCATGGGCAATTTGATTCGCTTGATAGTAATTTATTGCCAATCTATATCCCACGATTCCACCAATAGACAGAATAGCAATAATCGCCAATACGCCGAGCATTTCAATCATCGAACGGCCGCTTTGAGATTGATTTTGAATTTGTTTTTTTGATTGCATTGTCATTTTCCGACTCCCTTTCAGTATATGAATAGCATAAATTAAACGTACCTTTAATGCAACGCGGATTCGGGGGTAAAAATTGCCTTCAAAAAGCCAAAAATGACCCTTCAAAAACACTCGAAAAATCAATTATTTTTGCTTAAATTAAAAATTTTTTTAAAATTTTAAAAAAAAGTGTTGCAAAAATCGTACGTTTTTTTTGTGCAACAATCCTAAAAAATAAATCACTCACTTTTCCCCTATCGGCCCATAGCGACAGACGACATAAAGCCGTCTGTCCCACCCGCCGATAAAGGGGGAAGTTCGTTAATAACACAATTTTCAGGTATTAAAAAGAAAAATTATCTTTTTGATCTTACTTTCTTTCTCTGATTCTCAGCGGGTGTGGGACGGCGCGAAAAGTGACGTCCCGCTATGTGTCGAAAATCAGAGAAAATATCAATATTGCCGCTTTCCGTTTCTTATTTTCGGCACGCCGCGCTGTCCCACGTTTCACGGGACAGCACTTCCCGCCGAAAATAAGAAAGAAGAATTATCGCCTGCAAATGGAAAGAAAATAAATTCAGCTTTAATTCTGCTACCGCACCGACTTATGTTCCACGAGCCGGCACTTCCCGCCGAAAATAAGAAAACAGATGCAGTTACCTCCCCAAAAATAAATTATCATCAGCCGAAAATTAAGAAAGAAAGCAAATACAGTTACACCTCAAAAAATAAATTATCATCCCCCCGAAAGAAAATCTCATCATTCAATGCAGAGGAAAAATCTTAATTGTCAAGTTTATGCCTGTTTTTACGCGGGAAGACATATTGTATCAACTCATATTCATTCAGCTTCTTTTGATAATATCTCAAAACAAACAAGCGTACGGCCGATGATAATCCGTATCGTCCTCGATTCAAATCTATCTCAGAACATAGTTTATGTATCGTGACTTTTTCCCTTACACAAATATCTGCCAACGATTCCCACGTTTCCTTTTCCAGTCTCATACTTGTTCGCCGACCGTTTACGGTGACATTTTTGCATAAAAACATCATTTTCTCCTTTCATTTGATGCTTATACTAAAGTTTTAACCATAATTTATTTAAAAGCAAGAAGAAAATGAATTCTTTTAAAACAATTTTAGAAACCTGCATAATAAAAACAACTCAAAGTAATTGAATATTGCAGATTTAAGGATACAAAGACAAAAATTCACATAAACATTTTTCAACAAGATAACATAAAAAAACAAAAAGAGATATATGCGATTAAATAACTGATTGTTTAATAAAGAAAAAAACAGTGCATGCGATTCGAAATGTGTAATAAATTGAGATATAGTGATTGATTATCTGTCCTCAAAAAAACGTACGATTTTTGCAACACTTTTTTTTAAAATTTTAAAAAAAATTTTTAATTTAAGTAAAAATAATTGATTTTTCGAGAGTTTTTGAAGGCTTGATTTTAGCGTTTTTTGGGTAAATTTTACCCTCGAATCAGCGTTGCATTAAAGGTACGTTTATTTTATGCTATTCGTAGAGTGAAAGGGAGTCGGAAAATGACAAGACAATCAAAAAAACAATTTAAAAATCAATCACAAACAGAATATATGCAAAACAATGAACCGCAAATTACAGGCGGGGAAGAAGAAAAGCAAAATAGAATCAAAACACGCTCACAAAGCGGGC
>CANREI010000113.1 GCA_947629595.1 uncultured Alphaproteobacteria bacterium | reverse complement strand
TGAAAAGTAAGACCTTTTTGATCCGGAAAAGACGGATCCCAGTAAACTAAATTTAATCGTAACATACCGCCCAGAACCGAATCGATTCCGCCCACTTCTTTAATGCTCATTTGAATATCGCCGTCTTTATTGCGTCCTTTAATATTGAAAGTAAAGCGTTTATCGGAACCGGATTTTGTGAGTAAATCAATTTCAAATCCGCCTGTGGGTAAGGATGAACTCTTTTTTTTCGCTTTCGGTGATTTTGACAACTGTTCTTTCACAAAATCAGCCGTTGCCTGCGGTGTATCGACAACGGGATCCAACAGCGGCCGCCGCGCATCTTCTATGCAGCCTTTAACCATAGATGCAATAATACTGACGCTTGCCCATGCAACAATTAAAGTTAAGCATCCGCACCCGACATTTTTAACGCCCATTTGAACCTCCGTTTTTTTATGAATGAATCTATTTTATCATAAATTTTTTATTTTGTCAAATTTTATTTTTTTGATATTAAAGATGCAGTGATCTGTTAAATTGTATCCACAAATGCGTGTCGAACTCTTTTGATGTGTTGCCCGTATAGGAAGGGTTACGGGATATTGTGTCGGAAGCTTTTTCGGTATCGGATTCCCGTTCGGTTTTTTGTCGTTGTCCGAGGAAAGTTAAATATTTGTTGCGAACGGCGGGCACGGTTAAGTCATAACGCTCAATATCATTGACTTTTTGGTCGTTATGATGCCGGCCGATATCAATGGCCTGATAGGCATTTAATGTTTTTAATTCTTCGGCGTTGTGAGAAATATAAATAATGGTTTTTTCTTTTGAAAGTTCATTTAAATAATCAATAATTTTTTGACGCCGGACACTGTCAATGTTCACCAAGGCTTCATCTAAAATCAGAATCGGTGTGTTGCGCAACAAGGCCTGTGCCAAACCGATTCGTTGCTTTTCTCCGGCCGAAAGTTTTGCGGTAGAAAGATTTGTTTTTTCGCTTAACATACCGTATTCTTCCCCGATTCCGCAGAGATTTTTAACAAACTGCACTTGCTTTTCGGAAGCGTTGGTGTAACATTTAATATATTCATCAACGGTAATATTAAACTTAACCGGCGAACACGGCACGGAAATGCTTTTAAACACTTCTTTTCGAGCCAGGTTACAATAATCCGTTCCTTTAAAAACGCCATGCCCGAAAGACCCGATTTTCAGCGAACCGCCGTTGCAAAAATCACCTTGAAGCAATAATTTAATCAAGGTGCTTTTACCGGCACCCGATGCTCCGCTTAAAACGGAAATGCCTTTTTTGAATGTATAAGTTCCGTGCGAGGAAAAAAGAGGCATTTCTTCCCGCGAACCGCTGTTGGTGTGATGATGATAAGAAATGTTTTCCATTTGAATGGCATTTGCGTTTGATTTTAATTGCTCATTCCCGAAGGTAATATCTTTAAAGCGTTGTTTCAGCTGTCGGAACGCATTGGCAAAACTGCGCGTGAATTCTTTCATTTGAATATAACTTGTCAAACAGCGTTGAATGGAGCCGATGGAGGTGAGTGTTCCGGCACTTAACGTGGCCGCCGTGGCAACGGAAGCGCCGAGCGCAACGGCCGCCGTTGCAATGGTGCCCGCCGCCAAATAAGATATGGCACTGGCGCTGATGTTAAACATTGACATTTTTTTAGTGAATGTTTCTTGTTCTTTTAAATAAATTTTAGATTGCATTTCCAGCTGATCATAAGCCAAATTTTGCATATTGCATGATTCAATGCTATTGGATTTTTCCCGTAATTGGCGCCGCGTAAAATTATAGTTCGACATTTTTTTATCAACACGGCCTCTGTAACGTATGCGATAAAGACGGATTTTTTTGTTAATCCAAATATTAAAAGGAACGGTTCCCGCCGCCGTGGCAATAACCGACCAAAATAACGGTAAATTGGCTGATTGATAAGCCGTGCCGAACATAAGAGCGAAACTGATTAAAGCACTGGCGGAAGAGGTGATGGTATCAACTTTTGCCAGCAAATAATTAACGGCCGAGCCGCCCATTCGATCGGCTATTTGATTGACCTTTTCGGGCGACATAATGATTCGTTCCGATTGAGCCAAAGCATCATAATCTTGTTGTGCCCGACTGTTGGCAATAACGGAAAGATTTTGTGACTGATACCAGGTGTAATTATTATAAGTAATATTCGCAACGGAGTTTGCTGCCTGAAAAGACATACTCGTTGCCAATTGCCCGATACTGCCGCCGGCCGTCGGAAGCAAGATGTTATTGATGGTATTGATAACGGAAGTGCCGATTCCTCTCCAAATGATTTTTTTATCAATATTTTTATTGATATTGTTCATATATTTTCTGGCATGAAGCAACTCTTGACGAGAATATGTTTTTGTTGTATTTTCGTCTTGCGGTGCAATCGCGTTTTTATCTGTTACGGGTTTTGTTTCCGTGTTTTCCGTAGAGTCACTCATTATTTTTTCATCTTTTAAAAAAGCTTTATTGAAATTAAACGCATTATATCACAAAATGACATTTTTTTCAAGCTTTTTTATCAAGCATAAAGAAAAGATGATTCTGTTGATTTTAAATATCCAAATTTGCAACGTCCAAAGCGTTTTGTTGAATGAAATCCCGCCGCGGATCAACCACATCACCCATTAAGCAGGAAAACACCTGTTCGGCTTCGTCCTGATGCGTGATTTTCACTTGCAATAAGCGTCGGGCATTCGGATCTAACGTTGTTTCCCACAACTGCTCCGGATTCATTTCACCTAACCCTTTGTAACGGTTAATGGCAATGCCTTTTTTCGCCGTTTTAAAGATGGCTTCCGCCAGTGAGACGGGGTCATGAATTTCATACGATCCGTCTTTTGTTTGCAAAACCGACGGCGTTTTATAAAATTCTTGTAAATCGGCAGCCATTTCATTGAGCTTGCGCGCTTCACCGCAGGAAAGCAGGCCGGTATCAATTTCGTGCCGTTCTTTCACGCCGCGAATGGTGCGTTCAATCACAAACGAGCCGTCCTCCCGCGTAGAGCAGTGCCAACCGCGTTCATATTCGGGTTCAATCGAATCCAAACACGCGGCAAACGTTTCATTGCAAACGGCATTCGGTTGGAATAAGCCTTGAATGGCCATTTGTGCGATAATCCGCGCCGGCAGACGATTGGACATACTTAAAATAAGTGTGCGGGCAATGCGCGCCTGTTCCACACGATTGATTAAATCGGCTCCCGCGATTTGTTCGCCGTTTTGTGCCACCAGAACGGCATCGGTGGTGCCGACCTGAATTAAATATTCCTCCATGGCTTTATCGTCTTTTAAATATATTTCCGAATTACCGCGTTTGGCACGATACAACGGCGGTTGCGCAATGTAAACATAGCCTTTTTCAATCACTTCGGGCATTTGTCGGAAGAAGAAAGTTAATAATAATGTTCGAATATGTGCGCCGTCAACATCAGCATCGGTCATAATAATAATTTTATGATAGCGAATCTTATCAATGTTAAAATCATCACGCCCGATTCCCGTTCCGAGCGCCGTTACAATCGTGCCGATTTCCGCCGAGGACAACATTTTATCAAACCGCGCCCGTTCGACATTTAAAATTTTACCCCGTAACGGCAAAATGGCCTGATGCGTTCTGTCGCGCCCTTGTTTGGCCGAACCGCCGGCGGAGTCGCCTTCCACAATGAACACTTCCGAATCGGCCGGATCTTTACTTTGGCAATCAGCCAGTTTGCCGGGCAGGGAAGCCATATCCAAAGCCCCTTTCCGACGCGTTAATTCCCGCGCTTTTCGAGC
>CANREI010000112.1 GCA_947629595.1 uncultured Alphaproteobacteria bacterium | reverse complement strand
TAAACAAATGCATATAAACATATATTCCCGTAAATTGCAAGTTTTTATTGCATTTCAAATAAATTTTTATAAAATATAACAAGCTGAAAGGAGAAAAGATGAAAAATCATATTTATTTTTTACAAAAAGCCGTTCAAGAAAGTGCGCATTCCGTTCGCGTCGGTTGTTCACCTTTCGGTGCCGTTATCGTGAAAGACGGCGTTATAATCGCCAAAGCCCACAATCAGGTCGTCTCGCGGCAGGATCCCACGGCGCATGCGGAAGTTTCCTGCATTCGCAAAGCCTGTCGCAAGCTGAAAACGCACGATTTAAGCACTTGTGTTTTATACACCTCTTGCGAGCCGTGTCCCATGTGTTTAAATGCCGCCAAATGGGCAAACATCACGCAAATTTTTTATGCGGCCTCCCGTGATGATGCCGATGCCATCGGTTTTCGGGACAGAGTGTTTTATGAAAAAACGGTGGTTTCTTTAAATCACATTGATTTAAAAGACGCACGTGAAATTATGGATGCCTGGTTTGCCAAAGCCGATAAAAAAACCTATTAAAATTTAAAAAATTTTTTCCATACAAACGGCATCACAAAAACCCGCTTTTGTTTTATAATAATTTTTGCGATATCCGATAGGGCGAAACCCTTTTTTATCATATAAGTTTCCGGCTGCCGTGTTTTGAACGGACACTTCCAAAAACAAGCGATGAACGCCTTTTTCGGCGGCATATTGAAACAAATAATCCAAAAATTTTTCGGCCACCCCCGTTCTGCGAAAACAAGGCGCAACACACAATGTTAAAATTTCCATTTCATCGATCACTTTTGAACAAACCAGCAAGGCTTTTTCATCAATCCAGCCGATTGTTGTCGGTAACGACAGCAACGATTCAAACGACTCTTTCGACCACGGACAATCAAAACTTGTTTGATGCAACGCCGCTGCCGCTTCGCAAAAAGCCGGCGTTAATAAAACAGGTGTTAAAGAGAGCGATATTTTATTTTTTTGAAGCAAGCGTCACCTCGGCATCACGCATATAATAAGCAACGGGCGGCAATAAAACCTCTTTTTGCGTTTGATAAATCGAAATCATTTGTTCGGCGGGCGATACGGGAAACGGCAATATTTTAACCGATGTATTTGAAAACACTTCGGGTTTATCCGTGATAATCGGCAAATTTGTTTTCATAATATCGTCAGCCTTTAAAATTTGCGGCGTCCCTGACTTTGACGATTGAAACAGTTGCGTATAAAAATCACCGCGCCGCGTATCTAATGCCACCAGACACGGCGTTTGAGCGTTTGCCGCCGCAATATGAAAGCAGGAAATGCCCGCAAGCGGAATATCAAGCGCCAAAGCCAACCCTTTGGCTGCCGCAAGCCCGATTCGAACGCCTGTAAACGAGCCGGGTCCCACTGCTGCCGCCAGCGCGGATAATTCCCGAATCTCCCGATGACTTTTTTCAAATAATTCTTGAATACGCGGCATTAAAACTTCACTTTGTCCGCGCAAAACACAAGCGTTATAAGAAGCCAAAATCCGTTGATTTTCCGCTAACGCTACCGATAAGCGCTCACCTGACGTATCTATTGCCAAAACTAAATTTTTATTCATCGCCTTTTTTCCTTTAAACAAGATAAACAAAACTTATCATTTTTTTGACGGGAAAGCAAGCCTGATTTTAAGGGAAATAAGCAAAAACAAAAATAAACGGAAGTATCACATAAAAAAAATGGTGCCGATTGTCTGACTCGAACAGACGACCTGATGATTACAAATCAACTGCTCTACCAACTGAGCTAAATCGGCACTGTTTGACTTTTATACACAATATTTTTTAAAAAAGCAAGTATTTTTTTTAAATTAAAAAATTTTTAAACAAACCGACCGTTCGTTTGCGCCGAAAAAACTGCCGATACGGTATCGGTTCGGGTTGACAATACATTCAATTCCCGCTTATCTTCATCGGAATTTTGTGTTAAAATTGATGATAATCCTTGTTGCTCATTATTTTCTGTTTTCTCATTCATTTTTTGAGGAGTCGGCTCGTTTTTTTGCGATGTTTCGGGAAGATGGAATTCTTCTTTAATTTCCTGAACGGCGGGAATTTTCATTAAGGCCTCTGTTCCGTATCTTTGTCGATAAATATCGGCATACTTGTTCAACAAAGAGAAATTCCAAACCGGTTCTTTTTGGGCTTTATATGCCGTATATTCCTCGGTAATCATTTCTTCCAGTTTTTTTTGAAAAGCTTTTTCACAATTTTCGGCAATTATTTTTCTTTCAACGTTAAAAGAAAATTTTTGAAACGAATCCATTTGTTCATAAAGCTTATCAATTTCTTTCTGATGCATTCGATACTGTCGAAAAATTTGATTTTCCTCCTCATTAAACGCGTTTAAAGCGTTTTTTTCATCCCATTGCGGATAAAATGATTTTAAAAATATTTTTTCTTCTTCACTTCGTTTCGTTAAAATTTTTGCCCGTTCATAGTTCACTTCCGGTATGGCATAATGAAACGATTCCCGATTCGATAAAACAACAGGCGGTTCTTTACGATGATATAGTCCGTACACATCCGAAAGAGCTTCTTTGCCGAACAGTTGACCGTAAACCTGCGCCCAATTTTTTTCTTCATCAGTCAAAAATAAATCACGCGTGCTGCCATTGTTATTTTTTTCAATGGCGGTAATAATGTGACTCAAATGCGTTTCAACATCATCTTTTAAAAACACAAGCGCATATTTTTGAACATCATTTTTCCCGGCATCAATTTTTGCCTGTTCATCACGGCTTAATTTTTGATAGTGATCCGTAAATACCCGATTGACCTTTTCATACCGCAACAACGGATTATACACTTCGGAAGAAACGGCCGCAGATTGATTCGAATATTGTTTTAATACTTGCGTGTTAATCGATTTTGCCTCATCTTCCGTTTCATTCCAGTTCGGATAACGTGCTTTCAAAAAAGTTGTTAACCGACATAAATCAAACAACTTTTGTGTAACGGCTTCATCCATTTTAAACTCTTAAAATTCGCTTTCACTTAACGATTCGGCGGGCTTAAACGGCGCATCGGGTTCTGCTTCAATAACTTCACCCGGTGACTCTTTTTTATTTTTACTTTCTTTGGCAACCGACCTGCTCTTGACTTCTTTCTTATCTTCTTTTGCCTTCTTATCTTCTTTGGCTTTTTCTTCTTGGGCATCAGCGGCTGCTTTCGCTTCTTCCGCATTTGCCGCCGCAGAAGCGCCCATAATCAGCTTATCCGTTACTTGATCGACCAATTCCGTATTTAACAACACCGGATTTTGATTCAAATACCATAAAATGGTTTCACCGCGTGAATCGGTGGCCATAATATCAACACCGGAATCTAAAAACAATTGCATAATATTGATACTCGGTGCATGATAGGCGGCAAAAAATGCCAACGGAATTTCTTTGGGCGCCCCCACAATCGGATAATCCGTATTCGACACCGACACATCTATCGGTAATTTGGAATTTTCAAGCAAGGCTTTGACAACGGCGCTGTTGCCTCGCAAAATAGCCAGCTGATAAACATTTCCCCCGCATTTGGGACGAATATTTAAATTAACGTTATTGTTAATCAGCTTCATCACGTCTTCTTCGGTACGCGCCGTTCGAATTACCTGTTGAAGCGGTGAATAAGAACATTCTTTGGCCGCACCGAAAGCAACCGTATTGATTAAACAAGCAGCTGCTGCCATAACCGTTGATATTTTATTCATGGAATCACTCCTTATTTCTTTTTATACGGATTATGGAATAAAAATGTTTTTTTGTCAATAG
>CANREI010000111.1 GCA_947629595.1 uncultured Alphaproteobacteria bacterium | reverse complement strand
CGACCTTTGCGGCGAACAACTTTGCAGTTTTTATCCCGTGTTTTAGCTGATTTTAATGAACAACGAACTTTCATAACCTGACCCTTTCCTGCTAAAAAATTAAACTGTTGCGTTAAGATACCAAAAAAAAATTGTTTTGTCAAGCGGTTTTTTATTTTTTTACGGTTTTTCGTCTGATAAAACAACATAAAAAGATGAATCCCGTTAAAGTCAGCCACAAAACATTGCCGTAACGCGCGTAAACGGTTGGCGGTAAGGCGCGCGGTAAAGAAGAATCGACAACACCCGCCTGATTTAACGGCAGTGATTTTTCAATAATGCCGTACGGGTTAATGACGGCACTGATTCCCGTGTTGGCGGCGCGTGCAACGGGTAAACCTTCTTCAACGGCGCGCAATTGCGCCATTCCCAAGTGTTGATAAGGCCCCGCCGACAGACCGTACCAACCGTCGTTCGTTACATTGATAATCCAATCGGGACGCGGCTTTTTCGGCGCAACGGCATGCGGAAAAATAATTTCATAGCAAACCGAAACGGCGGCGGGCGGCGCTTTGGGAATGTGATGCGTGGTAACGCCTTGCCCTGCAACAAAGTCACTGTCAATCGGAACAACTTTTTCGAGCGGTAACCACTGCCGCAGCGGCACATATTCGCCGAACGGCACCAGATGCGATTTATCGACATAACCCACAATATCAGCCAGATCATTTAACAGAAAAACACTGTTTGCCAATTGTTTTTTGGCCTGATTAACAACGCGTAAACCGCCGGTGATTAACGTTCCGCCCTGACGCACGGCACTCATCAGGCGCAATCGTTCGGTTGTGTTCAGCTCAATTAAATAGGGCAGAGCCGATTCCGGCCAGATAACATGGGTGATCGAGGCATTGTTTTCACGCGACAGACGCAACAGCTTTGAAATGTTTTCTTCTCTCTTTTCGGCATTCCATTTGAGTGTTTGAGCTATGTTCGGTTGCACCAGACGCAAATGAACGCCGAAAACCGATTCGTTTTTTGCCTGATATAAACGAAGCGCCCCGCCGCCCGTGATGAGAAGCATTAAAAGAAGCGAAAAATAAAGCGGTTTTTTGTTCGGGAGCAAGGCCGGTGATGAAAATGCAACCAATGTAACGAACGACAGTCCGTAAACCCCGAAAACGGAGGCAAATTGTAAAACATACGGATAATCCGTCCAAACCGATCCGATTAAATTCCACGGAAAACCCGTTAAAAACCAGGATCGAATCCATTCAAAAAACACAAAAAAGCAGGCAAATGCCAACCAGCGCCGAACGCCTGCCGGCACCCATCGGGCAAACAGCGCCGGAAACAGCCAAAATAAGCCGAAAAATATGCCCATTCCCGCCAATGCCGGCGCGATGAAAAGAGCAAATTGACCGCCGTCAATCAATAACGCGTTGGCAATCCACGCCATGGAGGTAATGCCCGTGCCGGCGCCGTAGCAGAAGAAAATGCCGACCGTTTGCCTTTTGTTGATGCCGTTATTTAAGTTTTTGATTAAAAAAGAAAAAGCCAAAATTAAAATCGGGAAGAAAAAATAAGGCGCATAGGCATAGGCGCTGAACAGCCCTAAAATAAATGACGTTAAATAAGCGTGTTTCATAATCAAACGATAAAAAGAAGTCATGGATTATCCTTTTGCGGCGGGCAAATAATTTTATCACCCGATTGAATGTTATTTTGGCGTACATATCCCGCATTTACTTCAATCACACCCCGAACCGGCATGGGTGTTGTGATAATTGTTTCGTCCTGCGGCACGGCGTTTTCATGAATATGCACAATTTCGAATTGTTGATTAAAAAAGAGCATATCCAGCGGAATATAAGTGTTTTTCATCCACATACTGCCCTTTCGCAACGTATCGAACAGAAAAATCATCCCGTTATCGGCCGGCAGTGTTTTTCGAAACATAAGCCCCAGTGCGCGCTTTTGCATGGTATCGGCCACTTCCAGTTGCAAGGGAAATGAAGCCTCTTTTGTAACGATTTGACAAGTATTGACAGGCGATTCTTTCAGAAAAAAATAGGCGGAAATTAAAAGAAAACTCACCGGAATAATGATAAGGCATAAAAATTTTTTCATCATTTGGATGCCTTTTGTAAATTGCCGAATTTTCCGAATTCACCGTTGAAATAAAGCGGAACGGAGGCTGTTTTTCCGTGCCGATGTTTGGCAATAATCAATTCTGCCGTATTGAGTGATTCCTGTAACTGTTGTTGCCAAGCTTTTTCACGTTGCTGATATTTATCGGCTGTTTCGTTGGTTCGTTGAATCGGTTTATCATTCTTTAAATAGTAATGTTCGCGAAAAACAAACATGACAACATCGGCATCTTGCTCGATGGAGCCGGATTCACGTAAATCAGACAGTTGCGGGCGTTTATTATCGCGCTGTTCGACCAAACGGGAGAGCTGCGATAAAACCAAAACCGGCACATTCAGCTCTTTGGCCATAATTTTCAGCTGCCTTGTCATTTCCGAAAGTTCCTGCACACGGTTTTCCGAACGCGTGCTTGAAGAAATTAACTGCAAATAGTCAATGACAATCAATCCCAATCCCTTTTCCTTATCTCTTTTTAAACGACGGGCGCGGTTTTTAATGGCGGAAACGGTAATGCCTGATGTTTCATCAATAAAGAGCGGCAATTTACAAAGCAAGGAAGAGCCGGCCATTAATTCTTCAAATTGTTCTTCGTTAATTTTGCCGGAACGCATTTTATCACCCGGTATTTGTGCTTTGGCGGACAGAATACGCGAGGCCAATTGTTCGGCAGACATTTCCAAAGAGAAAAAGGCGACCGATTTTTTTTCGGCTCCTTCTTTTTTGTTTTCTTCTTCAAATCGAACGGCGGCATTATAGGCAATGGTTAATGCCATGGCCGATTTTCCCATTCCCGGGCGGCCTGCCAAAATAATTAAATCGGAATTATGCAAACCGCTTAAAATATCATCAACATCGGATAATCCCGTGGTTACGCCGGATAAACCGTTGGGGGAATTCATGGCTTCCTGCAAAGTTTCCATAGACGTATCCAACGCCGTTTTTAAGGCTTTCGGCCCGCCGGAAAGCTCATTGCCGACTGCAATTTCATATAATCGCTTTTCGGCCAGTTCAATTTGCCCCACTGCTTCTTCATTCGGCACAATATCAAATGCATCGTTAACGATATCCGTTCCGAGTGCAATCATTTGCCGCCGAATATAGCAATCCAGAATTTGACGACCGTAATCATGCGCATTGATAATATTCGTTGAGGCAGCGGCAAGTTCGGCCAAATAGTCGGCGCCGCCAACGTTTTTAAGGGCTTCATCATCTTTAAAATAGGCCTTAACGGTAATCGGATCGGCAATACGTCCCTGTTCAATAAATTGTCGGCAGATTTCATAAATTTTGCCGTGAATCGGGTTTGAAAAACACTCGGCATGCAAAAATTCCGTCACTTTTTCCAAAGCCCGATTATTCGATAAAATAGCACCCAATAATGCCTGTTCGGCTTCCAGATTTTGAGGCGGTAACCGTAACGTGTTTTCCAACATTTTATGCCTTTCATTTTTTTAAAAAGTTAATTATATATTAACTTACACGAAAAAAGAAATTTTGCAAGTAAAAAAAACGTTTCGTCTCAAAATATATAAAGAGATAAACCTTTTGATAATAAAAAGAGAGAAATTTTGCTTTCTCTCTTTTTTTTGAAAAAAACGGTTGAATTTTTTATAATTTCGGAATTTTAATTTCGGCAATATACCCCGGTTTAATCAGCTCTTTGGCATATTTCGGATTAACAAGCCCGATGGAATAAACTTGAACGCCCATTA
>CANREI010000110.1 GCA_947629595.1 uncultured Alphaproteobacteria bacterium | reverse complement strand
ATTTATTATCCGAGTTGGAATCCTTTGTCGGCATCGTGTTTACCGCCGTTGGGCAGCGATCGCGAAAAATATATCGACTCCATGGTGGCCGTGCTTGTGGAAGAGCCGAAAGGCGGTGCGGATCCGCACTGGTCAAAAACAGGCCGGAACGCCATGTCGGGCTTTTTGCAATTTATTTCCAGTAAATGCGAACGCGCGCGGGCAAACGATTATTTTATTAACAAATTAATGGAAAACAGTTTCGATCGCGAAGATGCCGAAGTGTTGGCCACTTATTATGACGGAATGAAAGATCAAAGCGCCAATGTGGCATTACAGGCCTTGCAACAAGGACAGCTGACCATTGATAATTATGCACCGATCGGCACATGGGAAGGCTTACCGCCGCAATGGCAGGGGTGCGAGCCGTGTATTGCCATGATTTTTGACTGGTTGACCGAATCGCAGATGAAAATTGCCGCCGATATTAAGCGTCGTTCCGATGAGGGCGATCAAATGGCCATGATGGCCGATCCGATGCGGGATTTGCTGGATTCCGCCGTGAAAGAGGCAGACAGGTTTGCCTATGCGCATCGGGCCGTTGTGGAATTAAACCAATTGTCCGGTACGCCGGATAAGGAACGCGGTTCTATTTTGTCAACCGCTCTTTCGGGTATTAACATTTTCAAAAACTCCGCCGTGCGAATGCGTACGAAGTTCAGTGACTTGACTTTCCGTGATTTACGCGGGTTAAGAGATCCGATTACGGGCGAAATTAAACCGGTTTCCGTTTATTTGTCGGTGAATCAGGTTGATGCGCGCTCCATGAACGTGATTACCGGTATTTTTGTGGAATTGATGAGTTCTTTCTTAATTTCAAATCCGCCGAATTTTGTCGGAACGGACGGTATTAAATCGGGGCCGTATCCCACCTTGTTTGTGTTGGACGAATTCCCGCAAATGCCGAAGTTGGCCGCCGTGAAAGACGGACCGGCCGTCGGACGCGGTCAGAAAGTGGCTTATTTGCTCATCGGGCAGGATTTGGGGCAGATTTCCGGGCAATACGGTAAAGATGACTTGGAAACCATTATTACAACAACGGCCGCCAAAGTGATTTTGGCGCAAAACAACGAACAAACCGCCGAACGATTCAGTAAAATGATCGGTACGCGCACCATTGAAGTGGCTTCCTCCTCTCGAACGGAAGGTGTGTCGCAACAAACGAATCCCTTTGCCGCTAACGTTTCACGGTCTTTGCAAAGTTCAAACGTGGTCGGTGCTTCCGATATGATGAGTTTGAGTTACTTAAAGCAATACGTGTTGTTCCAAGGGTTCTTAAACCGGCCGATTTTGGCTGATGCACCGCGGTGGTATTTGGACAGAAGTATGAAGAAAAAATGTGCCATGGGTGCATCGCCGTGGGTGCCGTATTGGATTGTCGCTCAACGGGAAGATACCGATATTCAGGCATTGAAAATTTTAATGCAAGGGCAGTTGGAAGATATTGAAAAACAGGTTAAAGGAGCTTAATTGTCGCAGAAAATCGACTTGTCTCAATTAGATTCGGATGAATCGCTGTTGCTTTGGGAAAAATTGTTTCCGGAGTATGCAACGGGAGCGGAAAAATTTCCCAGCGGTAAAGATACCGTCACACCGCCGGCGCAAACACAGCAACAAAATGAGCCGTCGACTGTTTTGGAAGACAAGGCTTATTCATCGAATTTTGCAAAAGAATCTGTTGAACCTGCCGATTTTGTTACCGATAATCCGGAAATGGATTGGTTAAACAATGCGATTGCGTTGGAAGAAAAAAATGAAAAAAATCAAGATTATTGGGCAAACAAGTTTAATCAGCTGAATTTTCCGGGAATGGATTTAATGGCGGTTTCTTATATCGGCATCACGGCACCGGATTTATTGGAACAACATTTAATGCTGCGGCGAGTGGTGCGCGATTATACCCGCTTGTTGGCTTATAATTATGTGAATGATTTACGGTCCGCCGGTGTGTCGGAAGAAGGTATTTTTTATATGCGCAAAGGGAAAATACCGGAAAATTATACCGTCCATTTGAAATATCCGATTGAATACGGCGGATCCATTGATTTTAACAATATGGTGTTTATGCAGGATAAACCGTATCATTCCATGATACACAGCTATATTGACGAACAGCTTTTAACCGTTCGCGGCATTTCTTATCCGGCACTTTTATATATTCCCGTGCCGGTCGGTAAAATATATATTCCGTTCGGTATGTTTACGGGATCGGGCGGTAAGAATAAGCAGGACAGAAGCGTTTATGCCGGATTTTCCAAAGTCGCTTTTGAAAAAATTGCATTAAAAGCCATGCCGGGGAGATAAAATGCAGGTTTTAACGCAGGTTTTAAAAAGAATATATCAAGATTTAGGGGTTTTATATCCGCCGGCGGAACGTGTGGAAATACATTCGATTACAACCCAGCTTTTTCAAAACGGCCACGGTTATTTGCCGGCTGATTATCGCGATTTTTTAATGTTGACCGACGGCCTTTTTTGGAACGGTATTGAAATTTTTGCAACGCGTGAGCATGAACGCGACAGAGGCGCTTTTTTTCATCGGGCATTGTTGCCGATGCAAGCTTCGTTTTCAAGCAACAATATGCTTAAAAATAAAATCGTCATCGGTGTTGCGCCGGAAGAATTGATTGTTTATGATTCTTTACGAAAAGAATATCAGTTGCTGGACAGATATTCCTATACGGTTTTTGTAAAATTTCCGGCATTTGCCGACGTTTTGTTTTTTTATGTGCGAAACGTGATTGAAAAATAAAGCATTTTTATTTATTCTTTCAGAAAAAACGGTGTTTTTTCGGTCACCGGCCGATGGAAGCCGTGAAAACGAATAACATATATTATAAAAAAGTACGAAAAAGATGTTTTTGATAACAAATATATATTTTTTTTCTTTTAAAATAAAAATGTAAATCAAACTGAAAAAGATAATTTTTTTTATAAAAAAACTGTTTTCTTGTTTTGTTGTTTTTTCTGTGTTTTTGAATAAAAAACAGTTATAAATTAAACAGTTAAATAAAAATTGTTCTCGGTTTGAGCGAAAAATCAACAAAGAAAGTCATCAAAATTCGGGTCTTGTAAAAAAGATAATTTGTTCTTATTTTGTTCTTGACATTTTATAAAATATATTGTACGATTTGTACGTTAATATAAAAAGAAAGGAGTTTAATATGGTACAAATGGTTTTTAAATCTCAGTCAGGCGGTCAATTACCTTTCATACAGGTTACCGAGTCGCCGATTCATTCCGCCGCGACATTTTTGAATAAGAATCAAACAGTCGATTTTACAAAAACAGAGATATCACAAAACAACGCACCAAATGATGCTTTATTAAATTTTCAACCGATTCCGGAGAAAATATCGTTGCAAAGTAAGCAATCAACACCGTATTTTATGCCTCAATATATAAATCAGAACGGAAAAATTCCGTCCGTCGGAGTGACTTTTGCCAAAGAGGCGCAAGCTTTTCAAACGCAAAAGAAAATAATTGTTCAAACACAGAAGGAAAAAAAGCAATTATTGCCGATTTATATTCGACAAACATCAACAACAGCCGTTCCGGTCATTAACGGAAAAATTTCCGGTTCCCGATTTATTTATGATTCGGCTTCCTTGTTAAACTATTGCGTCAAATGGTGCAAAAACGTTTATTTTAAATCGGTGATTTTAAGAGCCGTTCATAACACGGGCACATTGTTATTGATTTTTCCCGGCAAATCATCGCATTATGTACAGTTTGTTTATAACAAAAGCGCTTGCAGTGACTGTCAACGTTTGTTTCGAGAACAAATTTTTCCCGCGGAAGTGAAAGTGTTTCATTCTTTTACGGCTTTTGCCGATTGGATGAAAAAACAATTCG
>CANREI010000109.1 GCA_947629595.1 uncultured Alphaproteobacteria bacterium | reverse complement strand
AGAAAGTGACCATTCACGAATTATGTTCCAAAATCGACAGCATAAAGGGTCGTTCGGGGTTATCCTCCGCGACCCGACTGTTTGTATTAACTTATTTTCGATACATATTAAGCAAATATGAGAAAGAATCGTTTGCCTTTCCGCGTGAATTCAATCCCGACGAAGTTTTCAAAAAAATTTCGTAAGATTTTTTGGTAAAATTTGCATTGCTGATGATTTTTCCTCTATCGGCCCATAGCGACAGACGACAAAATGCTGTCTGTCACACCCGCCGATAGAGGGAAAAAAGAGAGTGCCTTATATAGATATAATAGAGTGATATCCTACCGAATCGCCTTATTTTCGGCACACCGCGCTATCCCACAATAGCGGGATAGCACTTCCCGCCGAAAATTAAGAAAATCTCATCATCCAATGCAGATAAAACCCCTTAATTGTCAAGTTTGTGCCTGTTTTTACGCGGGAAGACATATTGTATCAACTCATATTCATTCAGCTTCTTTTGATAATATCTCAAAATGAACAAGCGTACGGCCGATGATAATCCGTATCGACCTCGACGCAAATCCAGATCAGAACATAGTTTATGTATCGTCATTTTTTCCCGCAAACATATATCTGCCAACGATTCCCACGTTTCCTTTTCCAGTCTCATACTCGTCCGACGGCCGTTTACGGTTACATTTTTGCATAAAAACATCATTTTCTCCTTTCGTTTGTGGTTTATACTAAAGTTTGGACCATAATTTATTTAAAAGCAAGAAGAAAATGAATTCTTTTAAAACAATTTTAGAAACCTGCATAATAAAAACAACTTAAAGTAATTGAATATTGCAGATTTAAGGATACAAAGACAAAAATTTACATAAAAAATCTCTACAAGATAGCATAAAAAAACAAAAAGAGATATATGCACCAAAATAACTGTTTGTTTAATAAAGAAAAAAAGAGTGCATACGATTCGAAATGTGTAATAAATTGAGATATAGTGATTGGTTATCTGTCCTCAAAAAAACGTACGATTTTTGCAACACTTTTTTTTAAAATTTTGAAAAAATTTTTATTCTGGCCGGAATTCATTGATTTTTCGGCTGTTTTTGAAGGGTGAATTTTAGCGTTTTAAGGGTAAATTTTGCCCCCGAATCCGCGTTGCATTAAAGGTACGTTTAATTTATGCTATTCGTAGAGTGAAAGGGAGTCGGAAAATGACAACGCAATCAAAAAAACAAATTGAAAATCAAACACAAACAGAATATATGCAAAGCAATGAACTGCAAATTGCAGGCGGGGAAGAAGAAAAGCAAAATAGAATCAAAACACACTCGCAAAGCGGGCGGTCAATGGTTGAAATGCTGGGCGTTTTGGCTATTATCGGCGTTTTATCTTTGGGCGGGATTGTGGGATATAAATTGGCTATGAATCATTATCAGGCGTCACAAATTGCGCATGAAATGAATATGATGCGGAATGATGCGCAGATAAAAATCGCACAAGGCACGGAAAAATTAATCCTTGGGTCACCTTACGATCCAATCAGCGAATCCCAGCTCGGGCATATTCAGTTTAATGATGATTATCCCGTTGATTTTGCTTGCGCTTTGGCTGATGATGAAACTGTTGAGCTTTCAAATATATCGTGTCACGTTGCGAACGCTTATTATATTGAATTGCAAAACATTCCCGAGGGTGTTTGTAAACCTTTGGCGGAATTGGTGAACGGCATGAACAATATCATTGCGTTTAATGTGAACAAAAATGAATATCCAAGTGAGGGAAAATGCGAAGCCGGGAACGGAAATGTTTTAAATGCGGTATTTTCGGCGGAAGCGGTATCGGAATTAAAGGTTTGTACAGGAGATACGGATTGCGAATCGGAAAGTACGCCTCATTGTGATCCGTCACGGCATGTATGTGTGAGCTGTTATGAAGATAATCAATGCGAACATAATCAATATTGTGAAAACAATACATGCGTCACATGTGACAGCGGCGTTTGGAATGGCAAAGAGTGCGTAGAATGCACGGCAGATGACGATTGCACCGATTCTGATAAACCTGTTTGTAATACGGCAGAATACAAGTGTGTGGAATGCTTAACGTATAACGATTGCAAAAACGAGGAGAGGCCTCAATGTGATGAAGCAAGCCATACCTGCAAAAGCTGTATTGACATTGATTTAAGTAAACCCGTATGGGGTGACACACAATGCGTGGAATGCACGGAAAGTACGGATTGTTCGGACGAACTGGTTTGCAGGGGAAATGAATGCACAAACTGTGAAACGGAAGCAGAATGTCAAGCAAAAGGCGAAAATTATCATTGTTCAAAAGACAAGACATGCATTCAATGTGATACAAATGAAGTGTGGGACGATGAAAATAGAGAATGTGTAGAATGTTTATCGTCTGCCGATTGCAAAAATCCCGAGAAACCGCAATGCAACACGGATACTAACACTTGTGTGGAATGTGTAGAAAGCAGTAATTGTTCGGCAGAACTGGTTTGCAGAGAAAATGAATGCACAAATTGTCAAACGGAAGAGGAGTGTCAAGAAAAAGGCGAAAATTATCACTGCTCAAAGGAAGAGAAGTGTATTCAATGTCCGAGTAATCTTGTGTGGGGCGGACAAGATAAAGGGTGTGTGGAATGTGTAACTTATGAAGATTGCACCGATACGCCCGATACGCCAAACTGTAATACAGGGATAAACAAGTGCGAAGCATGTCCTAAAAATTCGTTTTGGGATGGTACAAAATGTGCGCCGGGGTGCAAAGTTAATGCAAATTGTGAAAACGGAAACTATTGCCATTTGGGCGAATCGTCATCGGCTATAGAACAAACCGGTGTCGGCTCTTGTCAATCGGTTGCGGCAGAATTGAAACATTCCAAAATGCTGGATGGCACAATGTATTACGGTTCTGAAAACAATATGACATGGTTTGATGCCTGTCACTTATGTGCGGCAAGAGCAAATTATGCCGATGATACAAAGTGTAATAAACCGTTGAATTGGTCTCCGACAAACTATATGGCTGATTACGGTATAGTCAAATGCACCGATAAAGAAACAAATGCTTCCGCTACAAATCTCGGGTGGGGCGGTAACCGGCCTTACTGTATTGTTTCGGATCGAACAAAAGATTTAAGAGAACTTTTTGGTTTCGAAAGAGAGAAACCTGTAGTGGTTCAAATTTGGATGGGAAATGCTCGTTCAAATGCCGGCGCGTATGATTATCGCACCAATGATGCATTCTTGCATGACAATTCTCGTAATGATCCCCCCAATGGCGGACATGCGTTGTGTCATTAAAAAGCGGTTCTTGTTATAAGAGAAAAATGAAGTCAACCTGTTTTTTTTGCTTTTAACCTGTTTTGACGCATATAAAAAAACAAGCCGATTCCCGCTAACAGTGCAATGCCCGTGAGCGAAAAGCCTACGCCGGCGCCGATGGGGTTTGAAAAGGATTGAAAGTAAAGCAATAACAAACGTAACACGATAAAAAAGACCGTCACGTTAAATAAAATCATTTTTTTGGCCATAACGGCAAAAAAGCCCAATAAAGCCAGAAAAGCCGCCGAGACCAAAAATCCGAAAAACGGATTATGCATCGCCATATCCCCTAAAAACACAACGGGAAAATATAAAATAACCGACCAGTGATATAAACTTTGTGCCATTCTGTCCGAAAAGAAATGCGATAAATAAATTAAACAAATTAAAATGCCTCCCAACAGGGTTGTGGCAAATAACGGGGTCTGTTCAAAAAACAACAGTAATAATTCCAGCTTCATATAGCCCACAATTCCGCCTAAAAATAACGGTACCCATAAAAAAGGCAATAATTTTCGTTTGCTGATTAACACAATACCCAAAGATAAAACCGCCCATAATAAAAGGCCGGT
>CANREI010000108.1 GCA_947629595.1 uncultured Alphaproteobacteria bacterium | reverse complement strand
GATATTATTCCGCCCTCCATTGCCGTTGCGCAGGCTGCTTTCTTTTCAGACTGGGGACAAAAAAACAAAAAAGCATTGTTCGGGGAATACGGTTGGGTGAACGATCAATATGTGCCGCTGGAATTTAAAACAATTTCCGAAGCCAGTGACAGTTTTGCCCAACAAATTAACTCCCGCTCGCAATTGTTTCAATTCCATGAAAAACGACGCCTGATGATTCCTTATCAAAATGATCGTTATATCAGCGAATCCGTTGTCGATGCCTTATCGCAATTTATGGATTGGGATAAAGAATATCTCAAAAAACTGAAAGAAACCTATTTAAGCGGCTATTTTTTACAATTGGATCATGCACGCTTCGAACAAAACGCCGAAAAACCCGCGGAAGAACAAAAAAACAAGATGCCGTAAAGATTTTCTCTTGACAAGATACCGAAAGCAAGATAAAAAAGAAACAGTTTCAACCCCTCAAATGAAAGGAATAAAAATGATAAAATCAGAATTGATTACAAAAATAGCCGAACGGACGCGGTTAAGTAAAGTTGATGCCGATCGCGTCGTGACAACCGTGTTTGATGAAATCACCCGTTCTTTGGCAGCGGGTAACCGTGTTGAATTGCGCGGATTCGGTGTATTATCCGTTCGCAGCCGTCGGGCTCGTCAGGGACGGAATCCCAAAACCGGTGCTGCCGTTAACGTGGCGGCCAAACGCGTTCCGTTTTTCAAAGCCGGCAAATCCGTGAATGACGCTTTAAATCATAAAGGATAACAAATGAGCTGGCTCAGTCGGCTGACTCGTCCGACCGTTAAAGTGGCGGCGGCACAAAAAGAAATTCCGAATAATTATTGGGACAGATGTCCCGATTGCGGGGCTATGTTATTTCATGCCGAAATCGAGAAAGCCGACTTTGTCTGCCCGTATTGTGAACATCATTTCCGTTTGCCGGTTTTAAAGCGCATGGATATGTTGTTCGACAAGCAGGAATATACCCTTATTCAATTACCAAAAGTCAAGGAAGATCCGCTCAAATTCGCTGATTTGGAAAAATATACCGATCGGCTGAAAAAAGCACGCAAAAAAACAAAACAGGAAGATGCCGTTATTGTGGCACACGGGTTTATCGGCAAACATCCGGCCGTTGTGGGCGTGTTTGACTTTTCCTTTATGGGCGGCTCCATGGGAACAGCCGTCGGAGAAGCCATTGTAACGGCAGCACAATTGGCTCTGTTGCAAGAAGCGGCACTTATTTTGGTTCCGGCGTCGGGCGGCGCGCGTATGCAGGAAGGAATGCTCTCTTTAATGCAAATGGCGCGCACAACCATTGCCGTTAAAAAGCTCAAAGCCAAGCGATTGCCTTATATTACCGTTTTATCCGATCCCACCATGGGCGGTGTGACGGCCTCGTTTGCCATGCTGGGTGATATTGCATTGGCGGAACCCGGGGCTGCCGTTGGTTTTGCGGGAAAACGCGTGATTGAACAAATCGTGCGTGAAAAATTACCGGCAAACTTTCAACAATCCAGTTATTTATTGGAACACGGTATGATTGATCAGGTTGTGCATCGCAAAGATTTACGTTCCGTTATTATCAATATTTTAGACTTATTACTTTAAGAAGCGCTTGCAATTTCTTTTTTCCCGCCTACATAAACAAAAAAGGGAGGGAACCATGAAGAATGTGCTGTTTTTTGATACGGATTCGATTTTAAAACATTTTATTCAAAAAAAATCGGATGTAACTTTTAATCCCGTCTTGTTTGACGAAAGTTTAAATGCCATTCATAAGCGTCTGATTGATCCTTATTTGAATGCCGAAATGATTTCCGTGTTCGTACACTCGGAAAGCCTTGATACAAAGCGACTGGATCTTTTTCCCGATCTCAAACTCATTGCCACCCGTTCAACGGGCTACAATCACATTGATTTGGCCTATTGCAAAAAGCGGGGCATTGTTGTTTCAAACGTGCCGCGCTACGGCGAATCGACCGTTGCGGAGTTTGCCTTCGGCTTAATTTTGGCACTGTCCCGCAAAATTATTTTGGGACGAAACGCCATGGCACATAACCATATTGAAATTGAAAAATACATCGGTTTTGATTTAGAGGGAAAAACCATCGGCGTTATCGGCACGGGTTCCATCGGTCGACACGTGATTCAAATCGCGCGCGGATTTAATATGCGCATTTTGGCCTACGATTTATTTCAAAATCCGAATTTAAAAGAATATTATGTTGATAATTTAAACGATATTTATCGGCAGGCGGATATTATAACGCTGCATATTCCCTCAACACCGCAAAACTTTCATTTATTGAATGAGCAAGCGTTTCGGCAAATGAAAAAAGGCGTGATTATTATCAATACGGCGCGCGGTGATTTAATTGACACGCAGGCGCTTTACGGTGCCCTTCGTCAAGGCATTGTCGGCGGGGCCGGATTAGATGTTTTGGAAAATGAAGACTTCCTGTTGCATGATGAAGCGGCAGTGGCGCATCGAACCAACGATTTTGATTTTCTGCTGGATTCGGCCATGAATTTAAAACTGTTGCAGTTTCAAAACGTGATTGCCACACCGCACATTGCTTTTAATTCCGTTGATGCCATTAACCGAATCAATCAAACAACGTTTTCCAATATTCAAAGCTTTTTAAGCGGACAAATTCAAAATAATGTTTCCAAAGGCCTTTGAAAAAACAAAAATCTTATCTTTTTATGTTATCATTTAAAATTTTTCTTGCAATTCGGAACAATCTGATATAGTATTTTTTTCGATATGAGTAAGAAAGGATGGGGCTTCATGTATTTGAAAAAAATTTTATTTTCAGGGCTTTTTTTTGTTGCATTTGCTGCACAAGCCGAAACGGTTGACGGTTGGGAAATTCAGGCGCAAGTTCCTCAAGTTCACCAAAATTTTTTGGAAACAATTGATATGGAAACATATACGGGGGATACGGTTTTAAAAGAAATTACCCATGAGCCGGCAGAAGGGTTTGTGTATGTCACCGTTGATTTAAAAATCAATCGTAACTCAAATGAAGGAGAATTGTTCGATTCTTCTCTTCTCACGCTGAAAACACCGCAAAAAACTTACACACGTTTACCCCGCGAAAAAGATTTTTTGCATGACTACAATATTCCCTCATTTCCCTATTTAAAAGTGAAAAAAGGAAGCCATAACGGCACCTTTTTATTTGAAATTCCCGCAACGGAAAATCAAAATTTGCAACTCCGGTATAAAGAGACAAAATTGGATGTAACTCAATAATGCGTTATTTGCAAATACTTAAAATATTTATTGTTTTACTTGCGCTTATTTTGGCAGGAGCAGCTCATTTTAATTTATTAAGCACCCATTGCAAAGGGGTTTATTTTTTAGGCTTTTCAACGCATCAGGTTTTGTTTAACAACGAACCGCTGGTGCCGCCTTTTTCCGATAAAACAAAAACATATCATCTTATTTCGCTCAATACATTTCTGCCGAACACGCTCAAAAGTGATCACTTAACAAAAACATATCGGCTCGATGCCATTAACCCCGATGATTACATTGTTTTTTTGGTGGGTTTGAAATCATATAAAATTAACCTCTATAACCGAGAAATAATGCCCTCTTATGAAGTTCAAACCACCCCTGATGTTTCGCCCGGATTTTATTTTTTAACACCTTTTAACGGCAGAAGCTGCTCTAAAAGTTACGCCATTATCGTTGATGAAA
Organism: uncultured Alphaproteobacteria bacterium; assembly: GCA_947629595.1. Taxonomy (GTDB): domain Bacteria; phylum Pseudomonadota; class Alphaproteobacteria; order CAAHEQ01; family UBA3637; genus RGIG4140. The sequence continues at coordinate 337 of CANREI010000108.1, read as the reverse complement.
AAGGCGCTCTTCGCTATTATCGCCGAAACAGAACGGATAATCGATGTGTTTCGGATTTTAAAAAAACCGTTACCACCGATAACAAGGTCAGATTTACTTTAATGGAGCAAGAAAAGCCCATGCCGCCGACTGCTTATCATTTCGGCACGCTTTTGGTGTTGAATGAAAAATTTAAGCCCATGAAACGGCTTTATTTAAAACCCTACGGCAATCACGGAAAGCTTCAAACGGAAAACCACGAATCGCTTTATTTTAATGACCATCATTATATTTTATCCGCCTATTGGCCAACCGAAGTTTATGATCCCGAAACGGATGAACCGATTTTCGTTGCGGC
>CANREI010000107.1 GCA_947629595.1 uncultured Alphaproteobacteria bacterium | reverse complement strand
GCATCATCATAAGGCGAACCCAAAGAAAGCGTTACCCCGTCGGGATTTCCCTTTTGTAAAAGCATAGCCAACTGGGCACTGTTCAGATTCATTTCATAAAGAATCTGATTCGATACATGCTTATCCATGCCCCAGCGATACCCTGCGATTCCGCCCAATAATATAACCCCGATTATGGCTAACACGCCGAGCATTTCTATCATAGAACGGCCTTCCTGGGCTTGATTTTTAAATTGTTTTTTGAATTGTCTTGTCATTTTCGACTCCCTTTCAGTATACGAATAGCATAAAATAAACGTACCTTTAATGCAACGCGGATTCGGGGGCAATTTTTGCTCTTAAAACGTCAAAATCAAGCACTCAAAAACAGTCGAAAAATCAATGAATTTCGGCCAAAATAAAAATTTTTTGAAAATTTTAAAAAAAAGTGTTGCAAAAATCGTACGTTTTTTTTGTGCAACGCTTCCCAAAATAAACCGTTGCTTTTCCCCTATCGGCACATAGCGGAGCGGCACAGTTGCGCCGCCCCACATCCGCCGATAGAGGAAAAACCATCAGCCATGCCAATTTTTACCCAAAACAAAAAATCTTACGAAATTTTTTTGAAAACTTCGTCGGGATTAAATTCACGCGGAAAGGCAAACGATTCTTTCTCGTATTTGCTCAATATGTATCGAAAATAAGTTAATACAAACAGTCGGGTCGCAGAGGATAACCCCGAACGACCCTTTATGCTGTCGATTTTGGAACATAATTCGTGAATGGTCACTTTCTCTCTGAAGCAGATATCTGCCAGTGACAGCCACGTTTCTCGATCCAATCGCATACTTGTTCTTCTTCCGTTGACGATGACATTTTTACAAAGAAGCATTTCTTCCCCCTTCGGTTTCCATCAAACACTTTTTTTCTTTTAACATCAAAAAAAGAAAAAAGCAAGAAAAATATTCAACTGTTTTAGAAAATAAATATAAAACACAATCGTGAATAGAAAAAATGACATAATATTTTATGATAAAAAATGAAAAACACAAAAATAAATTATTGAGTGAATGTATTGGAAGAAAAGAAATTTAACAGAATAAAGACATAACAAAGGAACATAAAATGTTAAACAATGATAAAAATTGTATTTTTTTCTCTTTTTATGATAACGGATAAAAAAACGGTATCGAATCGTGTCATTTTACAAAACGAATCGTAAAAAAATAAAAAATGAGGGGGTGATTTTATTTTTTTTGCTATCCACTTTCCCCTATCGGCAAAAGTTAAGTAATGTGGCACTCTCTTTTTCCCTATCGGCGGATGGGATGCGCTGCTGAAAGTAGCGCATCGCTATGGGCCGATAAGGGGAAAGAGCAAAATTCGGCATTTTTTCTTAATTTTCGGCTAATGTTTATTTTTTTGTGGGGATATATTCGTTTTCTCTCTTCTTTTCGGCGGGAAGTGCTATCCCGTGAAACGTGGGATAGCGCGGTGTGCCGAAAATAAGGCGATTCGGTACAAAATAATAAGTTTGCTGTAAACTTTTTTCCCTATCGGCGGGTGGGACAGACGGCTTTATGTCGTCTGTCGCTATGGGCCGATAGGGGGAAAAATAAATGATGCAAATTTTCTGCTTGACATTGGTTTTGAGTGCCTTTATAATTTAAGGCAAGGCAAGTGATGTGTACCCTAAAGATAACAATCTCTTTAAAAAAGTTCTTATAAAAGAACAAGTTTGCATACAGATAAGGCAAACAACCCAATGACCGGAAGGTGGTAAGAGTTGTGTTTAACTATTATTTCGAATGATAATTACCATTTTTCCGGTCGCCTCTCATCAAGGCGATTTTTTATGCAGAGAAATAAAAAAATAATCTTAATTTAAAAGAATATATCATTTATTGACACACAAAGCGTAGCGATTATCGTAATAGCGATAGTTGTCGAATACACCTCCACTCTGAAGGTACACGCGGTATGCATAGCAGGAAGAAGAATCATCTTCACTCAACCATACATATTTATTATTGCAATCTAAACTTCCATCATTATTACAATACATACTCCTTAATTGCTTAATCGTATCTGATATATTACTACTTCCACCGATTGCACTTGTCTCTTTACAATATCCGCTTTCCTTATTCGTTGGCTTTGGTATAATTTCGGTATTATCTTCCTCTGCATAACATTGCCAATTTATATCATTCCAACTCACCAACTTTCCTGTTTTTCCTTCTATGCTTGCTGCGGCTATACAAAATCGCCCCGCACTCCACCAATTCATACCGTTTACGGACCCATAATATGGTTTTTCGTTTATTGTACCTTTCACAATGTCATTATCGTTAATTTTGACACACTCAAACTGCGTACACACACTCTCATTACAACTATCAGAACAGCCGCTGCTCAAACAAAACTCACTACTTTCATCACAATCATGATTATCTCTACATCCGCAAAATTCACCGTTCCATGGCTGATTTTTAGGACATTCCACGCATTCATTATCCGCCCACAAAGGTTTATTCGCATCAATTTCAGCACAGCTTTTGCAGGTATGGCTTATCTCATCACATTGCGGAGTTTCAGCTTTACCGGTGCAATTTTCATACGTTAAACATTCCACACACCCGTTTTCTTCACCGCCCCACACTCGATTATCAGTACATGTTTTGCAAACATTATTTTCACAATGTTCCTCGCCCTCACATCCTTTTTCTTCCGTGCATTCTACACATACATGACGATCAGTATCACAAACCGGTGTGTTTTCTAACGATGCACATTCCGGGTCAGTGTCGCATTTAACTGCATTCGAATCCGAATCAGCGCCGAAGATTACTTTTAATGCGTTGTTCCCTTCACCGCAAGCGCCTTTCTCCCCCTCTGCTGCGTCAACCGAGTTTCCGTTAATATAAAAAGCAACTTCATTATCCATTTTATCAATTAAATTCGCCAGCGGTTTACAAATGCCCTCGGGAATGTTTTGCAATTCAATATAATACGCGTTTGCAACAGCGCAGGAAACCACTTTATCGGGCGTGGACGTTTCCGTTTCCATATCAAGACAATCAAAATTCGTTTTATATCCGTTAAATTGAATGTTCCCGCTATCGTAAGGGGAGCCAAGAGTTAATTCTTCCGCACCTTGAGCAATTTTTATTTGTGCATCGGTGCGCATCAGATTGATTTCGTGCGCAATCTGATTCGCCTGATAATAATTCATCGCTAATCTATACCCGACAATCCCACCGATTGATAAAATGGCAATAATAGCCAACACCCCCAGCATTTCAACCATACTCCGCCCGCTTTGCGATTGATTTTGAATTTGTTTTTTGAATTTCATTGTCATTTTTCGGCTCCCCGTTTCCCCTTGCACGATTTGCGCTTTATTCCCTTGCATTTCTACCTGATTTAACTGATTTTTTCTTGATTCCATTGTCATTTTTTGACTCCCGTTGCTGATAAAAATAGCATAAAATAAACGTACCTTTAATGCAACGCGGATTCGGGGGTGATTTTTGCCCATAAAACGCCAAAACTCACTCTTTAAAAACAGTCGAAAAATCAATGGATTCCGACCAAAATAAAAATTTTTTCAAAATTTTAAAAAAAAGTGTTGCAAAAATCGTACGTTTTTTTGATGCATATTCAAAAAAAATCGCCTTGATGAGAGGCGACCGGAAGTTAAGAACTATTGAAACGATATAGTGCAGTATATTGACCAAAAGGTTTATTTTACTACCTTCCGGTCACTCGACCTATTTCTCTTTTGACAAAAAGCCAAAAGAGAATCAATTTTTCGTCCCTTTTAAGGACACACGTTTCAAGAGGTTCTTACACCTCGGGGCACACATCACTTGCCTTGTCTTTGAGTATAAATGCACTCCAAACCAATGTCAAGCAGAAAATTTGCATCATTAAATTTTTCCCCTATCGGCCCATAGCGACAGACGACAAAATGCCGTCTGCCCCACCCGCCGATAGAGGGAAAATCCCGATATCAACCAACAGATAAAAATCTTAATTGTCAAGTTTGTGCCTGTTTTTACGCGGGAAGACATATTGTATCAACTCATATTCATTCAGCTTCTTTTGA
>CANREI010000106.1 GCA_947629595.1 uncultured Alphaproteobacteria bacterium | reverse complement strand
TGAAAAACGGTGCACAAACAAATATTATCAACAAATTTTCTCATTCCCCGTTACAATTGGCCATTCGTGTTAAAAATAAAGAAATCATCGACTTGTTAAGAAAAGCCGAAAAAAGGAATACCGTCCGAAAAATAATGTATCAAAAAATGAAACGGGAAAATGAGCATCATATATAAAAAATGCAACCGAAACAATAAAAAAACACATTATCACTTGCATTTGAAAAAAACGTCTGTATAATAAAGCTATGCATTTGATCAGTAAAATCTTATTTACCTGCTTCCTTGCTTGTAGTCTTGTTTCACAGGCAAATGCTTATTTATTGGAAGAACAGATTCTGGAAACGCCGAATAAAAAATGCAAAATTTATTATTTAACGGAAAAAAACACGCATGCTTGGCATATTGAAACCGACAGAGAAGAATGCGAGTCCGATAAATTGTTGCGCGGATACCACAACATAACGGTCTATAATGCTTTTTCAAAACCGGTTGAAAAATTATACGGTTATTTTTCCGCCGGTTATTGGACGGGAGACTCATTATTGCCGGAAATTGATTTAAAACGCTTTTCCGATGAATTGGGCGTTCAAAAAGCAACTTTTCCCGTTTACAGCGATTTAGACAACAATATTTTCTACATCGGGCAAATGTCCTCCAAAAAAACGGCGTCGGGAACATATCCGGCTTTCAAGGTTTGCGCACCGTTTCGTATGTTAGGCATTATTGCCGATACGTCTCGTTTAAATAATCCGCACTTTTTACAAACTGTTTTTCAAACGGTTGAAAAACAAACACGTCGTTTTTGTCCGGCAGAATCCGAAGTTCAGCTTTATTTAAGCGATACGGATAATCCGGCGCCGGAAGAAGTTTATATGTATGTGCAACTGGATTTAAAATCCCATCACCATAAAATTATGCGTTCTCCCAAAGCTTCCCGCCAATCATTAAAATCTCACCGAACGGCAGCGGATATAGAGTGGGATGAAGATGAATTATATCAAACACTTTTGCCGGTTCTTAAAAAAGCAAAACAAAAATCCGAACTGTTTCGCGCCCTCACCCGTGACAGCGAAGAAATGTCATCTGTCGATTCTTTGAGCAAACCTGTTGAGAATAAAGAAAAATTATCGCCCGTTGAATCCGCCTCTGATGAAAATCAATTCAGTCATGAAAAAGAAAATGTTTCCGATGTTTCCGACGAATTGAACTCTGATTTAAAAATATTGCCTCAAAATGAAAAAGAAGCGGAAAAAACGCCGATTATCGAAGAGAAAGCCGAAAACAAAACAAGCGAAGAACACGCGGCAGCCGCTTATTTTGATACAACAACCCCTGCCCGCCCTCAAGAAAGTGAGACGGATTTAGAAAAAGCAGATATTCCGACACCGCAAAAATCTTATTTAATGCCGCTTCAACCGACAAAAAAGAAACAACATATCATTAAAAACGGATTACTGGATATCTCTGATGAAAGACAATCTCCTGCCAACGTTTTGTTGTTATTGCATGGTTTGAATGTTCCCGTAAAAGCACAAACGGTTTTGCAAATTCAAAACAATAAAGCCATCGTGTTAAATAAAACCATTTATGTGAACAACAAAAATGCAAACGGTCGCTATCTGGTGCGCGGCATTTTTTCATTCAAGTCAAAGAACGAACATAAAACAGATATTTTTGTGCAACCGACGGAAATGACATTATGTCATACAGTCCTTTGTAGCGATGAGGAAGCAAAATGAAAACAAAGAAACTGTTTTACCTGATTGCTTTTTGTGTTATTGTGTTATTGGTAACCGGTATTGTCTGGCAACATGTTTCCGTTAATAAAAGCTATCATCGATTTTTAAAACAATATCATCTCTCGGAAAATGACATTCATTATACGCATAAAGGCCTGTCTGTCGGCGGAAAAGGATTGATTTTTTATCAAGCCTCATTTCCCGAATTAAAAATATCTCATCGAATCGATAAATTGATTGTTCGGCAAAACGGTGAAAATATCAGCTTTCAAATGCAAGGGCTTCAAATTGATGTTTTGCAAACGTTACGGCACTTATACGGGCAACAAATGATTGCCGAAACCGAAAATTACAAACCTTTTGAAGAAGCGCTCTCAAAACCGCTTCTCTCCTTGGGTCTTATGGGAATTTATCACTTAAAAGGCGAAGCGGTGTTTGTTTTCAATCCTCAAACAAAGCCGCTTGTTGTGAATGCTCAAATTTCACTGCCGCATTTAGCCGAGATTCAGCTTTCTTTCCCGATCATACATCATGATAAACGCGCTCAAAACCTTTTGCAAACCGTTTTAGGCAACGTATCCGAAATATCGGTTGAGCTAATGGACAACGGCTTATTTCAAAAATATGCCGATTATTTACAAACAATCAATTCGGAGCAAGCAGAAACATATCGAACGGAATTAACACGTCACAACAATTTTATTCGTCGCGTTCAATTTGAAAAATCAATTGATTTGAAAGATTTTTCACATTTTAAGAAACCCGGTGAATAATTTTGCTTGTCAAGTCACTTTTTTATACTTATAATAAAATATATTTTGTGTCATAAACTTCAATGAAAGGAAAGAAAAAATGAAAAACTTACTACCGGCCTCTCTGATATTGGCAGCGGGTGTTGCTTTGGGCGGATTTTGTCCCGGATATTACTATTATCAAACCAAAGTCAACAATAATACGGTTGTTGTAAAAGGCTTGGCGGAAATGAACGTTAAAGCCGATTTGGCTATCTGGAAATTAAAATTTGTCACCACGGGAAACGAATTAGCCGGGGCGCAAAAAAACATTACCGATCAAGCCAATCAAATTGTGGCCTTTTTGAAAGAACAAGGCTTTAATGAAACGGAAATTAACGTGGAACGAATCGAAACAAACGATTTAATGGCCAATCCCTATCGCAACGGAAACGTTACCGATAACACGCGATTTATTTTAACGCAAACAATAACGGTGAAATCGGGAAAGGTTGATTTGGTCGAGCAATCGTTGCCCAAAACAAACCAACTCATCGGTAAAGGCATTATTTTCGATAATTCCTATTCCGATCCGGTTTCTTATATTTTCACGAAACTGAATGATATTAAACCGAAAATGCTGAAAGAAGCCACCATTAACGCCAAAAAAGCCGCAGCAGAATTTGCGGCAAACGCCGGCAGTCAAGTCGGAAAAATTCGCTATGCCAATCAAGGTGTTTTTTCCATTTTACCGGCAGAAGGCGGGTCCGGCAGCTATGAAGCACAACAAATTGATAAAACGGTTCGGGTTGTTTCAACGGTTGAATATCGTTTAGATTAACAATCAGCCTTTTAAAACGGAGAAAGGAGCGGTTTTAAAGCCGCTCCTTTTTAACGTCCCGCCCCTAACCTCAAAAGCGATTTTAATCTGATAATCGAGAAGTTATATAAAACTTATCTCATCGCTTTTCAAGAGTTCCTCATCTCTAACGCGTTTCGTGTTTCTTTCAATTTCTGTTCAATTTTCATTTGACTTTCAAACCGAAACAAGTATCTTTCTTTTCACGTCTGATAATATATTAACACATTTTTAACCAAAAATAAACTATTTTTTCAAAAAAAATTAAATTTTTTTTGCATTTTTATAAAAAATACTGGAAATTCAATCATATATTTATATAAAAAATTTACTCTTTTTTAACGATTTTATAAAAAATTCGTATTTTACGTAAAAAAGTTTGTTTCACTGAGAATATTTATGCCTAAATCTCTCATATTATTCTTTGTAAAATATAATAATTCTCAATGCCGATTAACAAATCAGGATAAAAACAAAAAAATTTACTTTACAATCATCTTTTCATCCGTATGCCCGCGCAGCCAATCCGTACCGCCATAATCATCTTTATAGCGCATTTCAATACGAATATCATCTTGTAAAATATCATACAATGTATAATCAAAAATAGCCCAAACATAAGTTGGCGGCATAACAAGCGGGTTTTTATCTATAATATAATGATTTAAATGCGATTCGTCATGCCAACGAGCCAAAATACCTCTTCTTTTATTTTCTTTAACATCCTTTGATAAAACTTCCGCCATTTCCAAATAATCTTTTGTAATACCGCCGTTAAACCCGCCCTGAACATAATACTTTCC
>CANREI010000105.1 GCA_947629595.1 uncultured Alphaproteobacteria bacterium | reverse complement strand
ATTTTTTCAAAGGATTTTTAAAATGAAACGAGCACAATGGGGCGGACAAATCGGTTTTATTCTGGCAACGGCCGGATCGGCTATCGGATTGGGCAATGTTTGGCGTTTTCCCTATATGGCCGGCCAAAACGGCGGCGGTACATTTTTATTTTTATATCTGCTCTGCGTGTTCGGATTGGGCTATTTTTTACTTTTGTCCAAACTGGCTTTCGGCCGATGCGCTCATACAAATATGGTTGACGGTTTTTCGGTTGTTGCGGCCAAAAATAAAAAAATTATCTCGCCTTGGTGGGGAAAAACGGCCGGCGCGTTAAGTTTGTTTAACACGTTACTGGTTCCCGGGGTTTATGTGGTTGTAATCGGCTGGACTTTGTTTTATTTGGTTCATGCCGTTTTATATTTGCTTCATCTTTCCGATACGCCGTTAAATAAAACCTTGTTTGAAGGTTTAACCGCCTCTTTCGGCGAACAGTTGTTTTGGAGTGTTATTTGCATTGTTGCCACTATGGGCATTATTATGCGCGGCATTCGAAAAGGCATTGAAAAAATATCGCTGCTGCTGATGCCGATTTTATTTGTTTTGCTTGTTTTTATGGCCGTTCGAATGCTTCTGATGCCCGATGCTTTTAAAGGCATTGAATTTTTCTTAAAACCCGATTTCACCGCCATGGGATTCACCGCCGACGGCTTTCAATTTAAAACGTTCGCGGCGTTATTGTTACAGGTGATGGGGCAAGCCGTTTATTCTTTATCGTTGGGCTTGGGTGTTTTGTTTGTTTACGGATCTTATTTATCCGATAAAGAAAATTTGTTGAAATCCACCGCGTGGATTGCCTCACTGGATACGTTGGTTGCGCTGCTTTCCGGCTTTATTGTTTTACCGGCCGTTTTTGCTTTTCATTTGCCGCCCGAATCCGGCCCGACTTTGAGTTTTATTACGCTGCCCATGGTGTTTGAACAAATGCTCGGCGGTGCCTTTTTAACGGTTGTTTTCTTTGCGCTGCTTTTTATTGCCGCCATTACGTCGTTAATTTCCATGTATGAAGCCGCCGTGAACGTTATTTCCGAAAAAATGCATTTAAATCGCACACACGCTGTTTGTCTTGTCGGCGGGTTGAACAGTATAATAACCGGTATTATTTTGCTTTCTTTTTCAAAAACGGTTCCGTGGCAAATTAACAATATGGACTTGTTTTCTTTTGCCGATATTCTAACCGGTTCCTTTACCATGGGATTTTTGGTTTTATATACAACACTTTTTATGGGGTGGGTTGTTTCAACAGCGATAATTCAAAACATTCAAAAGGGTATTTCCAAACCGTTGCCGAAGTTTTTTAAACGCTATTTAAGATTGACGTTGCGTTTTACCGCGCCGCTTCTTTTAATTGTTTTGTTTATCACGGCATTGACCGATTTAATCAATCAATAACACGCATCAAAAAAGGCGATTCGAAAAATTCAAACCGCCTTTTAAAACACTCTTTTTGTTATTTAAATGTTGCCTGCTCCAACACATGAAAGACTTTATCCAAAGCCTTATCCATTTCCTTTTCGGAGGGAGGCGCCGATTCATCTTGAAGCAATTCTTTTGTTTTATTCACAACCTGCTTTAACAAAACAGCCGTAATATCCTGACCGGCGTTTGTTTCAATGGCTTTAATTCTGTCTTGCACGTCTTTTTTACGCACCGCCAAGCGTTGACAGATTTTTTCATCGGCATCTTGCTGAATTAAAACAGCCTCTTTTTTCGCTTCGTTGATAATTTCAAGACATTCTTTATCCGAATTTTTGGTGCGTTCCCGATATTCTTCATACAACGCTTCCGCCTGCTCTCTTAACTGATGCGACTCATCTATTTCTTTTTTAATGAGCGCCGCCCGGGCTTTTCCCCAACCGGAGAGCTTTTGCTTCAAGGGTTTTATCATAATTAAAACCACCGCACAAAACGCAAAGGCGACCCAAAATTCCGGATTTTGCAATTCTGTCATTTCTTATCCTTTTGACTTTTTCGTTCTTTTCCGATGAGTTTATGCGTTAACTCTCGAGCCAGAACGGCCGCAACCTGATCGGATTCGCGCATCACCGATTCTTTAACCCGTTTCATTTTTCGTTCGGTTTCTTCAATTTGCTGCCGAAACGTTTGTTCATGATCGGAATCAATGTGCGCCGCATATTTTTGAATATCCTGATATGTTTCATTCAAAATCTCGGCTTTGGTTTGCCGTGCCGAATAAATGCGACCGTTATAATCCTGAATGAGCTGCGCTGCCTGATTATTGACCGCTTCCGCAACCGATAAATCGTTTTTAATTTTATGTTCGCGTTCCGCAAAAACATCTTGAATGAGCGGCATAAGAACAGAAACCGTCAAGACGTAAAAAACGCCGAAACATAAAAGCATCCAAAAAGCTTCACCCAAAAACCAGTTCGTATCAAACTGCGGCATTGATTTTTAACCCGAATTGCTTATAAGAATAACAACATAATGGCCAAACCCAACGCATATAACGCGATGGCTTCCGTCATGGCGGCACCGCCCCACGCAAACACGCTGACATCTTGCTTAATGTTCGGATTGCGACTGACACAGGTGATAATTGTCGTAAACACCGATGCCACGCCTTTGGCCACCGATAACATAACCAGACTGATTAAACCGACTGATAAATATTTAGCGGCCTCGGCAATATAATTCATTGATTCTGTTTCCATTTTATTTCTCCTTATTTCAATTTAATGCGAATGCACCGCTTCTCCGATATAAATACTGGTTAAAATCGTATAAATATACGCTTGCAGAAAAGCAATGAACACCTCAAACAAAATTAACACCCCTACAACAAGCAGAGGCAGTCCGCCGGCCAGTCCCAGCGAATAAACGAAGCCGGCAATAATTTTCAACAGAATATGGCCGACAATCATATTCATAACCAATCGTACCGTTAAACTGAACGGTTTGGCCAAAAACGAAAAAATTTCAATCGGGATGACAACAGGTGCCATAATCAACGGAATGCCCTCCGGCAAAAAGGTGCGAAACCAACGCACACCGTGATTGGCCAATCCGATGCAAATTGACACGATTAAGCCTAAAACGGCAAACGTGCCGACCGGTGCCAATTGACTGGTATATGTAAACGCATAGGGAAACAAACCCAGAAAGTTTCCGAAAAACACCATTAAAAAAACCGTTAAAATAAAGGGCAAATACCGTTCATACCCCGCACCGATACAATCTTTTGCCGTTGTTCGAACAAAGCCGAATAACGCTTCGCCCACCGATTGAGCCGTTGAGGGAATTAACAACTGCCGCCGCATTAAAAACCACATAATGCCAAAACCGCATAACACGGATAAAACCATAAATAAAGAAGCGTTTGTAAAACTTAAATCAATTCCGTCTATTTCTATCGGAATAATGGATTTCACTTCAAACTGGTGCAGCGGACTGCTCATATTTTACCCTACCGTTTCATGGCATACCGAATCACCGACCATAAGCCGGCAAACCCGCCGAAAATTGTTAAGCCTGCCGTTAAAAGAGACGACGTGTTAAACAGGTTTTGACACAAAACCCCTAATGAAAGCCCGATTAAAATACATCCGAACAAATTTGTAATCATTTCAACAATGGTTTGATAGCCGTGTAAATTCGAACCCGTTTTTCGGGGTTCTTGTTGCTTTTTTTGAGCCGCAATTTTTTTTGCCAAATCATCTGTTCTTTTTGTCATTTTCCCTCCAACTTTTTTTGAACGTCTCTTAAAATAATTGCCGTATCCGTGCCGACAATTCTCTCCGGAACCTGTTGATTTAAAACAACAATGGTCGGCGTGGCCCGCACAACGTATAACTCGGATAAATTGTTGCGCTGTTGCATAATTTGCTTTCGCAGCGCCTCATTGGAAACGCAAGCTTCGATGGTCTGTTCGTTTTCGGCATTAACACCGGCAAATTCCGCTATGATTTTCCGCGGTTTTTCGGCATACGCCAACTCTTTTTGATGCGTAAACATTTTTTCCATAAAAGCTTCATAGTTTTGAGGCGGAATGCACCGCGCATAAATGGCGCCCGTCATGGCACGCGAGTCATAGGGCATATCAACATAAATCAATTTTGCCTGATTGGTTGCCACAA
>CANREI010000104.1 GCA_947629595.1 uncultured Alphaproteobacteria bacterium | reverse complement strand
GCTTTTTTGGCCGCGTTTAAATCGCCGGAAATCGATTCGTTCGATCATATGGACGTGCGCAACCTGTTTTCCGAAAACACGCAGGAAATTTTAACGAATCGGCTGACAAAGCTTCTCAACGGTACCGGTAAAAATGAGCGTATGGAGCTGATTGCCGCGCCGGCTTTCGGCAATAAAACGTTTTCCGTTTTTGCCGGATTTACCACGCAGGAAAAAGATGCCTTTATTCTTTATTTGGTTGATGCCAGTGAGCGTAAAAATTTGGAAATGCAGTTTGCTCATGCGCAAAAAATGCAGGCTATCGGCCAGTTGGCGGGCGGTGTGGCGCATGACTTCAATAACTTACTTACGGCCATTATCGGTTATTGTGATTTATTATTGCAGCGGCACGATGTGAAAGATCCCTCGTTTTTGGATATTATGCAAATTAAGGGCAATGCCAACAAGGCGTCGGGGTTGGTGGGGCAATTGCTCACGTTTTCGCGCAAGCAGCCGAGTAAGATTCGCATTGTGAACTTTCACGATTCGTTTGTTGATTTATCCGCCTTATTGCAACGCAGTATTGCGCCGTTTGTCACCTTACAAACGAATATGAAACGAAATTTGGGATATGTGAAAATTGATCCCAACCAGCTCACGCAAATCTTTTTGAATTTGGCCGTCAATGCCAAAGATGCCATGCCGAACGGCGGCGTTTTACAAATCAGCGCCACGCGCGAGCGGTTTAAAAAGGCAAAACCCGTCGGCAATGATATGATTCAGGCGGGCGAATACATTAAAATCGTTGTATCCGATAACGGATCGGGCATATCGCCCGAGCATTTACCGCATATTTTCGAGCCGTTTTTTACAACAAAATCAAGTGCCGGCGGTTCGGGTACGGGATTGGGGCTTTCCACGGTTTACGGCGTGATTCGCGGTGTCGGGGGTTATATTTCCGTTGACAGCGAAAAAGGAATCGGCACAACGTTTATCATTTATTTGCCCCGTGTTGAGCCGGAAGTGACGCAAGAGATTGAAGTTAAGCGTATTCGGCCGGTGTTTACGCCGTCGCAAAGCAATCGGGTGTTGTTGGTTGATGATGAAGACGGCGTGCGATTGGTTGTATCACGCGTTTTGCGCACAAAAGGTTTTATCGTAACGGAATGCGCCAATGCCGAGCAGGCGTTGGAAATATTAAATCGCCGCAATGATTTTGATTTGTTGTTAACCGATATGATTATGCCCGGTATGGACGGCGAATCGTTAATTAAACTGGTTAAAAAGGCGCATCCGGAAATGAAAGCGTTGCTCATGAGCGGTTATTCGGAAGATATGGCGCGGCACGGTTCAAGCGAAAACAAAGAGTTGGAATTTTTGGCAAAGCCGTTTGAATTATCGCAGCTTTTGGATAAAGTTCGAGAAGTTTTACAAAAATAACAGAAAGGAAGAAAAATGACATACGAAGAATTGGCAAGAGGTATTGAAAGCATTACACCGGCAAACGGTTTAAAGGAAAAGCTGGCAACGGCCGAAAAGGAAAAGCGTCCGTTAATTGTTAAATTCGGTATGGATCCGACCGCGCCGGATTTGCATTTGGGGCATGCGGTGGCGCTGAAAAAAATTCGCGATTTTTTATCGGCCGGGCATGAAATTCATTTAATTGTCGGCAATTTTACGGCTTTAATCGGTGATCCGTCGGGAAGAAACACCATGCGTCCGCCGTTAACGGAGGAAGAAGTAAAGCATAACGCCGAAACGTATGTGGCGCAGCTGTCTAAAGTTCTCGATACGTCTAAAATTCACATTCATTACAATAATGATTGGTTGGGCAAGCTTTCTTTTGCCGATGTTTTAAAATTGCTTTCCAAAGCCACGTTGTCGCAAATTATGCAGCGGGAAGATTTTAAAAACAGATATGAAAACAACATTCCCATTGCCTTGCACGAGTTAATTTATCCGCTCATTCAAGGGTATGATTCGGTTTCAATTAACGCCGATATTGAGTTTGGCGGGCGCGATCAGTTATTGAATTGTTTGTTCGGTAAATCCTTACAGGAAACCATGGGCAAGCCCGGGCAGGTTGTGTTGACCATGCCGCTTTTGTGCGGGTTGGACGGCCATATTAAAATGAGCAAATCGAAAGGCAATTATATCGGGCTGACGGAGGAGCCGAACGATATGTACGGCAAAACCATGTCCATTCCCGATTTTCTCATTCCCGAATGGATTGAATTAACCACCGATTGGACACCGGCCGAAAAAAGCAATATGACGGCGACTTATAAAAACGAAACGGAAAATCCGATGACAATTAAAAAACAAATCGCGTTTAACATTGTCAAGCAATATCATTCCGAAGAAGCGGCGCAAGCGGCGGAAGCGTTTTTTTATAAACAGGTGCAGCAAAAGGGGTTCGATACCAAAGAGTTTCAGGAGGTTTTGTGGGAAACCGTTGCACCGGAAGGCACAATCGGCTTAACGGATTTGGGCGCAAAGCTTATCGGACAAAGCAAATCGGCCGTTCGGCGATTGGTTGAATCGGGTGCGGTTTCGGTGAACGGCAACAAAGTTACCGATGTTTATCTGGTTTTAACCAAAACAAATGAACCCGTTCAATTAAAAATCGGGAAGCGCGGATTTTTCACTTTAAAATAAAAGCATAATAATAAAAATAATTCTTGACAAATAAGGGTTATTGTTTTAAAATAACACTATTGTTCGGCAAGAATAAAAAAAGAGAGGTTCCTATGGAAAAATTGATTGATTATATTCATGAAAACGGCTTATGTTCGCTTGAAGAATTACAAAAATCAAAACTTGATTTAAACGCACCCGATAAACGCGGTTACACGCCGTTAATGCTTTATTGTGAAGAAGGGCGCACGAAGGAAGCCTTGTTTTTAATGAATCAGGAAGGGGCTTTAATCAATGCGCAAGACAAGTTCGGTTACACGGCGTTAATGAAAGCGGTTGCCAGTGAAAAAGTTGAGTTGGTTGAGGCTTTGTTGGCTTTGCATGCCGATGTGAAACCGCGGAACGTTTACGGTTTTACGGCGCTTTCTTCCGCCATCATTCACCAAAACAGAGATATGGTTGTATTACTGTTAGATAGCGGTGCCAACATGAGAGAAGCGCTTGACAATCGGGCTCATTTAGCGTCAGAAGCGGCAAAAATCGGTGTCACAATGAAAAACACGGGGCAAGTCATGATTATGTTCCCCGATGATTCAAGACTTGTTGCTTCAAAAAAGAATTATTTATCTCAAAAGAACGAGCATACACGCGAATAATTTTTAAATGCGGTCAGCTTAATAAAAAAACAACGGGCAGGAACTTAAAACTCAAGAAAAGCCGTTCTGCCCGCCGTTTTTTGCCTTAAAAAGATACCCTTTTTAAAGCAAATAAGAGGTTAGCTCTGCGCAAAGACATGCTTTATTGAGGAACACGTGCCATCCGTACTACTTGTTTCACCTAAAATACTCAGAGCAGCTTTGCACACGCTGTCACTGTCAAATGTAATTTCCAGCTCAACACCATCACCCTGCAAACCGCCATAAGTAGTTTCCTCACCAGCGGTGGTGGAAGTAACTTTAATGCTTTTTGCACCGCTGGGCAATTTACCCAAACCGATTTCTTCAAAATCTGTCGGTGTATAATTTCCCGTAGTATGGGTTGCTCCATAAGTTTGCGCACCGGCATAAATCATAACGGCATATTTTGAAGCGGCATCTAAAATTTCATTGGCCCGATAACGGTTCATGGCCATAGAGTAACCTGCAATACCGCCGATTGATAAAACGCCGATAATGGCCAAAACACCCAGCATTTCAACCATGGAACGGCCTGATTCATTTGTTCTTTTCATTTTCTTGTCCTTTCATTTAGTTGTTTTTCAAACTCCCTGAGCCTGAAAAAACGGTTATTTTTAAGGAATTATTGCCTTTTTTTCCTGTTGAGAGAAACCTTCTCTCACAAATCAGTATAAAATAAACGTACGTTTAATTCACCGTTTTTTTCGACAACTTTCCTTAAAAATGAGGGTTTCATGAGAAACCGAAAAACTTAATAAAAATCAAAAAAGTATGGGAAAAACAAAAAAAATGCAAAAAAGATAAAAAAATTAAAAAAAAGTGTTGCAAAAAACGTACGTTTATTTTATACTGATTCGTGAGAGAAGGTTTCTCTCAACAAGAAAAAGAGGCAATAATGCCTTAAAAATAA
>CANREI010000103.1 GCA_947629595.1 uncultured Alphaproteobacteria bacterium | reverse complement strand
GCCTGAAATAAATTGTTCGCGGATTTTAATCCCCATCCGGCCAGAACAATCAATTCCAATTCGTGATTTTTTTGTAAATCAAAAATATTGGCGGCGTTTTGAACCCAGCCTTTTTCAAACAGCATTTCAATGTTTTTATCGCCCAATCCTTCAATATCCAACGCATCTTTTGAAACAAAATGTTTTAAGGCTTCCTGCTGCTGCGCGGGGCAGAAAAGTTCGCCCGTGCAGTAAATAACGGCATCTTCCCCTTCGCGAACGGCGCGCGAACCGCAAACGGGACACACCTCGGGAAATTGATACGGTTTCGAATCGGCCGGTCTTTTTTCTTGAATAACCCGAACGATTTGCGGAATCACATCGCCCGCGCGCTGAATCACAACCGTATCGCCTTCGCGAATGTCTTTACGGGCAATTTCATCGGCATTATGCAATGTGGCATGACGCACAATCACGCCGCCCACGTTAATCGGTTCCAAATCGGCAACGGGTGTTAAGGCGCCCGTTCGACCGACCTGAATACGAATCGCTTCCAATTTCGTGACGGCTTGTTCTGCCGGAAATTTATGCGCAACGGCCCAGCGGGGCGAGCGGGCAATAAATCCGAGTCGGCGTTGTAATTCCAAACTGTTGACTTTATAAACAACGCCGTCAATATCATAAGGCAGAGCGCTGCGTTTTTGCGTGAGAGCGTCAAAAAAGTCAATCATTTCCTGCACGTTTTTGCAAATACGTATTTCGGGATTGACGGGAAATCCCCATTTTTTGAGCTGTTCCAAAAATTGGGCATGCGTTGTCCATGTCGGGTGACTGATTTCTCCGCAGGCATAGGCAAAAATACGAAGATTGCGTTCCGCCGTAACGGAAGCATCCAGCTGCCGAAGCGAACCGGCCGCCGCGTTGCGGGGATTGGCAAAAACTTTTTTGCCGGCTTCTTCCTGCAAACGATTTAAATCAAAAAAGTCGCTTTTTGACATATAAACTTCACCGCGAATATCAATTTTTTGCGGCGGCATCTCAAACAAATCGGCAGTCGAATGTAATGAAAGCGGTACTTGTCGAATGGTTTTTAAATTAGCGGTAATATCTTCGCCGACGGTGCCGTCACCGCGAGTCGCACCGGTGATTAACCGTCCGTTTTCGTAAACGGCAGAAAAGGAAAGACCGTCAATTTTCGGTTCGGCCACAATTTCAATTTCTTCCGAATCGGCTAATCCCAAAAAACGGCGAATCTTATCGATAAAACCGTAAACTTCTTCAACGGAAAAAATATCCGCCAGTGAGAGCATGGGAACGGTATGCGTGATTTTATCGAAAGCGTCCATTGTTTTGGCGCCCACCCGAAACGAGGGGCTGTCCGGCCGAATTAAATCGGGAAACAAGGCTTCAATCGCCTCATTTCGCCGTTTCAACGCATCATATTCGGCATCGGTTAAAAACGGCGAATCGTCACGATGATAGGCAATATCGCATTGAGCAATTTTTTGCGCCAAATATTCCAATTCCTGCGCGGCTTCGGTTTCGGTCAGTTCTTCGGGTGATTTTGACATGATTTTTCCAATAATTCCTGTGCCATGGTTTGAGCGGTTTGCGTGATATGGGTGCCGGAAAGCATGCGGGCAATTTCCTGCAACCGTTGCGAATAAGACAGCTGTTGAACAAAAGTTTGCGTTTCGTTGTTTTTCTCGGTCTTCGTTACGCAATAATGCGTCAGACCGCAAGAAGCAACCTGCGGTGAGTGGGTTACGACCAACACCTGATAATCTTTTCCCAATCGAGCCAATCTGTCGCCGACGGCTGCCGCCGTTGCCCCGCCGATACCGCTGTCAACTTCATCGAAAATAAGCGTTTCCGTGTCGCCCGTGTGCGCCAAAACAACCTTTAAGGCCAACATAAAGCGCGCCAGTTCGCCGCCCGATGCTATTTTATGCAACAGGGAGGGCGGTGTTCCCTTATTTGTGGAAGCCGTAAAACAAACCGAGTCGATTCCCTGCGGCGAAAGGACCGTTTCATCAGTGGTAATTTGCGTGAGAAACGTTGCTTTTTCAAGTTTAACGGCCGGTAATTCTTTTTGAACGGCTTTATCAAGCGAATCGGCGGCTTTTTTGCGCTTGCCGGAAAGAATGCGTGCCGCTTTCAAATAATCGGCATGCGCCTGATTGAGATTTTGTTGTAATTGAGCAATCAGTTCTTCCCCTTTTTCAAGGTTTGCCAATTTTTCCCGAAACACATCAAGCAGCCCGGGCAATTCGTTCACGTCAACCTGATATCGACGCGCCGCATCTTTTAAAGCATATAACCGATTGTCAATTTCCGGCAGTTCCGACACATCACCCAGCTTTTCCCCTAAATTATCCAGCTCAAAAGAAAGATCGGATAAAACCGATTGTGCTTCATTTAAAGTTTGCAGCATATTTTCAAAGGCGGTTGAATCATATTGTGCCGCTTTTAACAGCAGTCGCTCCGCCTGCGCGGCCTGACGAATCATCCCTTGTTGTTCGTTATTCAACAATTCGGTTGCCTGATTGACACAGGTAATAATTTTTTCACTGTTCATTAACCGCGTGCGCTGTTGCGTTAATTCTTCCGTTTCATCGGGCTTCGGGGACAGATTTTCCAAATCAATAACGGCGTTGCGCAAATATTCTTCCTGATTTTGCACGCTTTCCAATTTCATTTGCGCCGCCTTTAAAGCGGATTCGGCTTCTTTGAAGTGCGCATAAGCTTTTGCGACGGCTTCTTTTTCGGTGTTTAATCGGGCATACGAATCCAAAACATCCGAATGCGTGGTGGTATTTAACAATCCGTGCGAGGCAAACTGACCGTGTATTTCCGCCAGCAAATCGCCGATGCTTTTTAAAAAAGCAATGCTGACGGGTTCATCGTTAATAAAAGCTTTGCTTTTGCCGTCGGCTGTTACGAGTCGGCGTAAAATCAATTCCTCCGAGTCGGAGACGTGAATGCCCTGTTCGTGCAATAATTGAAACGCCGCGTGTTCGGGCGGCAGTGAAAATGTGGCCGTAACGGTTAATTGCGGTTGTCCGTGGCGAACAAGACCCGCATCAGCGCGCGCGCCCAAAACCAGTGAGAGCGAATCCAGCAAAATTGATTTACCGGCACCCGTTTCGCCCGTAAAAACGCACAGTCCTTTTTGAAAACCCAAATTGAGCTTATCAATTAAAACAACATCACGAACGGAAAGGGCGGAAAGCATGGATTTTTAAAGACCCTTTATTTCGACTTAAATTTTTGAACAAGATCGGCGGCTTTTTGCGTCCAGTTGTCCGACGGATAATGTTGATGCAACAATTGTTCCGTTTGCGCGGCCTGTCGCGCCATTCCCAACGCCGTATAACAGGCTGTCAGCCGATAAAGCGCTTCGGGTGTTTGATTTGTTTGCGGGTGTTCCAACAATACCGTTTGAAAACGATTCATGGCAGGGATATATTCGTGTTGTTTTAAATAATAGCGACCGACGGCCATTTCCTTGCCGGCAAGATGCGCCTCCAATTCCTGTAATTTTTTGTTAATGTCGGCCGTATAGACGGAATTCGGATATCGTAACAAAATTTCTTTAAACGCGGATAAGGCTTCTTCCGTCATTTTTTGTTCGCGCGAAATATCGGAAACCTGTTCATAATAACACAGGCCTTTTAAATAATAAGCGTAAACAATGTTGCGATTGCCCGGATGCAATTGAATAAACCGATCCAACGTTAAAACGGCATCATCATATTTGTTTTCGGAATAAAAAGCATAGGCCGCCATAATTTGCGCCCGCGGCGCCCAAACGGAGTAGGGATGTTGCCGATCGATTTCATCAAAATAGCGCGCCGATTCGGCATACTCTTTTTCTTTAAAATAATTAAAGCCCTGCATGTAAAGCTGTTCGACCGGTTGATCGGGAATGGTGTCATCATCGCCGGCGCAAGCACCGACAAGCAATCCCGTTAAGCAAATAAATAAATATTTTTGAAGCTGATGTTTCATTTTTTCCTCTTTTTGGTTATAAATTAATTCTATCCTAACAAAAAACAAAATTTTATTCAAGCATTATATTTTAAATAATCGTTTTTCCCGTCAAAAGTAAAGAAGAAAAAGAAAGTTTTTATAAAAGAGACTTTTTTCGGTTGACATTTTAATCAGGTGTTTTTAAAATAAACACAGGTTTTATTCAAGGGAGGATTTGAAAATGACACAAAAAATACCGACAACAAATACAAAAGTAATCGATTGGGTCAATGAAATTGCCGATTTAACCGAACCGGAAGCCGTTTATTGGTGTGACGGCAG
>CANREI010000102.1 GCA_947629595.1 uncultured Alphaproteobacteria bacterium | reverse complement strand
ACATAAATGCCGATATGCCAATAGGCAAAATGATATTTTTCAACGTTATCTCGGTTAAACGGCACGAGAGAACGCGAAAAATAAAGCGCACGGCCGAAGTTTTCATTGTCTTTTAATCCCATGGCAATTTTCACGTGCGTGGGATCGTTCATTTCTTCGTCTGTTGTGATTTTCATACCGACCGTAACAATATCGGCCTTTGTTTTTTCCAAAATATCGGTTAAGATGAGATTGAGTTTCGGATCAACATTGATTCCGTCGCCCTGAAAACTGATGGCAATATCATATTTCGTGCCGTGCGGATCAATTTCTTTTAAGGCGGCGGCAATTCGATCGGTTCCCGAGGGCAAAGACGGATCGGTTAAAATACATTTGGCACCGAATTTTTCCGCCGCTTCAATAATTTCTTTATCGCCCGCGGCAATATATACATCTTCTTTCGGGTGAACGGCAACGGCATGTTCATATACATGCTGAATTAAGGGCTTTCCGTTAATGATTGCCAGCGGCTTATTCGGTAATCGGGTTGATTTTAAGCGGGTCGGGATAAGGACGGCTGTTCTTGACATTTTTCAATCTCCTTTCGAATACGGTTGATAATTTCCTGTTTTACTTGCGGCGGATATTTTTTCCCCGGCTGATTCCACACGGTACCCGGCCAATAAGGATCGGTATCGTAGCGACAAATCACATGCACATGCAGCTGCGGCGTTAAATTTCCGATCATGGCAATGTTTGTTTGCGTCGGATGAAAAAGGGTATTCATGGCTTTTTCGGCCGTTTCGATTTCTTTCATTAACGTTAGGCGTTCATCGGTTGTTAAATCAAGCATATTTCGAACATTTTCTTTGCGCGGTACCAAAAAAATCCACGGACATAACACGTTATCTTCAAACAAAACCGTTGAAAAAGGCAATTCACACACAAAATCTTTTTGTTGCAAAGAGGGGTGCAGTTCAAACATAACAGTCCTTTCAGCCGGTTAATCGTCGGCAAAAGTGTTTTTAATAAAACTCGGATAAATTTTAGCACGATTTAAAATATTGTCAAGCGTTTCGCCGTTTTTTAACGCATCGGCCGTCACGCCCGTTTCGGTAATCAGCACAGATTTTAAGCCCGCATTCACAGCCCCTTGAATATCGGTTGTAAGCATATCACCCGCCATAAGGGTTTTATCTTTATCGGCTTTCATTTTTAAAAGCGCCGTTTCAAAAATAAGCGGATAAGGCTTGCCGAAAAAGGTAACTTTTCCGCCGTGTTTTTGATAATAATCGGCAAATAATCCTTGTGCGGGCCGTTTTTGATTATTTTGCATAAAAAAGGTATCGGGATTGGCACAAACGGCCGGCAGATTTTTTTGTAAGGCCGTGTTTAAATCGGGCAAATAGCTTTCGAATGATTGAGAACCTAATCCGCTGAAATAAATCACGTCGGCTTTTGATATTTCTTTTGTTTCATAAGCGGCAACCGATTCAAACAGTGCGGGATTTTCTTCGCCCAGCACGAAATAACGATAGTTGCTTTTGTGCGAAAGCGATTCAAACAAATGAGTGTCGATGGCCGCTTTGCAAATATCCCCCGAGGTGACCACTTCATCGAAATGAATACCTTTGATTAAGCCTTTTTGCGCTTTTGAAGCGCAAAAAACGGATTGAACGGTTGTCATATTTGAAATAATGCAAATTTTCAAGCCTTTTTGCTTTAATTTTTCCAGTGTTTTAAGGGCATTTTCATAAAAATCGGTGCCGTCCCACAAAACGCCGTACATATCCGAAAAAAGGGTATTGATTTTTTTGTTTAAATCGTCAAAAGCGTTTATTTTTTTAAAGCTTAACGACATTTTGACACTCCCGGCAAATCCGGTTTTTTAATCTCATACATATTTTTGGCAATCCGAATTAACTCTTGTGCTTCTTCGGGACCCAAAAAGCTTTCGATACGCACTTCTTTTTGTTCCAATACTTTATAATCTTCAAAAAATCGTTGCAATGTTTTCAGCGCATGCGGCGGCAATTCGTTAATGTGATGATAGTTGTTATACATGGGATCATCGACATGAATGGCAATGATTTTATCATCCGATTCGCCGCTGTCAATCATTTTCATCACGCCGATGGGACGCGCGCGCATAATGCAAAGCGGCTGGGTGGCAAACTGACTTAATACCAAAATATCCAACGGATCGTTATCATCACCGTATGTTTGCGGAATAAAGCCGTAATTGGCCGGATAATGAACGGCACTGTATAAAATACGATCCACTTTCAATAAGCCGCTTTCTTTATCCAGTTCATACTTAATCTGGGAGCCTTTCGGCACTTCGATAATGGCGGGTAAAACTTTGGGAAACAGTGCAAAATGGTTGACTTCATGCCAAGGGTGCATCTTCAAAAATCCTTTCTTCAATCAAAATAATTTTTTTACTTTAACACGGAAATAAGGATTGTCAAGGCAAAAATCAGTTTTTTTTCCTTTTTCACTTGCAATCGGTTAAATTTCTGCTAAACTGATAAGTACGGACTTATTATGTTTTTAAAGGAGGTTTTATGAGTGCGTTATTGGTTTTGGCGGGGGTTCTGGTTGTTTTGGGATTATATGCCATATCGCTTTACAACGCGTTGGTGACGGGGCAGGTGCAAACCAAAGAGGCGTGGAGTACGGTTGAAACGCAGTTAAAGCGGCGCTATGATTTGGTGCCGAATTTGGTTGAAACCGTGAAAAGTTATGCCAAGCATGAATCGAAAACGCTTGAAAATTTGGTAAATGCTCGGAATATGGCCATGAGTTTAAACGGCTCGACCACGCAAAAAGAGCAGCATGAAAATATGTTAACGGGCGCCTTGAAATCGGTTTTTGCGTTGGCGGAAAATTATCCCGATTTGAAAGCCAATCAAAACTTTTTGGATTTGCAAAATAAATTAACCGATACCGAAGATAAAATTCAAGCCGCGCGACAATATTATAATACGGCGGTCATGAGTTTGAATCGCAAAATTCGCATTTTTCCGAGCAATTTAATTGCTGCGCGGTTCGGCATAGCGCAGGAACACTTTTTTGAGCTGGAATCATCGGAAAAAGAAGCGATGAAAAAAGCACCCGAAGTGCATTTTTAGGGAAGGGCTTGTTTTATGGCAACACCGGTTACGGCGTTTGAGCATATCAGGGCAAATAACGTAAAAACGTTTTTATTGCTGTTATTGTTTCCCTGTTCGTTAGCGGCCTTGTTTTATGTGGTTTGTTTATTTGTTTTCGGCGGGTTGGACAATGAAACGCTGACCCTTGTGAATCAAGCGGTTTTAAACGGGTTACCGTGGATTTTCGGCATCGGTTTTTTCTGGATTCTCATCAGCATTTTTCAAGGTGATAAAATGGTGTTGGGGTTTGCCGATGCACAACCGTTATCCCCCAAAGGTCGCGAGAATAAAGAAATTTACAAGTTGGTGGAAAATACGGCGCTGATGGCCGGGTTACCCATGCCCAAAGTTTATGTGATTGATGATGACTCGTTAAATGCTTTTGCAACGGGCTATTCGCCGAAAAGCGCTTCCATTGCCTTAACGCGCGGTATTATTCACAAATTAAAGCCGGCGGAATTGCAAGGCGTGATTGCGCATGAATTGGCGCACATCGGTAATCGCGATATTCGGCTGGATATGATTATTGTTGCGGGATTGGGTATTTTTGCTTTATTGGCGGAAAATTTGCGTTTTTCTTTGCCGCGAACCGCATCGCGACGGGATAATGACAAAGGCGGGGCTTTAATTTTGGCCGTTTTCATTACTTTAATGATTTTTCATTATTTTTTGGCGCCGCTCATTCGATTGGCGGTATCTCGAACGCGGGAATATGCGGCCGATGCAACGGGGGCGCTCATTACGCATCATCCCGAAGCGCTGGCAGATGCGCTGATGAAAATATCCGGTGATCCGCGGGTGGAAGTGCTTGATGCCAAGCCGAGTATGGCAGCGCTTTGCATTTATTCGCCGTTAGAAGCAAAAGCGGCGCTTTCAAGTACGCATCCGCCGGTTGAAGAACGCATTAAACGCCTGCGAACCATGGCGGGCATGGAAATAATATCATAACAAGGAGGAAAAGAATGGCAACGGAAGAAAAATACATTCGCCCCACGTGGGATGAATATTTTTTGGAAGTCATGCATGCGCTGGCGAAGCGGGCAACATGCGGACGCGGGCGAACGGCATGCGTGATTGTGAAAGACAACCAAATTGTTGTGTCGGGGTATGTCGGCTCGCCGCCGGGATTGCCGCATTGTGATGATGTCGGGCATTTAATGAAAAAAATGATCAATGATGACGGCACTGTTTCCGATCATTGCGTGCGAACCATTCATGCCGAACAAAATGCC
>CANREI010000101.1 GCA_947629595.1 uncultured Alphaproteobacteria bacterium | reverse complement strand
GATATTTTATATCAGCCTTAAATTTGCCCGAACGAATCGCAAATATGGTGATTGAATCGGCACCGAATTTACAATATTATGTTGATTATGAAGAAACGGTGGCAGATGAAGTTGAAAACAAAACAGATGTCACCATATTTTTTGATATAAATGCCGATACAACCGAATCGCTTCCCGATTCGGAAGCGACAAGACCGCCCGAAACAACAACAGAGCCAAAGCCATGCGATGAATTTAAGCAATGTGATCCGGGTTATTTTTGCCTGAGCAACGGGTGTAATGATATTTGCAATGGAAATTATAACTCGGGTATGGCAACAGAAGAAGAAAGCTGTAAAAACGGCGCATACACATGTGAACCTATCGGGTTGTTTAAAAAGAAAAATGTAACTGTGAACGGAAATAATGAAACCTATTACTATAAAGAAGAATATATGAACTGGTGGAGTGCAAAGCGATATTGCAAAGCGCTAGGAAAAGGAAGCGGGGAAATGGTAAGCTTAGAAGAGTTAGGGTGCGAAAAAGGAAAGCTGGGAAACGGGGTGTGTACAGGTGAGTTAAGAAAAGCATTAAAATGCGAAGGAGATGAGGGGTGTTCTGATTTTAGTCGGGTATGGACACGTACGCCTTATAATAGTGATAGTGATAATTCCTGCAACGCGTATAGTGTAAGTCTTAATGATGGTTATGTTGGCAGTGGCCTTCGCAGTAACTACTCTATCGGCAACTATGTCTTATGTAAATAAAATTGGTATTCTTGCTTCCTTTTTGATACATTACGCTAACGCGATGGGCTGAAAATAAGAAAAATAAACAATGCCGCTTTTTAGTTTGACATGATTTTGAATATTTTTATGTTTTGGTGATTTAAAAGGTGTAGAATCCCCGGTTTTGTTCTGATACAAAATAACTGCATCCGGCATGCCGGAATTGGCTCATCGACGCCCGCAATTAAAAAAAATCCCTCTTTAAAAAAGAGGGATAAACAACAGTGGGGCGGAAGATGAGACTCGAACTCACGACATCTGGTACCACAAACCAGCGCTCTAACCAACTGAGCTACATCCGCCGACGTGAGAAAATTTTTATCAGAAAGTTTTGTATTTGTCAAGCGAAAAAGATATCCTGTTAAATTTTTAATACAAAAAACACAACAAACATACATAAGGGAACAACAAATAAAAAAGTTTTTTACGTGATTTCATGAAAAAAAACTTGCCATTTTTTTAAAAAGAATGTATAAATTTTTTGTTAATGCATTTGAGACCTTGCGGAGAGATGGCAGAGTGGTCGAATGCGGCAGACTCGAAATCTGTTGTGCGATTTTTTTCGTACCGTGAGTTCGAATCTCACTCTCTCCGCCAAAAAACAGAAACATCGCAAGTCGGTGTTTTTTTTATGCGAAACATAAAATAAAGCATTATTTATTGAAACCGGCTGTTCGGAAAGGACATTCCTGTTTTTTCAACCCTTCAATACCTCTTAAAGCTATTTTGGTTGGCATAAAGCTTGCCCGCTTCCTATTGCATGCGTTTCGGGCGAATAGGGAAACACATTACCATGCTCAAAATTGGGCGCATAAACTTTGCACGTTCCCTCATCTTTATCCAACCAAGCCGACCGATAAAAATCGGCAACTAATTTGTTCATTATGTCACTTGTACAAAAGAAATCTCCGTCAACTTTGCTTCCGCAGTTAATGCTTTCCCGCGTGGCGTGATTTCTGCCCAATGCATCGCAAAAACGCCAAGCACTCCACCAATCCATGCCTACTGTTGATATGACATAATGGCTTGTTTCTCCTTCTCGTGCATCTTTTTCTGCTTTTCGACATGAACTTTTATATCCGTCTTTTCCCACTCCAAAACCTTCTGCCGAATTAAATTCTTGCTCACATGAATAACCAAAATCTAAATAGCAATAATAGCCGGTTTTACCGTTGATATTACAATCGCTGTTTTCCTGACACGAAGTCACAACACATTCTTCAAACTCATCATTCCATGCTTCACCTTCGGGACACGGTTCGCATTGATTTTCTTCATTACAAATCGGCTTATCCGT
This sequence comes from uncultured Alphaproteobacteria bacterium, assembly GCA_947629595.1. Classification (GTDB taxonomy): domain Bacteria; phylum Pseudomonadota; class Alphaproteobacteria; order CAAHEQ01; family UBA3637; genus RGIG4140. Next base: position 2,364 of record CANREI010000101.1, on the reverse strand, counting down.
TCCTTTTTTAAGACAATCATCATTTGTTTTACATTCCACGCATTGTGACGATGCATCTCGAACTTCTCCATCGGCACAGTAATTACACTTGTTTTCAAGGCAAATACCGCCATCTCCTTGCGTGCAATCTTCTTGTTGAAGGCATTCCACACATACATGACGATCAATATCACACACGGGCGTATTTTCTAACGATTCACATTCTGCATCCGTGTCGCATTTCACTGCATTCGAATCCGAATCGGCGCCGAAAATGACTTTTAATGTATTGTTCCCTTCACCGCAAGCGCCTTTCTCTCCCGCTGCCTCTGCGTCAACCGAGTTTCCGTTAATATAAAAAGCAACTTCATTATCCATATTATCAATTAAGTTTGCGAGTGGCTTGCAAACGCCTTCGGGAATTTTTTGCATTTCAATATAATATGCGTTTGCAACGGCGCAGGAAACCACTTTATCGGGCGCGGATGTTTCCGTTTCCATATCAACACAATTGAAAACCGTTCCATAATCGTTAAAATTGATTTTATGCTCATCATCGTAAGGGCTGCCGAGGGTTAATTTTTCCGTCCCTTGGGCAATTTTTATTTGAGCATCAGTACGCATGATATTCATTTCATGGGCAATTTGTGACGCCTGATAGTAATTCATTGCCAACCGAAACCCGATAATGCCGCCGATTGATAGAACAGCAATAATGGCCAACACCCCCAGCATTTCAACCATTGAACGGCCGCTTTGCGAGTGTGTTTTGATTCGGTTTTTTTTTCCTGCTTCCCCGCCTGCAATTTGCGGTTCGTTGCTTTGCATATATCCCTCTTGTGATTGATTTTGAACTTGTTTTTTTGATTGTTTTGTCATTTTTTTACTCCCTTCTTCCTCTTGCACGATTTTTGCTTTATTCCCTTGCATTTCTGCCTGTTTTAACTGATTTTGTCTTGCATGTTTTGTCATTTTTCGACTCCCGCTGTTGATAAAAACAGTATACAATTAAACGTACCTTTAATGCAACGCGGATTCAGGGGTAATTTTTGCCCAAAAAACGCCAAAATTCACTCCTCAAAAACAGCCGAAAAATCAATGATTTCAGCTTAAATTAAAAATTTTTTTTAAATTTTAAAAAAAAGTGTTGCAAAAATCGTACGTTTTTTTGAGGATGGGTAATCAATCAATAATATCTCAATTTATTACACATTTCGAATCGTATATACTGTTTTTTCCTTTGTTAAACAACCAGTTATTTTGGTGCATATATCTCTTTTTGTTTTTTTATGCTATCTTGTTGAAAATGTTTATGTAAATTTTTGTCTTTACGTCCTTAAATCTGCAATATTCAATTACCTTTGGTTGTTTTTATTATGAAGTTTTCTGAAATTATTTTAAATCACATCATTTTCTTCTTGCTTTTAAATAAATTATCGTTAAAACTTTAGTATAAACAACAAATGAAAGGAGAAAATGATGTTTTTATGCAAAAATGTGACCGTAAACGGTCGGCGAACAAGTATGAGATTGGAAAAAGAAACGTGGGAAGCATTGACGGATATTTGTTTGCGGGAAAAAACAACAATACATAAAATATGTTCTGCATTAGATTTACATCGAGAGGGATTGGGATTATCATTAGCTGTGCGCTTATTTGTTTTGAGATATTATCGAAAGAAGCTGAATGAATATGAGTTGATACAATATGTCTTCCCGCGTAAAAACAGGCATAAACTTGACAATTAAGGTTTTTTCTCTGTATTGAATGATGAGATTTTTTTATTTTCGGCGGAAAGTGCCGGCTCGTGGAACGTGAGCCGGCGCGGTGTGCCGAAAATAAGGCGATTCGGTATAAAATAATAAGTTTGCTGTAAACTTTTTTCCCCTATCGGCGGGTGTGATGCGCTGCTGAAAGTAGCGCATCGCTATGGGCCGATAGGGGGAAAAGAATGGTGCTTTTTTTAAGAGCAGTAGCACCAATTAAACGTACGATTTTTGCAACACTTTTTTTTAAAATTTTAAAAAAATTTTTAATTTAAGCTGAAATCATTGATTTTTCGAGAGTTTTTGAAGGGTCATTTTTGGCATTTTGAAGGCAATTTTTGCCCCTGAATCCGCGTTGCATTAAAGGTACGTTTATTTTATGCTATTTGTTGAGAGAAAGGGGTTAAAAAATGAGCAATAAAATGAAGAAAAACCAGTTAAAACAAGTTCAAAATCAAGCACAAGCGGGATATATGCAAAATAATGAACCGCAAATTGCAGGCGGGGAGGCCATATATGCATCTAAATACCGAATCAGGCGGCAAAACAATGAACCGCAAATTACAGGCGGGGAAGAAGAAAAGCAAAATAGAATCAAAACACGCTCACAAAGCGGGC
>CANREI010000100.1 GCA_947629595.1 uncultured Alphaproteobacteria bacterium | reverse complement strand
GAAAAGGGAAAAGGCGCTTTTTTAATGACGCCTACGGGTAATGTGCGCTTGCGGGTATCCTCGCGCAACAAAACGGAAGAAGCGCTGATCGGCAGTAATTGCTTTAAAAACGAAACGTCGCGCTCCGATGTGGTTCGGGCAGGTAAAGAGGTGGCCTCCGTTCGATATAACGGCAGCACAACGTTATCGCTGGCAGCGGTGGCAGCCGGGCAATACGACGGCTATGTGGCGCGTTCGTTCAAGTTGTGGGATGTGGCCGCGGGCTATTTGTTGGTGCGGGAAGCGGGCGGTTATGTTTCCTCTTATCAAGGCAAGCGTGAATTAAGCGATATTATGGAAGAGCAAACCCTTATTGCCTCGAATGCGGCCTTAAAAGAGGTGTTTTTAACAAGTGTTTTAAAATAATTTTGAAAAAAAGCGAAAAATAAAAAAAAGTTCTTGATTTTTTGATTATAATCGTGTATAAATACGGCTCTAAACAGATTGAATGGAGAAAAAGATGAAAAAGAATATTCACCCCGATTACCATGAAATTACCGTTGTAATGACGGATGGCACAGAATTTAAAACACGTTCAACGCTTGGTAAACCGGGCGCGGTTGTGCGTTTAGATATTGATCCGCTTTCGCATCCGGCGTGGACAGGCGTTTATCGTTTAATCGATTCCGGCGGGCAATTGGCAAAATTCAACAAGAAATTTGCCGGATTCAAGAAATAAAAATCTGTCAATGGTTTAAAAAAAAAGCCGTGTTTTTTTGAAAGCACGGTTTTTTTAATGTGTTTCGGTTAAAATTTTAAGGAAAAGCAATAACAAAATCCGCTCCTGATTTAAGAGCGGATTTTTAAGCCCTTCGGATATAAATTTACTTGCATATCACACGTAATTCATATTTCAAAGCCGGAGTATAGCTATCAAAATTACTCCATTCGGGAATCAGCGGATTTTCTCCCGTATATAAATTAGCTTTTGCACAAATATATTTATTTGTATAAGATTCTATCAACCAATAATCATCCCAAGGGAACTTTTGAGCAAAGTGATGAGCGACATCGGAAATTGCACTGACTTGATAGCCACATACATCGGGTCTTCCTATACTTACTTTATGACAGCAATCCACTTGCTTCTCAGCCGAGAAATCAATCGGATCGGCACATTCAAAATCTGCAACGGAAGCCATTGTCATTCCTGTGATATTCAATTTTCTTCCCAAAACTTCACAAAAACGAAGACCGGTGTTATGATTCATTGAAATTTCAGAAACATAAAGCTTAACTTTGCCGGTATCCAGCGGTTCGGCATAATAATCACTTTCTGTTAATTTCGTGCATGTCCCGCTCGGAGAAGCAGGACAGAATTCCGTACAATCATCACCGCAGGGACTTTTTTTTGTTTTGCAATATTCATCTGAATCACAATGATTATTTGTTTTACACCCCTCTTGACATTTTTCTCCGTCCCAAAACGAATTTTTAGGACACGGCTCACATGTATTTGTACTTTCTTCACATTTTGGTTCATCGGGATTTGTGCAATCGGCAAACGATAAACATTCCACACACCTATTGTTATACCATTTAGGCGTTTCAGCCGGACACGATTCGCAACTGCCTTGTTCAACATTACATATCGGTTTGTTAGTTGAGCAATCCGCATTTTCTATACATTCCACACATTCGTTGTTTTCTATATCACAAATAGGTCTTGAAGTGTCACAATCTTCATCATCGGCACACCAGCCTTCGGGACGATTCGAATCATAATTTCCGTTCACTTCTTCCGCATCAAACTCAACATAAATTTCATTATTTTCATCACTGGAACATAAATCATCTTCTGTGTAGGAAATACCATTGATATCCATTTCCAAACGGCCGTCCATGGCGGCAACAAGCGTTGTAAGCGGCCTACAAACACCCTTTGAAACATTCCCGACTTTAATATAATAAGCATCTGTTTCGCGACAATTATAAAATTCTGCTTTGTCTTTGCGAATACAATCATAATCAACGGGATAACGATCATATTGTGTTGATAAATGCCCGCTGTAATTTTCATCTGCGGGTGTATCATCATAAGGATCCCCAAGCAATAATTCTTCGTTTCCGAGTGCATATTTAACCTTTAAATCGGTGCGCATTAAGTTAATTTCATTAGCGATTTGATTGGCTTGATAGTAGTTCATAGCTAATTTATAGCCGACAATCCCGCCGATGGACAGAATAGCAATAATAGCCAACACCCCCAGCATTTCAACCATTGACCGCCCGTCTTGTGAGTGTATTTTGGTTCTATTTTTCTTTTCTTCTTCCCCGCGCATAGTTTGCGATTCATTGCTTTGCATATATCCCTCTTGCGCTTGATTTTCCATTTGTTTTTTTGATTTTCTTGTCATTTTCCGACTCCCTTTCACTCTACGAATAGCATAAAATAAACGTACGATTTTTGCAACACTGATTCAGGGGTCAAAATTGCCTTCAAAATGCCAAAATTCACCCTTTAAAAACAATCATAAAATCAATTGTTTTGGGCCAAAATAAAAATTTTTTCAAAATTTTAAAAAAAAGTGTTGCAAAAATCGTACGTTTATTTTGTGCAACACGCCCTAAAATAAACTGCTCACTTTTCCCCTATCGGCCCATAGCGACAGACGACTTAACGCCGTCTGTCACATCCGCCGATAGAGGGAAAATCCGGCAATAACGTTAAAAACTGCTACATCTTTCCTGCCAATTCTTACTTTCGGCACACCGCGCTGTCCCACGTTCCACGGGACAGCACTTTCCGCCGGAAATAAGAAAGAAAAACAACAAATACCGAATAAAATAAACATATTTTTTTCCGGTTATCTGTCCCCAAAAAAACGTACGATTTTTGCAACACTTTTTTTGCATTTTTTCAAAAAAAATTTATATGAAGGTAATTTTAATTCAATATCAACGGGTTATAACAAGGCTATTTTGGCCATTTTTGAGGGTAATTTTGCCCCGGAATCAGCGTTGCATTAAAGGTACGTTTATTTTATGCTATTCGTATACTGAAAGGGAGTCGGAAAATGACAAAAAAATCAAAAAAACAATTTAAAAATCAATCCCAAAGCGGGCGGAGCATGGTTGAAATGCTCGGCGTGTTGGCCATTATTGCTATTTTATCAATCGGCGGAATTGTCGGTTATAGATTGGCAATGAACTACTATCAGGCCGATCAAATTGCTAATGAAATTAACTTAATGCGTAACGATTTAAAGGTTAAATATGCTTTGGGAAATGAAGAATTGTTATTGGGGGATCCTTATGATGATACACCCGCAGATGAAAATTACAGCGGGCATTTATCAACACAATATGATCGTTATCCCGTTGATTATGATTGTATTCGCAAAGATAAAGCAGAATTTTATAATTGTCGTGAAACAGATGCTTATTATATTAAAGTCGGAAACATTTCAAAGGGTGTTTGTAAGCCCCTCACAACGCTTGTTGCCGCCATGGACGGCCGTTGGGAAATGGATATCAATGGTATTTCCTACACAGAAGATGATTTATGTTCAAGTGATGAAAATAATGAAATTTATATTGAATTCGATGCGGAAGAAGTGAACGGAAATTACGATTCGAATCGTCCCGAAGGCTGGTGCGGTGATGATAAAGATTGCGACGCTTCAAGACCTATTTGTGATATAGCAAACAATGAATGTGTGGAATGTACAGATAACATGGATTGCAAGGATTCCGGTAAACCCCGTTGCAATGATGAGCTGGGTAATTGTGAATCGTGTCCGCCGGAAAAACCTAAATGGAACGGTAATGCTTGTGTGGAATGTACCACATCTGCCGATTGCACAAATCCCGATGAACCAAAATGTGAGGAAAGTACACACACATGCGAATCTTGTCCGCCGAAATCGGTCTTTTATGAGGGGGAATGTTATGAATATGAATGTCGCACCAACGAAGATTGTGCGGACGGAGAATACTGCTATTTATATGAAGGGTGCGGTTGTACGGCAGACACGGAATTTGAAAACGGTAATCCCAAATGTAACGGCGGAACGTGCAAAAATGCTCAAAATGAGGCACATCCTTACGAATTAAGCGACGGCTATACCTATTATTTCGGAAATGATATGGATTGGTTTAGCGCCAAGCGTTTTTGTGATGCTTTGCATGCCGAGATGATAACGCTTGAAACGCTCGGTTGTTCAAGCTTAAATCATTGCGATTTTGAGATTCAAACATGCAGATGTGAGGATAGTCAGTTGAGAAAAGATTTACATCAAGGCTATTTACAAGTTGGGAAAAGTAGTAAGAGCAGTTCGGAGTTTTATTGGCTTAATTCAGATTTCAACAGCTGTCAATCGCATGCCATACGTTATGCTTCAGGAACAGTCACACATCGTCGTCGGGATTATGATGATAATGATGGCTCCAATGAGGACGGCGCTCTTTGTCGCAGAAAAAATTGATGGAGCGCTTTTAAATTTCTTATTTTTTCATTTTTAACAAAAAAACCTGCCTTTTTGAAGCAGGTTTTTTTTAATTGGTAGCGGAAGAGGGGATCGAACCCCCGACACATG
>CANREI010000099.1 GCA_947629595.1 uncultured Alphaproteobacteria bacterium | reverse complement strand
ATCCAAAACGTATCTTTCCAATAAGGATGATTGAGTTCAACTTTGCGATCATGAGGCATATAGGAATATGTGTTATTTTGGGTATTTAAAACAAAATCTTCCGGCGGATAATTTTCCCAAGCAACCGTGATTTTATTATTTCCTTTTTCAATAACATTCGCATAAATGTCCGTTTCCAAACGACGCCAGCGATTTTCGCCTGTTTTTTCCAAATAGGCCTCCCAACTCGGATGTGTTAACATATAATATTCTTCTGAGGCGGGACAAATCGGTTTATAATAATTTTGTAAATATTCTTGCGGCATAACATGTTTTTCTTGGTTCCCTGCTATTATTTTCTTTAAAAGAGGACATTTTTCAAACACGGAATACGCAAATGCAATTTCTTCGTTTGAGGGATTAAAAAACATTGAAAATCCTTCTTTGTGAAGGGCTAACGAATTTGAAATCATGGCATCATAATATTCCTTGGTATTTGTGTGGTGAGAGCGGAAAAATACCAAAATATCTTTAATGGAAGCTAATTTTCCGCCCTTTTTGGCAAATTGAAACCAGAAATCATAATCTTCCGCCGCTTTGTAATTCAGTTTATAATGAATATTATGTTTTTTCACAAAAGAATTTTTATACATGCTGGCAACATTAAAAAAGTTATTGTAAAACAATAAATCAACTTCATAAAAGCCCGGTTCGTGAAGTGTGGTGTATTGGTCATCCGGTAAATTTTCCGACATCTCGTTAAAATTTCTTATTTCGGGCGTTATTCTTTCTATGTCACCGCTTAAAGCATCAACATCCGGATGTTCTTTCATAAACCGAACGGATTTTGCCAATCTTTCCGGTACCGAATAATCATCACTGTCCATTGTGGCAATGTAAGTGCCGCGAGCGGCTTGAATGCCCCGATTGCGCGAAAAAGAAATGCCGCGATTGGTTTCATTCCGAATAATTTTGATGCGCCTGTCAATGGAGGCATAGTCATTTAAAATTTTAGGCGTATTATCGGTGGAGCCGTCGTCAACAATAATGAATTCAAAATCGGTAAATGTTTGTGACAAAACGGATTCAATGGCGCGCGCCACCAAATCTTCTCTGTTATAAACAGGCATAACGACGGATACCAAAGGTGTATAATGTTTGATAACGGCATGAACGCAACCGGTTATGGAAATTAAAGCAATGACGGCATAAATGATTATTTTTTTGAAAGAGTGTTTTGTCATGAAAAGGTCTCCTTTTAAAATTTTCTTCATTAAAACATAAAAGATAAGGAAATGCAAGTGATTTTTGGGGAGGATAAGCGGATTTTTACCGAAAAATGCCGAAAAATACCGTTTTTTACCGAAAAAAATAATTTCTTTTTTCAAAAAAACGGTGTATAAATAAAGTATAATGAGTATTAAAGGTGCTTTTTTCATCAGGCACCTTTTTGGTATAACAAAAGATATCGACTTTGAAAGTTTCGGCTTTGAAAGTCGATTTTTTTTACGGAGAAAGAAATGAGTACGATTTTAGAAATATGTCAGGAGGCGGCCTCATTGGTTGCCACGCAAAAACCAACCGATTTGTTTGACGAAAATTCGCAACAATCGGCAATTTTTTTAAGTATTGCCAAAGACACGCTTGACAGCCTTCGGCGATACGGTGATTGGCAGGAATTGACAAAAGAAGGGAAACTGCTTGTTGTGCCGCATAAACAAGTTTATTACATTCCCGATTTTTGTCCCGATTTTTATGCCCTGATGCCGAATACCGTTTATATTCGGGATACGGCGGAAAACGTAATCGGGGCCGTTTCGCCCGAACAGTGGCAACGCGAACGCTTTTTTAACGGCGGTTTGCCGGATTTGCAGTTTAAAATTCAAAATAACTGCCTGCGCTTTTTGGAACCGCCGCGGCAACGGTGCCATATTGTTTTTTATTATCGATCGGCCGTGATTGCCTTGAATATGAAAGAAAAGAACGAAACCGGGTGTTGTTCACCGTTTGAAAAAACAGTGCTGACCGATAATGATGATATTCCCGTTTTTGATGAATATTTGGTGAAACTGGGCATTATTTGGCGTTGGTATAAACGCAACGGCTTGCCCTATGAGGAAGAATTGAACGAATATGAAAAGGAAGTGAAGGCAAAGTTCGGTAACGGCCTTTGTTTAAAAGATATTCCTTTAACCGGTCGGTATTTTAAGCCGCTGAACGGAGGCGTGCATGTCATCTCGCATTGTTAACCGAAAAAATCAATCCGTTAACTTTGTTTTACCGTGTCCGACAAGCGGCTTGAATGCGCGGGACAGTCGCGATAAAATGGCCGTGACGGATGCGCTGGTGATGGATAATTATTTTCCCTATACAACGCAAGTTTCGTTACGGCGCGGATATAAAAAATATATTGACTTACCCTTTCCGGTGCAAACGTTGGCAACGTTTAACGCCGCAACGGGAAACAGTCGATTGTTTGCGTTTGGCGGCGGCACGGTAACGGATATTTCAAACCCGTTAAAACCGTTTGATTTTAAAAAGAAATTTATATCAAACGAGTGGCGTGTCTGTCAGTTTAAAAATCGCTTGTTTGCTGTGAACGGATTGGATCATCCGCAAGTTTATATGCCGCATGAAAACGGCGTGGGTTCTTGGGAAAACGTTGCTTGGACGGGTGAAGGATTAAATCCGTGTAAATTAACATCAATCGCGGCTTCCAAACAACGCTTATGGCTGATTGAGAATAAAAGCCTGACGGTTTGGTATTCCGAAGGCGTTTCCGAGGTGCAGGGCAAGCTGCTTCCCTTTGATTTAAGTTCGGTGGCCGCGCGCGGCGGTTATCTGACGGCGGCCGGCTGCTGGACGCAAGACGGCGGGCAGGGCATTGATGATTTAACGGTTTTCTTAACTTCCGAAGGCGAAGCCTTGGTTTATGCGGGCTCTGATCCGAATAATGCCGATGACTGGCACTTAAAAGGTGTTTATCAAATCAGTCGTCCCGTCGGACAGAATGCGTTATTGCAATATCGGGGTGATTTGGTCGTGATTTGCGAAGCCGGTTACATACCGCTTTCAAAAGCATTGGCTTTGCAAAACGCAACCGATGCGCAAATTGCATTCAGCGATCGCATTCAAGAGCTGGTTTTGGATCGCATTCAACGATATCGCAACAAATCCGGTTGGCAAGGCATTATTTATCCGCGCGGCGGCTATGCTTTGTTTAATGTACCGTTGGCAAACGGTTTCGAACAACATATCGTAAACACTACAACGGGTGCGTGGTGTCGTTTTACGGGAATTGATGCTTATTCGTGGGCTTTGTATCAAACGCGTCTCTTTTTCGGCACAAAAAATGCCGTGATGCTTTTTGATGAGGGATATACCGATAACGGCGCGCCGATTTCAGGACGTGTGGAACAGGCTTTTTGTGATTTCGGTTCGCCTTATTTGAAAAAAGTGCAACTGTTAAATCCGCGCACGAAATCATCGGGGTTCTATGCCTTGCAAACCTATTGGAACACCGATTATCAAGATGAAAATATCATCAATCAAGTTTCACTGGGTGATAAAAAACTGTCGCCGTGGAATCAATTGCCGTGGGCCACAAAAAATGTGAAAACAAAAAGCTACTGGGCCACGCTTGCCGGAAAAATTCGGTCGCAGTGGATCGGCTGCAATGCAACGGGTTTTAAGTTCAGCTTGGTTTTTCAAACAAATACGAAAGGTATGCTGATTGATTGGTATGAAACGGGAGTACGCTATGAACAAGGAACGGGAATCTTATAATTCCTTGCCGGTTGCGGTGACAATCGGCGGGCAAACAAACGGTAAAGAAGCTGTTTCCGACGTGTTGTGGGATAAAGATTTGCTGACGGTGCCGTGGGCGTGTCGGGGATTGGGCATACCGCCCGATTCGCTTCGGGTTTTTATGGCTTTGGCATTTGTGCGCAACGGAAAACTGTTCGGATCGTTATTATTTCATGACGGTTATGCCGAAAAAGATGTTTGGTGGACTTTATATACCGTTCATCCGCTTTGGTGTTGTCGTCGATTTTTAAAAAAAGCCTTTCGGGCGGCTTTTGTTGATTTGAATTGTCAACGAATCGGGTTGCTCGTGCGGGCTGATAATACCCGATCGCTTCAATTGGTTCGGCGATTGGGCTTTCAGGAAGAGGGTCGCTTACGTCACTTGTGTGCCGATAAAACGGATTGTTTGGCTTTTTCCATGTTAAAAGAAGAATGCCGATGGTTATAGCGATCACACAAAAACACATAACGGAATGCATGGGGCATTCACGCGGCGGCGATACGCAAAATCAGAAGGAGATTTCATTATGAGTAAAGCAATCGGATCGGTGCTTGGAACAAACGTGAAAGCAGATACAAGCGCCGCTCAAAATTATTATAATTATTTAAACAATATTGATACATCGGCTGCCGATCAGGCAACAAAATCAATGGCCGATGAGGCTTTGCGCCTGTCGGAAAATTTATCGGATTTGCCGGATTATCAATTTCATTTGGACACGTCCGATGCGGCTGCACAGCGCGCGGAAAATGCCGTGTTTCAATCGTATGTCGATAAGTTACAGCCCTTACATGAAAAGCAAACGGCTGATTTGGAAACAAGGTTGGCCAATCAGGGATTAAGTGTCGGCAG
>CANREI010000098.1 GCA_947629595.1 uncultured Alphaproteobacteria bacterium | reverse complement strand
ACTTTCGGCGATTCATTTGTCAATGCCGTTCAAAAAATTGCCGGCATTAAAGGACGTGTGATTATTTCCGGTATGGGCAAAAGCGGTCATATCGGACAAAAAATTGCGGCAACCATGTCCTCCACCGGCACACCGGCATTTTTTGTTCACCCGGGCGAAGCCAGCCACGGTGATTTGGGTATTTTAACGGAAGATGATATTTTAATCACCATCTCAAATTCCGGTGAAAGTAAAGAAATGGGTGATATTATTTCCTATTCCCGCCGTTTCGGCATTCCCATGATTGCCATTACCAGTAATCCCGAAAGTTCTATGGCAAAAGCTGCCGATTTAACGCTGCTCATTCCCGATAAAAAAACGGCACCGGAAGCCTGTCCGCTCGGATTGGCACCCACAACCTCCACCACAACAACTTTGGCCATGGGTGATGCATTGGCCGTTGCGCTTATTGAACAAAAAGGCTTTTCCGCCGATGATTTTCGGCAACGGCATCCGGGCGGCAAACTCGGAAACAGTTTACTGCGCGCCAAAGATATTATGGCAACGGGCAATGACTTACCGCTTGTAACGGAAAATACACCCATGTCGGAAGCTTTGATTATTATGACGCAAAAAAGCTGGGGGTGTTTAGGTGTTACCAATCAAAAAGGTGAATTGGTCGGCGTTATCACCGACGGCGATTTACGACGTCATATTGTTGATATTATGTCCAAAACGGCCAAAGAAATTATGTCAAAAAATCCGAAAACCATTATTCCCGATATGTTGTGCGCCGAAGCGTTACACATTATGAACACGAAAAAAATTACTTCGCTGTTTGTCATTGACGGCGAAAACAAACCGATCGGGTTATTACATGTCCACCCGCTTTTAATGGCCAAAATTGCATAAATAAGGATCAAATGTTTACACCCAGACTGCTCAAACTTAAAATACATTCGCGACGCGTTTCGGTTTTTAAACGCCTGTTGCCGATTTGTGCTTTTTTGTTAACGAGTGTTATGATTGCGTGGCCGGCATTAAAAGATCAAAAAGATGTGTTTTCATCATCCGTTCCCGTTAAAGTCGGCATAAAAGAAACACAAAACGATATGGAACAAGTTCGCTTCTTTTCCAAAGACGATAATCAAAATCCGTTTACCGTTGTTGCCGAAAGCGTGCGTGAAACCGATTCAGCCCGGCAAATTGTTTTAATGGATAAACCCAAGGCAACATATCGGATGAAAAATAAGACGGTGTTAACGGGAATCACGCCGTTCGGTATGGCTTTTCAACAGGAACATTATCTTTATTTCGAAGATCAGGTCGATATGACTTCCTCCGACGGTTATCAGGGAAATTCCTCCAAAGTGATTTGTGAATATGAACAAGGTCGGTTGGGAAGCGATTCGAATGTTTATATTAAAGGACCCGCGGGTCTGTTAACGGCACAGGGATTCTTTGCCAAAGATAACGGCGATTACATTCACTTTAAAAATCACACGGAAAGCTTATTATTTCACACCCCCAAAGCCGTTTCGGAAATTGAGGCGCTGAAATATGAAAGTATGCAAGATTATTTGAAACAAAATGAACAAAACATTTTTATCGTGTCCGATAACGGCTTAATCATCAATCAGGCGCAACAAACGGTCAAAGCTTTAAAAAACGTTCAAATCACCCAAGGAAACAGCGTATTAAAGGCTCCCCAAGTCACGTTAAGCTATCGCAAGCTGAAAAACGGCGAAACGGAAGTTACAAAATTTGATGCGGAAAATAAAGTCACCGTTACAACCCCTACGCAAAGCGCAACGGGAAATCATTTAACTTTTTATAAAGATCCCGCAGAAATTCAAGCCGTTATTCAAGCGCAAAATCACCTGCCGGAGCTGAAAACAAGCCGAGATTCCGCTCAAATGATTGTTTTATCCGGGCAAGCCGCTTTACAAGAAAAAGAAAATTCTTTGAAAGCCGATTATATTACGGCGCTTTATGACAACACCGGTACCAAAATCGAAAAAGTGATTGCCAATCAAAACGTGTTTGCAGCGCAGCAAGATAAAACGCTTGCGGGCAATCGACTGACGGTTTATCAAAACACAGCGGAAATTCAAACCGTTTTAAAAGAGAAAACAACCCCCGAATTGTTTCACACTTATACCGCGCCGGCCGGCCGATTTGTCATTTTAACGGGCAATGCCGTTTTGAAAGACAAAGATCAGCAATTAACGGCTCAAAATGCTTATGCGCTTTATGATGAAAAGCAGGAAAACATTGTCGAAGCATTGGCAGAAGGGCATGCCCGCGTTTCCCAACCGGGACAAACGGCCCAAGGAGATCGAATCAGCATTTATAAAACACCGGCCGCAATTCAAGCCGTTTTGAAAACGTTGCCCGACATAAAAGAAATCAATTCATCGCAAGCGCCGGGGCAAATCGTGCTGATTGACGGAAATGCCGAAGCTTATGAAAAACCGAATAAACTGACGGCGAATAAATTATATGTGTTCTATGATTCGAAGGGTGAAAAAATTGAAAAAAGCGTTGCCGTGGGAAATATGACGGCACAAAACGAAACACAGAAAATTCAAGGCGAATACGGCGTTTACACAACGGCAACCGAAGTGGCAAGCGTTTATAAAAATGTTGTTTTAACGGAAAAAGACAGTGTATTAAAGGGCAATTACGCCTCATTAAATATGAAAACGGGCATCAGTTCGTTAACGGCGCCCGCACAGAAAAACGGGAAAAAGGGACGTGTTAAAGGAAGCATTGTTCCGAACAATTTTAAAGGAAAGTGAGGATAAATGATTATTTCCGAACAAGGGCTGGCAGTTAAAAATTTAAATAAAAGCTATAAGAAACGTTCTGTTTTACAAGATGTTTCGTTGATTGTCCGTCAAGGCGAAGCCGTCGGGTTATTAGGGCCGAACGGCGCCGGAAAAACCACTTGTTTTTATTGCATAACGGGATTGATTGCCCCCGACTCGGGTAAAATTATGTTAAACGGTATTGATATCACACAATTTCCCGTTTATCGGCGGGCGCGATTGGGTATCGGTTATTTACCGCAGGAGGCCTCTATTTTTCGAGGATTAAATGTGGAAGATAACATTCGCGCCGTTTTGGAAATTGTGGAAAAAAATAAAGATAAGCGAGAGCAGGAATTAGATTCGCTTTTAAAAGAATTTTCCATTGAGCATTTACGTCATTCACCGTCGCGTGCATTATCGGGCGGCGAGCGGCGTCGGTTGGAAATTGCAAGAGCCTTGGCCTCAAAGCCCTCATATATTTTGTTAGATGAACCTCTTGCGGGAATTGATCCGATTGCGGTCGGAGAAATCAAAGAACTGGTCGGGCAACTCAAACACAGAGGATTGGGTGTTTTAATAACGGATCACAATGTGCGTGAAACGTTAAGCATTATCGATCGGGCCTATATTTTACACGACGGGGTTGTTTTAAAACACGGCACGCCCGAAGAAATTATTTCTGATGAAAATGTGCGAAAAACGTATCTCGGCAAAGATTTTAAATTATAATAAGAAAAACGGAGGAAATAAAATGAATGAAACAAAAAAAATAGGAATTTTAACCAGCGGCGGCGATTGTGCCGGTTTAAACACCGCTATTCGGGGGGTTGTGTTTGCGGCAACGTTTAAAGGCTGGGAAGCTATCGGTATTTATGATTCGACGGACGGTCTTTTTTCGCGTCCCATGCGGTATAAAACGCTACACATTGCCGATTTTGACTTTCCCTATGCGGCACTGGGCGGTACCATGCTCGGCAGTAACAACACGGGCAATCCGCATTTGCAACGCACGGGCGACGGTTCCATGGAAGAATTAACCGATGAGGAATTGGATCAACGCTTTCAAGACGGTATTAAAGAATTGGGTATTTCGGCCTTGGTTGTCGTGGGCGGTGACGGATCAATGTCCATTGTCAGCAAATATTGCAAACGCGCGGGCATTTCCATGATCGGCATTCCCAAAACCATTGATAACGATGCCCCGGGTACCGATTTGGCCATCGGATTCGAATCGGCCGTCAATGTGGTCACCGATGCGTTGGATAAACTCACGACAACGGCCACCTCGCACAATCGGATTATGATTGCGGAAGTGATGGGACGCGGTGCCGGCCATTTGGCGTTAACCGCCGGTATTGCCGGTTTTGCCGATGTGATTTTAATTCCGGAAATTCATTACACATATGAAGGCGTGGTGAAGAAATTGCGGGAAATTCAAGCCAAAGGCAAGCGCTACGGTTTAATTGTTATTGCGGAGGGAACACGCAAACCCGACGGGCATCATTCTTTTGCCGGTAACGGAAAAACATTCCGCGGTATATCCGATTACTTTACGCAACGTCTGTTGGGCGACGGATTTAACGTGCGCGGCAATGTGTTGGGTCACATTCAACGGGCGGGCAATCCCGTTCCCGATGATCGATTGTTAGCCACGCGCTTTGCCGTTCGTGCCGTTGATTTAATTGCGGAAGGCAAATCGAATCGCGTGGTTGTTTTGAATAAAGGCGTCATTTGCGATGTGGCACTGGACGATGTTTTAAAAATTGCCAACACGCCGGTTAATCCGGAAAGCGATTTGGTGAAAACCGCTCGTCAGCTCGGTATTTATATCGGCGATTAAAAATGGTTGCTTTTTAAAATAAAATAAATTATAATGAAATTGTTAAAAAGGAGAATAACATGGAAAAATTAGAAAAACACTTAACTGCTTTAAAAGCAAAACATGCAGAATTA
>CANREI010000097.1 GCA_947629595.1 uncultured Alphaproteobacteria bacterium | reverse complement strand
ATCGAATGGGCAGCCTTGGGTATTTTTCTGGTTTTATTGGAACTGTTTTCGCCCGGCATTTATTTAATTTGGTTCGGTTTATCGGCTTTGGCGGTTGCCGGCGTGCAATATATGAACGAAGTACCGCTCACAGAACAGTTAATTATGTTCAGCGGCTTATCGGCGGTGATGGCTTTAATCGGATTTTTTGTTTATCGGGTCATTTTAAAGCGTTCCGATGATCAATATCCGCATTTAAATGATTTAGCCGGACAACATATCGGAAAAACGGTTGTTGTGTTGAATAATGTGCGTAACGGCGAAACAAAAATCAAAATCGGCGATTCGGTATGGCTGGCTGTGTGTCAACAAAACTTAAAAGCCGGCGACAAAGCAAAAATTGTCGGCGTTGAAAAAAACGGTGTTGTATTTGTTATCAGCGCCTTATAGATTGCTTTTTGTTTAAAAATAAAAAAACTTCTCTTAAAAAAGGGAAGTTTTTTTATAATCAATGCTTGAATGGGAGCAGTTAAGAAATAATGTTATTCTTCCTCCTCTTTCAAGACCAGCCAAGCAGCGGCATCGTTTGTTAATTTTCCCTCTTTACCTATTCCTCCCCAAGCTATCCACGAATTGACGTTTTGAATTATCAGATTACCAAAATCACCCGCATTTAAACTCCCTAAATGATAATCGGATAAATAAGTTGAACAATCCCCTGCTCCCCCATGGTCAGCACAATTTACTCTCTGTTCAAATTCTGTATCATTACAACCCTCATAAGTCAGTTCTGTTGTTGATATATTCGGCAATTCTTCATTCACATAAAATTGTATATAATCATCAAATGTGCCCTTTACCCACAATTCATAAGAATGCGTATAAGGTCCGAAATGGTGCGGCGTTAATTTTTGGCAGGTTATAACCTGCACTCTTGAACTAAGCGAATAAAAGAAAGAAATCGTATCAATAGAAAGGACGCAAGCGTTTCCTTCACTGCGACTTCCGTCCGGACAGGGCTCACAAGTATGTGTGGCCTTGTGACAATGCGGGTCTTTTCCTTTTGCCGTGCATTGCGCGTTCGTTTCACATTCCACGCACTTGTTTTCATTACAAATCGGGTTATCGGTTCCTTTTTTAAGACAATCGCTATTTTCCGTACATTCCACACATTTTGACGATTCATCTCTCACTTCTCCATCAGCACAGTAATTACACTTGTTTTCAATGCAAATACCGCCATCTCCTTGCGTGCAATCATCATGAATCACACATTCCACACACACATGACGAGGCTTATCACAAACCGGCGTGCTTTTCAGAAATTCACATTCTGGATCATCATCGCATTTAACTGCTTCCGAATCCGAATCGGCACCGAATATCGCCGTTAATGTGTTGAAGTCTGCATTGCAAATGTCTTTATTTTCCCCTTCCGCATCAGGGGCATTGATATAAAAATCAATTAAATTATCCATACCGTTGATAAGGCGCGCAAGCGGTTGACAAACCCCTTCGGGAATCTCTTGCAATTCAATATAATAGGCATTTGCAACAGAACAGGAAACATCGAGTGTAACTTTTTCTTCATCGGCCAAAGCGCAATCAAAAACCGTTCCGTAATCGTTAAAATTGATTTTATGCTCATCGTAAGGTGAGCCGAGGGTTAATTTTTCCGTCCCTTGGGCAATTTTTATCTGCGCATCGGTCCGCATCATATTCATCTCATGGGCAATTTGTGACGCCTGATAATAATTCATGGCTAATTTATATCCCACAATCCCGCCGATTGACAGCACGCCGATAATGGCCAACACCCCGAGCATTTCAACCATACTGCGCCCGCTTTGTGATTGATTTTCAAGTTGTTTTAATTGCTTGTTTTTTGCATATTTTGTCATTTTCCGACTCCCTTTCACTCTACGAATAGCATAAAATAAACGTACCTTTAATGCAACGCTGATTCAGGGGTAAAAATTGCCTTCAAAAAACCAAAAATGACCATTCAAAAACAGTCGAAAAATCAATGAATTCTGGCCAAAATAAAAATTTTTTTAAAATTTTAAAAAAAAGTGTTGCAAAAATCGTACGTTTTTTTTGTGCAACACTTTTAAAAAAACACCATTCTTTTCCCCCTATCGGCCCATAGCGATGCGCTACTTTCAGCAGCGCATCACACCCGCCGATAGGGGGAAAAGAGAGTGTACCTCATACAAATAATAGAGTGATATCCTACCGAATCGCCTTATTTTCGACCCACCGCGCCGGCTCACGTTCCACGAGCCGGCACTTCCCGCCGAAAATAAGAGAGTGTGCCAACTGCAAAGTGAGAGGGGAAACATATCGTCAGAAACACACAAAAAAACCGCCTGCTTAAAAAAACAGACGGTTTTTTAAAAGTAAAACGCCCTATTCTTCGTTGTTGATGGTGCGAATGTCAAAATACCGTAACAACGGCACGGCAATGAATATGGAGGAATACGTTCCTAAAATGGTACCCCATACCATGGCGCGCGAAAAGCCTTGCAACGATTCGCCCCCCACAAACAACAACACCAATACCACAAATAACGTGGTTAAGCTGGTTAAAATGGTGCGCGAAAGCGTTTCGTTAATACTGCGATTTAAAATATTATCGATAGAATCGTGCCGGAACTTGCGCATATTTTCCCGCACGCGATCATATGTGACAATGGTATCGTTACAATCGTAACCGGCCAGAGATAAAATACCGGCCACAACAACCATATTAAAATCCCACCCCAACAGGGCAAACATACCGACAATAATAACCAAGTCGTGCGCCAATGATAACATACATCCGATGGCAAACGGCCATTCAAACCGAAACCAAATGTAAACGGAAATGGCAACCAGCGCTAAAACGGAAGCCAACAAACTTTTGAACTTCAATTCTTCACCGATGGTCGGCCCGATCACTTCCACCCGTTCATATTTATAAGCGTTGCCCAATTCGGATTTGATTTGATTCACAACCGTTGCACCGGTTTCGCCTTCCCGCGGTTGGCATTGAATTAAAATCATATTGCCCGTTTCGCCGGCAGATTGAATGGTAAAATCTTTCAAAAACGATAACCGCCCGCGCATTTCCTGCATATCAAACGGCTTATCCGATGAAACTTCCACCAACACACCGCCTTGAAAATCAATTCCGTAATTTAACCCCCGCACGCAAAGAGCCGTCACGCCGATAATTAACAAAATCAGCGAAAAAACATAGCCCGCAACCCGCATTTTCATAAACGGGAAATTAAAGTTTCTTTTCTTAAATAATTTACTCATGTGAACACCCTCTTATAAATCAATTTTCTTCGGCTGACGAACGGCAAACCACGCCATTAACAACACTTTGTTAAACCAAATGGCACAAAACATTGTTGTTGCCAAACCTAAGCCCAACGTAATACCGAAACCGCGCACGGAACCCGATCCCAACATAAACAGGAAAAGAGCCGCAAACAATGTGGTGAGCTGTCCGTCGAAAATGGCGGAAAAAGCACCCGAAAAACCGCGTTTAATCACTTCTTTCGGAACGGTAATGCCGTTCATCATTTCTTCTTTCATCCGCTCTAAAATTAAAATGTTGGCATCAACCGCCATGGCCACCGTTAAAGCAATACCGGCAAGCCCGGGCAAAGTTAACGTTGCGTTCAACAAGCTTAATAATGCCAGCAAAATAACGCCGTTGACAATTAACGTAACATCGGCAATCAATCCGAACCAGAACCCGTAAACAATAAACATAAAAATCAACACGGCAGCCAATCCGATTAAACAGGCATTCGTGCCCGCTTTAATGGAATCTTCCCCCAAGCCCGGTCCGACAACTCTTTCTTCCGCCACAATTAACGGCGCAGGCAAAGCACCCGAGCGCAACAATAAGGCTAAATCATTAGCGCTTTGCACGGTGAAATTGCCGGTAATAATGCCCTGTCCGCCCGTAATGGGAGAATTGATGGTCGGCGCGCTGATAACTTTACCGTCAAGCAAAATGGCCAACCGCCTGCCGACATTTTCACGCGTGACATTACCAAACTCTTTGGCTGCTGCCGCTTTAAAGCTGAACGACACCGCCGGTGCGCCTCTTTCATCATAACTGCCTTTGGCGGAATCCAACCCGGCACCGCTCACAACCACACGCCGCTTTAACACAATGTAACCGGTTTCATCACCCGTTGCCAACATGGAATCCGGTGATAATTTACCCATTTGCGCCGCTTGCGGAGAGGTTTCTTCATCAACCAAATGGAATGTCATTTTAGCGGTTTTTCCCATAATGGCTTTAATTTCCGACGGATCTTGCACACCCGGTAATTGAATGACAATGCGATCGGCGCCCTGCTGTTGAATTTGCGGTTCTTTCGTTCCGAGTTCATCAATCCGCCGCCGCACGATTTCAACCGATTGTTCAACGGCTTTTCGTTTCATATTTTCCAACGCATCGGACGTGTATGACACTTTTAAAGTCGATTCTTCAACTTCAATATTCAATTGACCGCTTTCAATTTTACGAATAGCCTCACGCGCGGCATTGATATCGGCGGCATTTAAAATGCGCACGCTCATAACGCCCTCATCAACCGTCAACCCCGAAAAACGAATTCGTTGCGTCCGTAAATCGGAACGCGTTAAATCGGCCAGCGTGGTCAATTTTTCTTTAATTAAGTCTTTTGTATCAACTTCCATTAACAAATAAGATCCGCCTTGCAAATCAAGCCCCAACGTTACGGGTTTAAACCAGCTTTGCGCCTCTTT
>CANREI010000096.1 GCA_947629595.1 uncultured Alphaproteobacteria bacterium | reverse complement strand
GATGTAATTTGAAGCTGATCTTTCACCAAATCAATTTGCGGAACGGTTCCCACGGCTTCAAAAACGCCTTGCACGAATAATTCATATTCCCGGTTTGTTTGTGTATTTTTCCACACCAGTTTTTCCAATCGTTCGTTGCCTTGAAAAGATAAAACGTCGGCATTTTTGTAAATAACAATTTTTTCGTTTTGAAGAACTTGTTCCTGCAACAATTTCTCGCCGGAAAAAACATCAAATTTATTTAATAAATAAACTTTGTCGGCCACTTTTGATAAAAATAATGCTTCATATAAAGCCGTATTCCCGCCGCCGATAACGGCAACCGTTTTTCGACGATAGAAAAAGCCGTCACAAGTGGCACAAACGGAAATGCCCGATCCTTTAAATTTTTCTTCACCCTCAACATTAAGCCATCTGGCTTTGGAACCGGTTGCAATAATCACGCTTTTTGCCGTTCCGCCGCCGGTTTCGGATTTAAAAGAAAAAGGATGCATTTTTAAATTGATTTCGGTAATAATTTCATTAAAAATTGTTGTTCCGACTTGTTGATTTTGTTTATGAAAAATATCAGTCAGTTCAATACCGGATATTTTATCAAAACCGGGAAAGTTTTCAATTTCATGCGTGTAAATTAACTGTCCGCCGACATTCGGCCCGGTAAAAAGGGTTGTATGTAAGCCGGCGCGCGTTGCATAAAGACCTGCCGTATAACCGGCAGGTCCCGAACCGATAATAAGAACGTCTGTTTCAATCATATAAAGCCTCCTTTGAGGCTTTATATAGGATTAAATAAATTGAACGTCCAGTATTTCGTAAGATTTTTCACCTTTGGGTGTTTTGACATCAACAAAATCACCTTTTTGCTTACCGATTAAAGCATGTGCAATCGGTGAAAGCAGAGAAATATACCCCTTTTCAAGATTCGCTTCATATTTGCCGACAATTTTATATGTATGTTCGACTCCTGTTTCCGAATCTTCCAATTTAACCGTTGATCCGAACAAAACTTTATCGCCGGATAAGGTTTTTACATCAATCACTTGGGCATGCGAAAGCGCGTTTTCCAATTCCATAATACGCCCTTCGTTAAAACTTTGTTGTTCACGTGCCGAGTGATATTCGGCATTTTCGGATAAATCGCCGTGGCCGCGTGCTTCTTCAATGGCCGCCACAATACGCGGTCTTTCAACGAATTTTAATTTTTTTAATTCTTCCGTTAAATCGGCATATCCTTGAGTTGTCATCGGAATTTTTTCTTCCATGGTTCTGTTCCTTTTCGGTTTGGTTTGAAAAATAAAACTACGGCTTTTTGAACCGTAGCGGTTACTGTTTTTTTTGTTTTTATCATTATAATTGAAATAAAATAAAAAAGCAAGGTTATTTTTTTAAAAAAGATATTGATTTTTTGAAAATGCTTTGTTATCCTGAAAAAAATTTTTTTGAATAAGGATTATTTATGCACGAACTTCATTCTCTTTTGGTTGATTTAACATTAATTTCCGTTTATGCCGCCGTTATCACGCTTGTTTTTAAAAAATTAAAACAACCGACGGTTTTGGGATATATTTTAGCCGGTATTTTTGCCGGACCTTTTCTGGCGTTTTTACCGACGGTGACCGAAAAAGAAAATTTAACGATTTGGGCTGATATCGGCGTGATTTTTCTTCTATTCGGGCTGGGGTTGGAGTTTAGTTTCAAAAAAATGATGAATGTCGGAAAAGCGGCCATTATAACGGCTACTTCTAACGTGTTTTTTCTGTTGTTTTTGGGATATAACACCGGTTTGTTACTCGGTTGGCCCACATCGGACAGTTTTTTTCTGGGCAGTATGATTTCCATGTCTTCCACAACAATCATTATTAAAGCGTTTGAAGATTTAAACATTAAAAAACAACCGTTTACAAATCTTGTCTTCGGTGTTTTGGTGGTGGAAGATTTGGTCGGCATTTTATTGTTGGTTTTGTTGCCGACTGTTGCTTTAAGTAATGCCATTAACGGTTCGGCGTTGGTATTCAGTGCATTAAAATTGGCCTTTTTCCTTGTTTTATGTTTTATTACGGGTATTTATCTTATCCCCACGTTTTTTAAAAAAATTCAAAATTATTTAAATGAAGAAATTTTGCTTTTGGTAACGTTGGCGCTTTGTTTTACCATGGTCTGGCTTGCCACGTCGTTTGGTTTTTCATCGGCATTGGGCGCATTTATCATGGGATCAATTTTGGCGGAAACCGGTTGTGTCGAGAAAATTGAAAAAATCATTAAACCGTTAAAAGACTTTTTCGGCGCTGTCTTTTTTGTTTCGGTCGGTATGATGGTTAATCCGGCCATGTTTGTGCAATATGCTTATCCGATTTTAATGATTACTTTCATTGTGATTTGCGGACAAATTTTCTTTTCCTGCATGGGATTTTTAATATCGGGGCAAAGTTTAAAAACAGCCGTTCAAGGCGGTTTTTCCTTAGCACAAGTCGGTGAGTTTGCGTTTATTATTGCTTCTCTCGGTATGAGTTTGGGCGTTATTAACGAGCGAGTTTATCCGATTATTATTGCCGTTTCCGTGATCACAACGTTTTTAACGCCGATGATGATTAAATCCGCTATGCCGACATATCGGTTTTTGACGCATATTTTGCCGGAAAAGTGGCTGTTGTTTTTGGAGCAAAACGCGCAAAGCACTCAAAGTACCAAACAAGAAGAACGGTTATGGAATATCTTGTTTAAAAACTATTTTATTCGATTGATTTTGTTTGTGATGATTAATTATGCTTTAATCGGTGTCGGAAAATATTTAATTAAACCGGGTGTTTACTTCTTATTGCCGAATGTGCCGGCACGCATTGTCGTGACCGGTTTAACACTGATCATCATGGCGCCTTTTTTAAAAGCTTTACTGGGGTGGGAAACCTTATTGCCTCAGGCATTAAGGGAAAAAGTGCCGAATGTTTCTCTTGTAAAAGAGGCGTTGTTTTCAAAATATTTAAAGCATCAATTGGTTCAAAAAGTTGAAGAAACCATTACCGAAAAAACAAATCTTTTAAATATGTTCGGTTTTCATGATCGGTTGGAAAAAATTTATTATCGCCTTTGGACGGAAAAGAAAGCCAATCGGCCGATTTTGGTTTTATTAACCAGTTTCAGAGTACTGATGGTTTGTTTTTTCGTGATGACGGTTGTTCATCAATTCTTGACGGAAAATCCGAAAGTTATTTCCGTTTTGGTTCTCTTATCCGTTATTATTTTATCTCGATCCAAATGGCTTTTTACGCAATATAATAAAATAGAAACCCAATTTTTTGATAATTTAAACGGTTGTGAAGAAACGAAAGAATAAATTATTCTTCTTCCGAAACGTGATAATCCAAGGCATAACCGGCCGATCGAACGGTTCGAATAATATCCGGCCCGCCGTTTTGATTTAAAGCGCGTCTTAAACGCCGAATGTGAACGTCAACCGTGCGCAATTCCACGTGAATGGAAACACCCCATACAGCTTTTAACAAATATTCTCGTGATAAAACATGTCCCGGCTTTTCCATTAAAAATTGCAACAATCGAAATTCGGTCGGCCCTAAATGAACAGGGTGTCCGCCGCGTAAAACACGCCGTTTGGAAAAATCCATTTCCAGATCACCGTATGATAAATTTTGCAAAACGGGAGAGGGCGTTGTTCGCCGTAATAAGGCCATAATTCGTGCCATCAATTCGGGAACGGAAAACGGTTTGACAATATAATCATCGGCCCCGTAGGATAACCCTTTCACTTTATCGGATTCTTCGCCGCGTGCCGTTAACATAATAATCGGAACAGTGCGTAATTCGTATGTTTTGCGCATCTCGCGACATAAATCAATGCCTTGAATGTTGGGTAGCATCCAATCTAACAAAATTAAATCGGGTTTTTCGGTTAAAGCGGTTGTTAAAACGTTTTTCCCATCCATGCAAACAAGCGTTTCATATCCTTGCTTTTCCAAATTATATTTGAGAAGGGTTACCAATCCGCCTTCATCTTCCGCAATTAAAATTTTTGTCATTTTCCCTCTTTTAAAGTTTGAATCGCTTTTTGATAAGATGCATTTTTAAAAATATAACTGCCGGCAACCAAAATATCAGCCCCCGCCAATTGACACGCCGGCGCCGTCAGCTGATTGATTCCGCCGTCAACGGAAATAAAAATGTTTTTGCGTTTCGTTAATTCTTTAACCGTAACAATTTTTTCTAAGGCAGTCGGCATAAAACTTTGTCCGCCGAATCCCGGTTCGACCGACATAATTAAAATTAAATCAATAAAAGGAATAAAAGGAATTAAGCGGGAAATATTTGTATCGGGTTTAACGGATAATCCGGCTTTTTTTCCTTCTTTTTTAATCAGGGAAAGCGTTTTTTCAATATCGGTATCTGCTTCGATATGAACGGTAATATAATCGGCACCGGCTTTGGCAAAGGCCTGAATATAATCTTGCGGGTTTGTGATCATTAAATGAACATCAAACGGTAAGGCAGAATAAGAACGAATGTCTTGAACAACACAAGGGCCGATGGTTAAGTTGGGGACAAAATGCCCGTCCATCACATCAATATGAATCCAATCGGCCCCCGCTTTTGAAACTTTTTTGATTTCTTGTCCGAGATGTGCAAAATCAGCCGAAAGAATACTGGGAGCAATGAGAGTCATTTGTTTTTTCCGAAAATATTAAAAAATGCGTTCAATTTCATTACCAAATTAACTTTCTCTCTGTTTTTGATTTTGTAGGGCTCTTCGCGCTAAAATCATTTGTTTTTTTTG
>CANREI010000095.1 GCA_947629595.1 uncultured Alphaproteobacteria bacterium | reverse complement strand
GAGGGCGAAAATAAAAATATTGTCATGTCAAGCACGGCCGAAAAGGAAAGTACCCCAAACACATCAGATAAACCAAAAGAAATATCATTGGCTGCGGTATTAAAAGGTATGGATACGCCGCCGGCACCCGAAGTTGAAGAAATTGCTTCTGCCGCAACCACCGATAAAACATACACCATTGTTCAGGCACCAACGCTGCCCAATGAACCAAAAGGGGCTTCTGCCGAACAAACAGCGCAAAACACAACATCCCAAAACGCCGAATCCGCTTCGTATACATCGTCGGAACCGAACACCGTTGAAGCACCCAAACCTGTTTTATCTGCGCTGTTAGCTGCTTCATCAGGTAAACTCGGCACAGAAAATCAAGTTCTGCCCCAAATGGAACAAAACACAATGTGTTAATGAAAATAAATCAGTATAAATCATTGAAATATCTTTCAAAAATGGCTTATGTTTACGTTAACGGGGATTCTTTTTATGATACAATTGTTAAAAATTGTACCAAAGTGAATGAAACCCCTGATGAATCAAATGATCAATTCCGCACAACCGATTTAGACATTCAACATTAAAAAACCCGCTTCTTGCAGGCAGGCATTTATTTTTATTAACGCACTTTAATCAAAATAAGGCGACAGGTTAATCGGATACGACACAACTTTTTCAACCGGTACCGTATAATCCCGAATCAGCTGTTTTTCTTTGTAATCAATTTCGGCTACATAAATTTTTTGCGAACCTTGCAACATTTTTTGCACTTCGCTGTTTAAATAATCCAATAACACAACATCGTTTTCATCACGATACAATAACGCGTGTTCATCGCCGTCATACAACAAATGCGGGGCATTCGGCTCGCCCGTTTTAACGGATATGGCAAACACAACTTCGTCTTCCGTTGTGGGCAGAGCAACATAGGCCTCTTCCTTTTCAACAAAAATCTCCGATGAGTCTTGCACGATGCCGTTCCTTATCGTGAAGCGTTATTAACAGCCATTTGTGCCGCAGGTGCCATAGAAGCGGGATCAACAGAATAAGCCAGTTCACCATATTGAGAAAAACTTTCCCCGTTTCCGAAAACCTTGTTACCGACAAGCGGAAAATTGTTGCGACAACAATTCCACGCCACAAGCACCATACCTTTCAACACCTGAGGCATTGTTTTACTTATTAAAGCACTGCCGTCTGCTTGCGCCTGCGCCAACCGCGGTTTTAAACCCATGGGCGAATCGGTCATTGTTGCGGTATTGATTTCTTCATTCATGGCAAACTCCTTTTTATCTTATTTTTATTTTATCACATTTTCTCTTATTCGTAAAGCATTTTTTTAATTTTTGCTCATTTTTGTACGCGGATGCGCCGCATCATAAACTTCCAACATATGCTCACGGTTAATTTGCGTATACCTTTGTGTGGCCGAAAGCGATGAATGCCCCAATAACTCCTGTACCGTTCGCAAATCACCACCCCCCTCCAATATATGCGTTGCAAAACTGTGCCGAAGCGCGTGCGGCGTAACGGTATCGGGCAAATTCAAATAGCGCCGAATATAGCGCACGTTCCGTTGCACCACGCCCGCGTTTAACCGCTCCCCCCGCGATCCGACAAACAACGGCGACGAACCGATCGGCAACGGATGGACTTTAATCCACGCAAAAACTGCCTGATTAACAATCGGCAATAAGGGAACCAATCGTTGCTTATTCCCTTTTCCCGTAATCACAAACGCATCGGCATTTTTCGGAAAATCTGCAATATTGAGCGAAAGCGCCTCTCCGATACGCAACCCGCAACCGTATAACAAATAATAAAGCGCTTTGTCTCTTTTAACCTGCCACGCTTCTTTCACAACTGCCGAAACGGCATCTAAAAAGGCTTGCGCATCACCCACCGATAACGGATGCGGCATCATTTTGGCGGCACCGCCCGTTCGTACCGACATCACCGATTGATTTTCAAATATTTCTTCTTTGGAACAAAACTTAAAAAAATTACGAATGGCCGACATTTCCCGCGACAAACTCGATCGCGCTATTTTTTGGCTGCTGCGCCACACCAAAAAAGCCCGAAAATCGGTAACGGTGAGTTTTTTTAAAGCGGATAACGTGACTTTTTCGCCCAAATGATCTTTTAAAAAGCACATAAACGCTTTCAGGTCAAAATCGTATGAATCGGTGGTATGCGTTGAAACGCGCCGATCCAACAATAAATGTTTTTGCCAATTTTCAAGTAAAGCAATTGTTTTTGTATCACAGGTTTCTTTAAAAGAGTTGTAATTTTCTTTCATTTCTGTTATCCTTTATGAAATATTATAGGATTTTACAAAAAAAATGCAACGATTATCTGTTTTATTTCCCGCCCCTTTGGATTGTTTTGATTATTTAAGCGAATCACCCCTGCCCTGCGGCACGTTCGTATGTGCGCCGTTCGGTCGCAAAACGCAACTCGGCGTGGTGTGGAATAAAACGCCCGATAACGCTTTTCCCGTTGATAAACTCAAAACCGTAACGCCTTTAAGTATGCCGATTTTACCGCAACAAACACTTGATTTTGTCAACTGGGTTGCCTCTTATACCGTTTCGCCGCTCGGGGCCGTTTTAAAAATGGTGTTATGCGCCGATATTCAAAAACAAAGCAAAAAACCGTTGGCTTTTTTGCCCCCCATGCCCGATTTTTCAAAAATTGCTTTTTCGGAGGCCCAAAAAAACGCTGTTCAAAAATTATCGGAAAACTTGAACGGATTTCACGTTTCTCTGCTCGACGGCGTTACCGGTTCGGGCAAAACGGAAGTTTATTTTGAATTACTGGCTCACCTGTTTCGCACGCAGGCGCAAGCATTGGTTTTATTGCCCGAAATTACGCTCACGAGCGCGTGGCTTCATCGCTTTGAACGACGATTCGGCGTATTGCCGGCCGTTTGGCATTCGTCATTAACCGTAAAGCAGCGCCGCGATACGTGGCAAAGCGTTTTTACCGGCAAAGCACAAATTGTGGTCGGGGCGCGATCGGCCCTTTTTCTGCCGTTTCAAAACTTAAAACTCATTGTGGTTGATGAAGAACACGATTCTTCTTATAAGCAGGAAGACGGCGTTTTATATCAGGCACGCGATATGGCTGTCGTGCGGGGCAAAATTGCCGATGCGCCCGTGATTTTGGCTTCGGCAACTCCCAGTATTGAAACCGTGGCAAACGTGCGCGAGAAAAAATATGCGCATATTGTTCTGCCCGAACGATTCGCCGGCGCCGTTATGCCCGATATTCTGCTCGCGGATATGCGTCAAAAAACAAAAGGCGCCGTTCGGTTTATTTCTCCGCTGTTGGAAACGCATTTACGGCAAAATCTGGCCGCGGGCAATCAAAGTCTGCTCTTTTTAAACCGACGGGGATATGCACCTTTAATTTTATGCCGTGCCTGCGGCGAACGCTTAAAATGTCCGCATTGCAGCGCATGGCTGATTGAACATAAGCAAAAGAAAAAATTGCTTTGTCATCATTGCGGATATGAACGCAAAATGCCGCCGCTCTGCCCGAAATGCGGGGCGGAAAATATGTTTGTTTCCTGCGGGCCGGGCGTTGAGCGAATCGCCGAAGAAACGCAACTGCTGTTCCCCACGGCGCGAACGGCGCTCATTACTTCCGATACGCTGACAAATATGAAAGAGTTTGAGGCTGTTTTAGAGAAAATGGCGCTGCATGAGCTGGATATTCTTATCGGCACGCAAATTTTGGCAAAAGGACACCATTTTGCCGATTTAACGCTTGTCGGAATTATTGATGCCGATATGGGTCTTTCGGGCGGTGATTTACGCGCGGGCGAACGAACGTTTCAACTGTTGCAACAGGTCATGGGGCGCGCCGGCCGCGAACAAAAAAAAGGAACGGCAATCATTCAAACTTTTTCGCCCGATAATTTAATTATTCAAGCCTTGCAAAAAAATGATCGCACGTTGTTTTTAACGGAAGAAATGAAAGCCCGACAACTGCTTCAAATGCCTCCCTTCGGACGATTGGCTTCTTTTATTGTCAGTTCGAAGCATCAGGCGCGGGCTTATCAAACGGCACGACAAATTGCCCTGACGGCCCCCAAAATAAGCGACTTGGAAGTTTTAGGCCCCGTGGCGGCACCGTTGAGCCTGTTACGCAACAAATATCGCTTTCGTCTGTTGGTGAAAGCGCCGAAAAACTGCCGGTTGCAAAGCATTTTAAGACAGTGGAAAGAATCGTTACAAGTGCCTGCAAGTGTTGACGTGCGACTGGACATTGACCCGTACAGCTTTTTTTGAAAAAATTACTTGACAAAAAACCGTTTTTTCTTTATACTTAATTAAAACATTCAATTGATAAAGGGGAAAGCCATGCATACACATCCGAATAAATATATTTGCATTGAAAAATTGAACGGAACGCTTTACAATTCGTCCGTTTGGGCCGATGAAAAAGAAGTGATGCAAGAAAACTTAAAAAAGCCGGTGTTATTATATCAAATCAAAACGCTTGCCAAAAGCGGAAAAGTCATCAGAACTTCTCCCATCGGTTATGCTTCTGCCGGCGTGATAAAAGACAGATTGGTGCATCAATTATATCACACACCCGAATTTCCCGTGAATGCCGAACGCATTCTTTTGAAAAAAGCAACCAAAGGAAACACCGTTTCCTCTCTTTATGTATTGCCGGTGGAAGATAAAGCCAATCAACCGATCGGCGGATTTTTGTTTCGGCAAATCACGCATGATAATTATCCCGTCACGCAATTTATCGGGTCGGTTTCTTTAAAAGATTATAAAGTTTTAAAAGCAAAAGGATTA
>CANREI010000094.1 GCA_947629595.1 uncultured Alphaproteobacteria bacterium | reverse complement strand
TGGCTGGGAGCGGTTTGTTATACGCTTCAAATTTACTATGATTTTTCGGGTTATTCCGATATGGCCATCGGTTTAGGCTCGATTTTCGGCTTTAAATTCCTTGAAAACTTTAATTATCCCTTTATATCAAAATCTATTTCCGAATATTGGCGGCGGTGGCATATTTCATTGGGAAGTTGGTTCAGAGACTATATGTTTTTGCCGTTATCACGCGCTTTTTCACTTTCAAAAACGTATGGCAAAGCCATGCATGTCATCGGGCGGAAAAGAGTAAATATTTTATTGACGTTTATAGCGTTATTTATTGTGTGGTTTGCCACGGGTTTTTGGCACGGCGCCGCATGGACGTTTATCGTGTGGGGTTTATATAACGGATTCTTTATTTTTATTGAAATTTTAACGGGGTGGAATAAAGATCGAAAAAGTATTGGCGGGCGCATGGCACAGCATCTTTATACCATATTGGTTTTTGTTCTCAGTTTTGTTATTTTCCGTTCGAATACGCTTTCTTATGCATGGGATTATTTGTTAACAATGTTCGGCTTAAAG
The DNA here is from genome assembly GCA_947629595.1 of uncultured Alphaproteobacteria bacterium. Lineage (GTDB taxonomy): Bacteria > Pseudomonadota > Alphaproteobacteria > CAAHEQ01 > UBA3637 > RGIG4140. Next base: position 4,266 of record CANREI010000094.1, on the reverse strand, counting down.
CAGGGCGGTGAAGTGATATATAAAATGGCGTATTATGTTGATCGCTTGGAAATTATTGCATTGATTGTCGGCACTGTGTGCGCAACGCCTGTTTTTGCCAAAATGCTCTCCTTCAATGAAAAGCATAAAGTTTTGAATATTCTGATTGATGTGTGGTTGTTGGTTTTATTTGTTGTATCAACATCATATATTGCCGCTTCAACTTACAATCCGTTTATTTATTTCAGATTCTAGGAGAATAAAATGAAAGTTACACAGCAAAAATTAGAGGATTTTTCTAAAATAAGCGGCGATTTTAATCCCGTACATTTAAATGAAGAATATGCTTCAAAAACAATGTTCGGAAGTCAAATTGTTTATGGTGTTTATCAGGTAATGCTTTGTTTAGATGCCGTGGCCAAAGAATTAAAAGTTCCGTTTTTTATTTCATCTGTTAAAGCTGAATTTAAAAGGGCTCTTTCGGTTAATCAATCGTTTGAAATTGAAACGGATATCAATGATAAAAAGGTAACGGCTTACGTGAAAGGGGAATCTGTTTTATCAAAAGTTGTTTTTTCTTATGAAAACGTTCCGAACGTCGGATTCTTATCGCCGATTGAAGATTTTGAAACAAAGCCTGCCGTTCCGAATCGGGAAACACGGTTCCGGTGGAAAGAATCAATCAGGTTTCACGAAAAATTATGCAAACTGCTGTTTCCGCATGCCACGCAATATGTTCATTCTTTAAATTTAGGCGTTCTGTTAACGTCAACACGCATTATCGGTATGAAATATCCCGGATTAAATTCCATATTCAAATCGATTGATTTAAAGTTTTCGCTTCAAACAGGGGAATATATATCTTGCGAAGGAATGCCCAAAGAATCATTGTTCGGTGAATGCGTTGTTCATGTTTCGGCACCTTTTGCAGAAGGGCAGTTATGCGCGTTTTTCCGTCCTGAAATTGTTCATCAAAACACCTTTGAAGTTTTAATGAATAAAAATATGCACGCTGATTTTTCAAGACAACGGGCGTTAATTGTGGGGGCCACACGGGGAATCGGATTACAATGTTTAAGATTGTTAAGTTTGGGCGGCGCTCAAACCATGTTTACCTATTATAAGCCCGAACAAGAGGCCGATGAGATTGCAGATGATTTGAAACGGCACGGATTTTCATCGTCCGGCATTTATTTTGACATCAATCATCAAGATGAAGAAACATTGGAAAAAATGAAAGCCTTTGCTCCGACTCATCTTTATTATTTCGCAACGCCGAAAATCAGTTCCGATGTCAAAACATTAAATGAAGAACGGTTTCAGTTATTTTGTCATTATTATATTTTTGCGCTGCATAATTTAAGCCATCAATTAAAAACATCGGGGTTGAAAAATATTTTCACGCCCTCATCAATCGCCATTACGGAATTACCCAAAGATATGGTGGAATATGCTTTCGCAAAGGCCACAATGGAATACTGGGGGGGGGTATTTGAGAAGCAAAGATTTTTTGTATATATGCCTCGTTTTCCGCGCATTAAAACGGCGCAAACACAAACATTGTTGCCCGTTGATGCCGCTGATGCGGAAGATATTTTATTTCCCGAATTAGTTAAATTTGAAAAGGAGTCACACTATGACTGAACCGCTTTTAGAACAATTAAATTATCCGATCGATGCCGCTTTGTTAATGCGTAAAAAAAATACCGTTCGAAAAATGCTTTTGGCATCGCCGGAAAAACGAATCAAAAAGAAAATTGCCGTGCTGGGCGGCTCAACCACGCACGATATTTGTGTCATGCTTGATTTGTTTTTATTGTATCACGGCATTGAGGCCGATTTCTATGAATGCGAATATAATCAGTATTATGAAGAAATTATGTTTAATAATGAGGCGTTAAAAGCCTTTAAGCCTGATATTGTTTGGTTTCACACCTCGTTTCGCAACATTAAAAATGTTCCCGATATTCACGATACGCCTGAGGAGGTGGCAAAAAAACTTTCGGGTGAATGCTATCGCTTTTCGCAAATGTGGGAAAAATGTTTTCAAGAATTGGAATGCACCGTTATACAAAACAATTTTGAATATCCGTTTTATCGGTTGTTGGGAAATAAAGATGCTTCCGATTATCGGGGATTAACAAACTTTATCACGCGATTAAATACGGCTTTTGCCGATTTTGCCGCGCAACACAATAATTTTTATTTGAACGATTTAAACTATATTGCCGCCGATTACGGCTTATCCGCCTGGCATGATTTATCCGCGTGGTATTTATATAAATATTGCTGCAAAATTGAGGCTATTCCTTATTTGGCGCAGAGTGTCGCACGAATTGTCAAGTCACTTTACGGCAAAAACAAAAAAGGGTTTGTGCTTGATTTGGATAATACCCTTTGGGGCGGTGTTGTCGGCGATGACGGCGTTCAAAATTTGGAAATCGGTTCGGAAACCGCAACGGCACAGGCATTTCAAGAGTTTCAAACATATTTGAAAGCGCATTTGGGGTTGGGCATTTTGTTAAACGTCAACTCGAAAAATGAAGAAGTCAACGCTTTGGCCGGATTAAATCACCCCGAGGGTGTGTTAAAGCCCGAAGATATGATTGTGATTAAAGCCAACTGGAATCCGAAAAGTCAAAATATGTCGGAAATTGCGCACGAACTGAATCTGTTGCCCGAAAGTCTGGTGTTTGTTGATGATAATCCCGCGGAACGGGAAATCGTCAAAACGCAAATTCCCAATGCTTGTGTGGCTGCCGTTTCGCAACCCGAAAATTATATTCGGGAAATTGATCGGGCGGGCTATTTTGAAGTGACTGCTTTCTCAAAAGATGATTTGGCTCGAACGGAAATGTATAAAGCCAATGCCGAACGGGTCAAAGCGGAACAATCATTCGGCAATTATGACGATTATTTGCGCTCTTTGGAAATGAAAGCCGAAATTAAACCGTTTTCCGCCGTTTATATGCAGCGTATTGCCCAGCTGACAAATAAATCAAACCAGTTTAACTTAACGACAAAACGCTATGCCCAAAGCGAAATTGAAGCCGTAGCGGAAAATTCGGAATATATTTGTCTTTACGGCAAACTGATTGATAAGTTCGGCGATAACGGCGTTGTCAGCGTTTTAATCGGGCATCAGCAAGAGAAAAACATTCATATCGACTTGTTCTTAATGAGTTGTCGTGTTTTAAAACGCGGTATGGAGCAGGCTATGATGGATGAGCTTGTTAAAAAAGCAAAAGAAAGAGGCATCACAAGCATTTACGGATATTATTATCAAACCGCTAAAAATGCAATGGTGGCTCACTTATATCAAGATTTCGGCTTTGAACTCGTTAAAACCGAAAATGCCGATACAATTTGGTGTTTAAACATTGAAAAATATCAAAATTTACAATCAATTATTAAAGTGGAGGATTAAAATGAATCAAGCAGAAGTTTATCAACAATTAAATGAAATCTTTAAAGAAAATTTGGATTTGGATGAAGTGAATTTAACGGCTTCAACAACTGCCGATGATATTGAAGGGTGGGATTCGTTGGCACATATCGGCTTGATTGCCGCTATCGAACAACAATTCGGCATTCGCTTCGTGATGAAAGAAATTGTCGGATTGCATAACGTGGGCGAAATGGTCGAGTTGATTTTATCAAAATTAAACGCATAAAATCGAACACGCAAAGGCAAATGCCGAAACGGGCAAAACGAGTGCGTAAAATTTGATACGTAAAAAAATGCGTCGGGGCGGTGTTTTGGTTATGCATAGCAACTTTTGACTGACGGCGCTCAAAAAAAGTTAAAACAGCTGTTGTGTGGCAGGGCAAGATATTTTTAAAGCGGCATAAAAAAAACATCTTGACAAGGCGCGCAAAAGAAAGTATAAGTGAAAAAACGCCCGCCGCTGTGGCTCAGTGGTAGAGCACTCCCTTGGTAAGGGAGGGGTCGTGAGTCCGATTCTCACCAGCGGCACCATTAAAAAATCCCCCTTTTCCCGGGGGATTTTTTAATGGTGCCGCTGGCTCACCCTAAATGAAAAAAAACAATCCGGCGGATTGTTTTTTGAAATGCAAGCAATGAACCTAAACGAGAAAGTGTTTTATAAAATAAAACCTTTCGAGTTTATAGGTGGAATTGGCGGCACCTCAAAATCCCCCTTTTTTCGGGGGATTTTTTAATGGTGTCGCTGGCTCTTTCCTTTTTGAGAAAAACAATCCGGCGGATTGTTTTTTGAAATGCAAGCAATGAACCTAAACGAGAAAGTGTTTTATAAAATAAAACCT
>CANREI010000093.1 GCA_947629595.1 uncultured Alphaproteobacteria bacterium | reverse complement strand
ACAACCGATTTTGCCATTATGTTTTTGCCGACCGAAGGGCTTTATGCCGAAATTATGCGCAAAAGCGGATTGGCTGCCGAAATTCAAAGCAAATATCGCATCAGTGTTGCCGGTCCGAGTACGCTCGGAGCTTTTTTAAACTCTTTGCAAATGGGTTTTCGCACGCTGGCCATTCAAAAGCGTTCGGGTGAAGTGTGGCGTTTGTTGAATGAAACAAAAACGGAATTCGGTAAATATGCCGATTGGACGGATAAGATTCGCAAAAACATTGAGGCAGCCTTAAAAGTGGTTGATGAGGCTCAAACACGCACGCGGGCCGTCAATCGAAAACTGGATAAACTTGATACGATTGATGAGTTTAAAACATCGGTGGAAAATGTTTCTGCCGGCGCCGTACCGGAAGAGCTTTCCGCCCCCGTTTTAACGGACAGATTGATATAAATTTCGGCTTATGGATAAAAAAGCCCTTGCAATTTTTAAAAAGACGTGATATAGTTATAAATGTTATTGGGATATCGTCTAATGGTAGGACAGCGGATTCTGATTCCGTCAGTCTTGGTTCGAATCCAGGTATCCCAGCCATTAAAAAACCGCTCATTTCAAAGAGCGGCTTTTTTATATTTAAACGGCGTTTACGGGTTACGCCCGTACATTTTGCTTTATTATCAATTGATTAGGCTTTACCGAATACCCTTTTACAACTGCTTTCGCATTTAAAGAAGCATTTTCAGGCGCTTTTAAAGGCATCGCTTGTTTTGATTGCAGCTCTTGCAACGTTTTTACATCAACACCCAACGCTTTAATCTCTTCTTTCAGGTATCCGTTTTTGGTTTCTTCTTTTGCACATTCTTTCGCCACATGCGCAACCGAACCCAAGAGCATACCCATTATAGCTAAACTTATAAATCTAAGTTGTTCATTCGTCGTCGACATTGCATACTCCTTTAAAAAAATTAAACACGAACATTTTCTTTTTGTTTCATCACGGAACGATTCGCATTTGTGTTTTGAAACCTGATAACGGTTTGTGCATTTTTCACTGACACGGGTTGCGTTGATTTTAAACTTTTGAATAAATCATTTTTTTGTTGCAATAAAACTGCCCGATCTTTTTCAAGTTTTGCATTGTCATCTACGTAGGAATTATGCTCGTGTTTTTCAAATAAACCAACCGCAAAAGCCCCCAACGTCATACCAAAACAAAGCCAACTACACAGATCATTACTTCCTGCCATTTTTTCCTCCTTATAATAATTATTTTAAAAGGTTACCTTAAGAATGTATCACTGTAAACACTTTTTGTCAAGATATATTTTTAATTTTTTCACAAAAATTGAATACACTCACACCCGAACATTCTCTTTTTGCTTTATTATCAATTGACAAGGCTTTACCGAATGCCCTTTTACAACCGTTTGTGCGTTTTGAGGTGTCGGCATATTCTTTTTTAAAGCGTTATTTTTAGCTTTAATTGTTTTTTCAAACGAATTCAATTCATTTTTATATTCCTCAACAGATTTTTTCATCTCATTTATTTTTTCTTCCAGAACTTTTCTTTTATTTTCAAATTGAAGCGTTTTTTCTTTTAAAGCTTCATTTTCTGTCGTTTTTAATGGTTGTCGGCTGTTTGATAAGGTTTTGTTGTTTGTCACAGCAGCCGCATGATACCGATATGGAACATCGGCGTTTTCGTCAGAATTAATTTTCACAATACGCACTCTGCTCGCAAAAAACACAAGGATAAGTACGCCCGTTATACGCGTAGCCCAAGTAAAAAATTTCATCTACACTCTCCTTTTAAAAATTTAAGCCCGCACATTCTCTTTTTGTTTTATTATCAATTGACAAGGCTTTACCGAATGCCCTTTCACAACCGCTTGTGCATTTAAAGGTGTCGGCATATTCTTTTTTAAAGCATTATTTTCTTCATTATTTATTTTTTCCAATGAATTGAACTCGTTTTTATATTCCTCAACGGCTTTTCTGATTTCATTTGCTTTTTCTTCCAGAACTTTTCTTTTATTTTCAAGTTGAAGAAACTTTTCTTTTAAAAATTCATCTTCTGCCGTTTTTGAAAACATTTGATTGATTTCTTGATTGTGCAAAAACGCTTTTTCTTCGGCATACACAGCTTGAAGCGAGTTATCCCTTTTTGCGGCATAATGATCTTGAGTAAATCCGTCAATTACAATCAATCCGACAATTAAAAGAGCGACATATGCTAAACCATCATCTTCTTCCATAACACTCTCCTTTAAAAAAATTAAACACGAACATTCTCTTTTTGCTTTATTATCAATTGATTAGGCTTTATCAAATGTCCTTTTACAACCGTTTGTGCATTTAAAGAAGCATTTTCAGGCGTTTTTGAAGGCATCACTTGTTTGGGTTGCAGCTCTTGCAACATTTTTACATCAACACGCAAAGCTTCAATCTCTTCTTTCAGGTATCCGTTTTTGGTTCCTTCCTTTGCACATTCTTTCGCCATATACGCAACCGAACCACAGAGTATACCAAATAGAACTAAATCTATAAATTTAAGTTGTTCATTCATCGTCGACATTGCAGACTCCTTTAAAAAAAATTAAACACGCACATTCTCTTTTTCAGTTACAAGCAAGCGATGAATATTTGAATGCCCTTTTGCAACCGCTTGCGCGTTTTGAGGTGTCGGCATATTCTTTTTTAAAGCATCATTTTTAGCTTTAATTGTTTTTTCCAGCGAATCCAATTCTTTTCCGTATTTATAAATGGCTTTTTCAATTGAATTGACATCATTTTCCCGCATTTTTCGTTCATTTTCAACTTGCAGAAGCTGAGCCTTTAAAGGCGCATTTTTATCTTCAACGAATTTCGGCAAAACAATCGGAGCCGTAACAGCGCCCAGAACGGCAGCCAAAGCAAAAACAAACCCTTCACTTTTTGAAATAATTTTTTGACTCATATCTTCCTCCTATTCGCGTTCTCTGACTTGACGGACTGCTTGCATCACTTTATTTTTAACAACCGTTTGCGCCTCCGGTGTTGCCTGCTTTTCCCCGGCCGGACTTACCGTTTGCGACGGATTAAAAAGCCGCGGCTGATTGATAACGCGCATATATTCCGTTATTTGCCCATAATATTTTTGATCTTCTTTAATTGTGGCTTCCCACCGTTTACCGGCATTGATAAAATTGTTATAAATGGTCAAATACCGCTCTTTTTTTTGCTTTAAATAAGCAATTTCGTTTTGAGAAGAGGCAATATTTTCTTTTAACGTAACGGCATCTTGTTGAAGTTTTTTCTCGCTTAAAAGCGGATATAACGTTAAAGCCGCGGCGGCATCAAACGCCAAAATATAACCGATAGTGGCATATCCGACATGTGTCATAAATTTTCTGAGTTTCGGCTCATTCTTCTTTTCTTCTTTAAATTCAAGCATTTTGACATCACTTGAAACGTTCTCGTCATTGAACATTTTTTCATCGTTTAGAACCTTCTCATCATTTGAGAGTTCCCCATCGTTTGAGAGTTTCTCATCATTTAACATTTTCTCGTCAATGGGCATTTTTTCATCATTTGACATTTTGTTTATCCTTTCTTTATTCTGAATAACGCTTTATTATATTCTTTTTACTATAATTTGTCAACATTTTTATTTAAATTCTTTAAAAAAGTTATCAAATCAGTTTGATAAGCGTTTTTTTCATCTGTTTTTTGAATTGATGAGCTGCTTTAATCGCGCACTTTAACCGAGTGATTTTCGGTTTGATCGGATTCGGTTAAAATATGCCATTTCACCAACAACCGCGCATTGAAAGGCTTATTTAATTCTGTGTTCTCCCTGTTACGGGCACTCGGTTTAATAACACGATGCTTTTCCGTGAAACTCTCATCTGAAATACCCCATCGCGCCAACAACTCTTCATCGGGCAATTTATCGGAATCGAATACATTGTTTTTTAAGGTATGATTACCGGTTTCAAGCTTTCTAACTTCTTTCATACCGCTATGAAACGCCCTGTTTTCTTTCATTTTTCCAATCTCCTTTCAAGCCTTTAATTTCGCTCGTTTATCTGATTGTTTTTCAGTATTTGCCCGACCGGAACGCCCCTTTTCACCACCGTTTGCGGCTTTTTCAAAGCCGAATTTGTCGAATTTTTTAATTTTAAGGCGCTTTCTTCATCTGTTTTTTGCTTTTGATGCACACTGTTTCTGATCAGCTGTAACGAAACGGCAAAAACAACCGCCAGACCCGCTGCAAAAGCAATAAGGGCTTCCCCGTGCGATAATTTTTTCGTTTTTGTTTCGTTCATGCCGTTCTAACGCTCCCGACAAGGCCGATATGCCCGAAAAGCGCGCCTTGCATCATCGCGACGCATCACACACGGCGCCCGATAATACCCTGCGGGCTGCGGATAAAGCCATTGCACCTCACTAAACGGGGAAAGTGTCGGTTCTTCCGCCTGTTGAACGGCATTTTTATCAATTTGAACGTTTTTTTCCAACCGTTGCAACGGCACTTTGGGAAACGCTTCTTGATGATGCGCCATGCACCCCGTTAAACCGGCAGCAAGCGCAAAAGCGGTGAACGCAAGCAACGTGTCATTATACCTTTTTACCTCACTCATTTTTGACCCCTTCTCTTTCTTTATAAATTAAAGCATTACAACAAGAACATAAATCAATTTATTGTTAATTCAACATTTTTTTGATTTTATTATTTTCTTTATTGCATACTTTATCATTCTATGATGAGTTATCATACACCGCTTTTTATAATTTGTCAACAATTTTGTTATAAACGCTTTGAATTTTCTGTTATGCCCGTTCGTTTACTTTCCGATTTTGCATAACGGCCTGCAACGGCATTTGTTTTGAAACAACTTGCGGTTTATTGAG
>CANREI010000092.1 GCA_947629595.1 uncultured Alphaproteobacteria bacterium | reverse complement strand
CCGCTGAATTGGGTTTCAAGAGCGGAACATGAAAATGGTGATAGCGTTCTCTCAAAAACTGACCTCACTTACATAAAGCGGCGAAATCGGTGTGGCTGAGATCGAGATTGAAAACGTTGTTGTGAATGTAACCACCATTGAGGTGTACGTCGTACGCATAGCAAAAAGTATTATCGTCATAAATCGTACTCGTCCAAAAAATAATACTTGACGGCCATCCGCCCTCTTTCAACTTCTTCCATAATACGCTGTCAGTATCGTCAGACCCTGTTAACTCGTCCAAACTTACTAACGTTCCATTTTTAGCTTTTCCTTGCGTTTTCAATGCGTCACAATACCGCTCGGCACTCCACCAGTCCATTTTTGGACCCATATAATAGGTTGTGGTGCCTATTTTCTGACTTGAGGGATTTCCGACAAGTTGGCATACACCTTGATCTGCGTTGGTATTTGTTCCATTACTACAAGATGAAGTACCACTTGTATTACAATAGTAATCATCACTACCTTTTAATCTCTTGCAATCATCATTGTTTTCGCATTTATCTGTCGTTGTTTCGGGCAAAGTTGTCGTTTCGGGTTGTGTTACTTCCGAATCGGGAAGCGATTCGGTTGCATCGGCATTTATATCAAAAAATATGGTGACATCTGTTTTGTTTTTAACTTCATCTGCCACCGTTTCTTCATAATCAACATAATATTGCAAATTGGGTGCCGATTCAATCACCATATTGGCAATTCATTCCGGCAAATTTAAGGCTGATATAAAATATCCCGTTTCATCAGGGTTAAAACATTTATGTAATTCTCCTTCGACTTCTGCTTCACATCCGTAATCAAAACCATAATCAACGGTGCGATATCTCGGCTCGGCATCATCATAAGGCGAACCCAAAGAAAGCGTTACCCCGTCGGGATTTCCCTTTTGTAAAAGCATAGCCAACTGGGCGCTGTTCAGATTCATTTCGTAAAGAATCTGATTTGACACATGCTTATCCATGCCCCACCGATAACCTGCGATTCCGCCAATGCTTAAAACGCCGATTATGGCCAAAACGCCAAGCATTTCAACCATTGACCGCCCACTTTGTGATTGATTTTTAAGTTGTTTTAATTGCTTTGTCTTCATTTTATTGCTCATTTTTTAACCCCTTTCGCTATAAAAAGCATAAAATAAACGTACCTTTAATGCAACGCAGATTCGGGGGCAAAAATTGCCTTCAAAATGCCAAAATCAAGCACTCAAAAACACTCGCAAAATCAATTATTTTTGCTTAAAATAAAAATTTTTTTAAAATTTTAAAAAAAAGTGTTGCAAAAATCGTACGTTTAATTGATGCTACTGCTCTTAAAAAAGCACCGTTCTTTTCCCCCTATCGACCCATAGCGACAGACGACAAAATGCCGTCTGTCACACCCGCCGATAGGGAAAAAGGGAGAGTGCTATATACAGATAGAGTGATATATTAAATAAATAACTTTGCTTTCAATTCTCTGCCTTTCCGTTTCTTATTTTCGGTATAGGAATAAGTAAGAAAAATTTTCCTATTACATCCTAATCTTCTTCACATAGGGCATAATTACCATCCATATTACCGCCAAAGATTTTTTCTGTATATATTGCACCTTTGTCCTTATGTACATAATATGCACTGCATTCATCCTTGAAATTATTTAACCAAAAATAAGGTTCTTTATTTAAATTCTGCCTCAAATGACTGTTACAATATAAATCAGAACTTTGACATCCTAAACTTTCAAAACTCATCATTTTTAAAGTTTTTCCCATTTCTTTTTCCAATGCTTTACAAAATCGTTTGGCACTTTGCCATGTCATAGGTGTATCTGAAAAATAATAGGTATGGTCTTCCACTTCTGATAAGACAGAAGTTTCTTTTGCGTTGAGACATTTACTTTCGTAACCATCTTTTCCCGCTCCATATCCTTTATTTGGATTAAACTCATTGTCACAGTCATATCCTTCAAATAAAAAGCAATAATATCCACTTTCACTGCCATATATTTTATTGCAGTCCTCATTACTTTCACATTCACCAATTGTACACATGTTTTTATTTGTGTTCCATTTTCCTTCGGAGCAAGCCTCACAACTTGTACCCGTCCATAAAGGTTTTTCCGAATCAATTTCAGCACAACTTTTGCAGGTATGGCTTACTTCATCGCATTGCGGGGTTTCAGGTGTATCGGTGCAGTTTTCATATGTTAAACATTCCACACACTTATATTCTTCCGTATAACAAACAGGCGTATCAGGTGTATCGGTGCAATCACCATCTGCCGTACATTCCACACAATTTTCGCCGTTCCAAACACCGTTTTCACATGTTTTGCAAACGTTATCTTCACAATAATCTGTATCATAGGGACAATCATCATCTGCCGTGCATTGCACACATATATGACGAGTCTCATCACAGAACGGCGTACTTTCTAATGATTCACATTCTGCATCCGTGTCGCATTTAACTGCGTTCGAATCCGAATCGGCGCCGAAAATGACTTTTAATGTATTGAGCCCCTCGCTGCAAACGCCTTTTTCTCCCTCTGTCACATCAACCGATTTCCCGTTAATATAAAAAGCAACTTCATTATCCATTTTATCAATTAAATTCGCCAACGGTTTGCAAACGCCTTCGGAAATCTCTTTCAATTCAATATAATAGGCGTTCGCAACAGCGCAGGAAACCACTTTATCGGGCGCAGACGTTTCCGTTTCCATATCAAGACAATCAAAAACTGTTCCGTAATCGTTAAATTGAATGTTCCCGCTATCGTAAGGGGAGCCAAGAGTTAATTTTTCCGTCCCTTGGGCAATTTTTATTTGCGCATCGGTGCGCATCATATTCATTTCATGGGCAATTTGTGACGCCTGATAATGATTCATTGCTAATTTATATCCCACAATCCCACCGATTGATAAAATAGCAATAATGGCCAGCACCCCCAGCATTTCAACCATTGAGCGGCCTTCTTGGGCTTGATTTTCAATTTGTTTTTTTGATTGCATTGTCATTTTCCGACTCCCTTCTTCCCCTTGCACGATTTTTGCTTTATTCCCTTGCATTTCTGCCTGTTTTAACTGATTTTTTCTTGCTTGTATTGTCATTTTGAACTCCCTTTCACTCTACGAATAGCATAAAATAAACGTACCTTTAATGCAACGCTGATTCGAGGGTAAAATTTACCCAAAAAACGCCAAAATCAAGCACTCAAAAACACTCGAAAAATCAATTATTTCCGCTTAAAATAAAAATTTTTTTTAAATTTTTAAAAAAAGTGTTGCAAAAATCGTACGTTTTTTTGATGCATATTCAAAAAAAATCGCTAAAAACTTCCGGCCATAAAAAAAGCACCCTTTAAAAGAGTGCTTTTCGGTTTTTAAAATAATTGCTCTTTATTTTGCCGGAGCAGCAGCCGGTTTGGCATCAGCTTTCGGCGCCGGAGCCGGAACAGCCGGTTTGGCATCAGCTTTCGGCGCGGGAGCCGGCGCAGCCGGTTTCACATCGGCTTTCGGTTCTGCCTGTGCGGGCGCAGCTTCGGGCTTTAAAGCTTTATCGGCTGCCTGTGTGGCGGCATCTTGCGCTGCCAATTCTTCGGCCACTTCGTTTTGCATTTGTTGCAAGGCATCCTCCGTGGCTGACGGTTGCGCCGTTGTTAATGACGGCACCAACACTTTCACATCATGCTTCACTTCTTCCTGATGCAAAATATCTTGCAAATTCCGTTCAACAAATATCTGCCGCAGCTGTTCCTGAACCGATTCAAACGGCGGTAACGGCGCAACTCTTCTGTCTTCCACCAAAACAATATGCCAACCGAACGGTGTTTTAATGGGTTTTGAAATTTGCCCTTTCTTTAACGCAAAAACAGCTTCACCGAATTCCGGTATCATCATATTTTTTTGGAAATAACCCAAATCACCGCCGTTGCCGTTTTCGGCATCAAGCGATTTTGTGTTGGCTAACATTTGAAAATCGGCACCGGCTTCCAATTGCACCAAAATATCGTTGGCTTCTTTTTCCGTTTGCACCAAAATATGACGTGCATGCACTTCATCGGAACGTTCCATTGTTTTGGTTTCGGAATCATATAATTCTTTCAGTTTTTGCGGCGTGGCCAATTCTTCGATTTTCTTTTCGAGATAAGCTTTGCTGATAATGGTATCATGCGCTTCTTTTAAAGCCAATTGAACGGTCGGCTCTTTTTGCACATCTGACTCTTGCGCCGATTTGTAAATCACTTCTTTGGTTAAATATTTTTGCAACAATTGCGGATAAATCATATCAAACGGCAAATCGGCCAATTGCGGAATTTGATCGGCAACGGCTTTAATTTGCGATAAATAAACATTTTTGCCGTCAATGGTGGCAACAACCACATCATCTTTATCTTCATGAAAATATTTTCCGAGATCGCGCGACATGGATTGATAACCCAACACACCCCAAACGGCAGCGGCACCCAACAATAACACACCGGTTACGATGGTGCTTTTCTTTAATCTGCCCGATTTTGTTTCCGCTTCGACTGCAACAGTCTTACGCTCTGTTTTTGTTTCTTTTTTCTGTTTGACCATTTTCATTCTCCTTCGGTTAATTATATGGCTAAAAGCATAATAGTTCCTTTTTTTAAAAAAAGCAATCACTTTTTTACATTCAATCCGCAGAAAATGCAAAAATATCATTTCCTTTTAAAAACACTTGTTTTTATTTCGGCAAAAAAACACTAAATACTTTCATCGCGCCGCCGCCGTAACCGACGGGATAATTCACCGATGAACCCCTTGGCCAAGGAAGGATGCAACGCCATGACCTGATATAATTTATTCCCGCTGATTCGTAACAAGGTTGTTTGCTCAACGGCTTTTAAATCATAGGGAAT
>CANREI010000091.1 GCA_947629595.1 uncultured Alphaproteobacteria bacterium | reverse complement strand
GATACTCAATAATAATAAATTAAAAATTGTGGCCGGCCCTTGGGATTGGAGCGGAACGGCACATACGGAAGTCATTTATAAAAGAATTCGGTGTTTATATAAGGGGTTTAACGGTTGGTTCAATAAAAAAGATTTTGTTGATTTTGAGCCTTATAAACAGGAATTGTATCAAGATTTTTATAATGATGCCCCTAAACCTTTAAATTCAAATCCGTCTGCTCCGAGTCATCATATAAAAGGTAAAAGCGAAATCATAAGAGAATATCAATATTACAATAAAAAAACAAAAACTTATTATGCACATGATTTTATGAATTATCCGAGCTTTGAAGAACAATTTAAAGGCATTCGGGATAAATATATGCGCAGATTTATGAGAACACTTAATTTTATAAAATCAAGCAACAGCATCTTGTTGGTTTATATAAATAATATGGCCGATCAAAGACGAAATCTTCCTTTAAATACTCAAAAAGTCCTTGCTGCCATGAATAAATTGAGAAAACATTATCCCGATAAAACAATTGATTTATATATGTTTGATCATGATACCGCTTTTCATGGGGAGAATTTTCAAAGAATTATTCATGATGTCGGCATAATAAGATATGTCTCAAACCATTATGATGTATATCCGGTAACGGATACGGATTCCAGACATATTGCAGATAATCTTATGATGCCGATTTCAATTTGTTATATTCTCAGCAAAATAGAATTAACAGATAAAAATAAAATGATTTAAATTGTCAAATTTATAAATTAAAGCCCGATTTAATTTCGTTTTTCAATCGGGCTTCAATTTTTTCAATGTCATTTATCGTTCATCGATGAAACAGATTTTCCGAAAAATTTTCATTCGTATTCTCCCTATTGATTAAGGAAAACTCTCAAACGAATAATCGCTGCGGAAAAAGAAAATTCTGTTTCACTGCCGGGCTCATAAAATAATGGAACGATCACTTTATTTTTCAGTCTTCGAATATGAAATAATCACCGTCATTTTCGCAAACAAAAAAAGCCTTTGTTTTTCAAAGGCTTCTATTGGTCGGAATGGCGGGATTTGAACCCGCGACCACACGCCCCCCAGACGTGTGCGCTACCAGGCTGCGCTACATTCCGTTTGCGTTTTTCTTTCTTACCGCATTTTTTTCGAAAATGCAAGATTTATTTTTGATCGGACCGCATTTTTCGTTTTTTTTGAAAATAATTCTTGCAATTCAAATCAAAAAGGTGTAAACTCCCCCTCGCGTTTTAAGAGAAAACGTCGAAGGTTTTTCACCCCTGGAGGATTTCCTTCGTTTTTTTATTTACTTTTAAGGATTGATACAATGAAAATTACACAATTAAATGCAGTTAAACGTGAAAAAGCTGGTAAGGGGGCCTCTCGCGCAAAACGTCGTGAAGGGTTTGTTCCTGCCGTTATTTACGGAGATAAAAAAGAGCCGTTAATTATTGCTCTGGAAGAAAAAGTCGTTGTTGCCGAAATGGGCAAAAAAGGCTTATGGACACGGCAATTTAACGTGGTTGTTGACGGACAAAATAATCATGTTTTGTGTCAGGATATTCAAAAACACCCCGTTTCTTCCAAGCCGATGCATATTGATTTTCTGCGCATCGGTCAGAACGCCGAATTAACGTTGGATATTCCTTTGCGGTTTGAAAACGAAGCGATTGCTCCGGGCATTAAATTGGGCGGCTTGTTGAACGTTGTTCACAGAACAATTGAAGCCAAATGTAAAGCCGATAATATTCCCGAAGCCTTTACAATTGATTTATCCAAAGCCGAATTGGGCGATTCCATTACCGCCTTTTCAATTCAATTGCCGCAAGGTGTTAAATTGACGGCGCAGGAAGACTTTACGGTTGCGACCATTGTTTCGGCTCAAATGTCTGAAACGGCAGAAGAAAAAGCCGAAGATGCTGCCGCCGCCGCTGCGGCTGCTGCCAGTGCCGCAACGGCTGCTGCAACACCGGCTGAAAAGAAATAAGAATGATTTTGTTGGTCGGTTTGGGAAATCCGGGTTCGGAATATGCCTCAACTCGCCACAATGTCGGATTTATGGCGGCGGACGCTTTTGCCCGCCGCTATTCTTTTACGCCGTTTAAAGAAAAGTTTAAAGGCGCTCTGGCCGAAAGCGTTATTCAAAACGAAAAAGTGTTGCTTTTAAAGCCGCAAACGTATATGAATTTGTCGGGCGAATCGGTGCGTGCCGTTTGTGATTTTTACAAAATAGCGCTTGATAATGTGATTGTGTTTCATGACGATATGGATTTATCCGTCGGACGGGTTAAAGTGAAAACAGGGGGCGGATCGGGCGGCCATAACGGTATTAAAAACATTGATTTGCATATGGGTGCGAATTATATGCGGGTTCGAATCGGCATTTCAAAGCCGCCGCTTAAAGAACAGGTGGTTGATTTTGTGTTATCAAAGTTTACGGGGACGGAAAAGCAAATTTTAGACGCTCAACTTGATTTAATTGCCGAAAATCTGCCGTTGTTGATTGCCAAAAAGGCCGATTGTTTTATGAATAAGTTACAGGGAAAGGAAAAACAAAATGGGATTTAATTGTGGCATTGTCGGATTGCCGAATGTGGGAAAATCAACATTATTTAATGCTTTAACATCAACGGTACAGGCGCAGGCAGCCAATTATCCGTTTTGTACGATTGAACCGAATGTCGGACGGGTTGCCGTGCCGGATGCGCGGTTAGAAGTGTTGCAATCCATTGACAAAGCGCAGAAAATTGTGCCGACACAGTTGGAGTTTGTGGATATTGCCGGTTTGGTGCGCGGGGCATCGCGCGGGGAAGGACTGGGCAATCAATTTTTGGCGAATATTCGGGAAGTTGATGCCATTATTCATGTGCTTCGGTGTTTTGACGATTCGAATATTGTGCATGTGGAAGGATCGGTAAATCCCGTTCGAGATGCCGAAACGGTGGAAACGGAATTGATGCTTGCCGATTTGGAAAATATGGAAAAGCGCATTGTGCCGATTCAGAAAAAAGCGCAGGCAGGCGATAAAGAATCGAAAAGTTGGTTAGAAGTTATGACGCCGGCATTAGAGGCGTTGCGTAACGGACAACCGGCAAGATCGGCAACGCCGACGGACCCTGAACAGCTGAAATATTTTCGGCAGTTATGTCTGTTAACGGGAAAACCCGTTTTATATGTTTGTAACGTTGATGAAGCATCGGCGGCAACGGGCAATGCCTATTCCGAACAAGTGGCGCAAATGGCGCAGCAGCAGGGAAACGCCTGCGTGATTATATCGGCCGCCATTGAAGCCGAAGTGGCGCAGTTAACGGATAATGCCGAACAAAAAGAATTTTTGGATACGTTGGGCTTGACAGAAACCGGATTAAACCGCATTATAAAAGCAGGGTATCGGTTATTGGGGTTGGAGACTTTCTTTACATCCGGCCCGAAAGAAGCGCATGCGTGGACAATGCGTCGCGGTATAACGGCACCGCAGGCAGCCGGCATTATTCACACGGATTTTGAGCGCGGGTTTATTCGGGCGGAAGTTGTATCATATAATGATTATGTTGCCTGTAAAGGGGAATCCGGCGCGCGTGAAAACGGTAAATTGCGGCAGGAAGGCAAAACCTATATTATGCAGGACGGCGACGTCGTTCATTTTCTGTTTAATGTGTAAGCTTTTTCTGCCCGTGAAAGGCAGGGAAATATGGCACAAATTGCATGGCGGCAACAAATGGAGCTTTCGTATCCGCCGTTAGATGATGAGCATAAAGCGTTTTTAAAAGTGGTAAATGCGGCGCAGGCGGCTGCCGATTCGGATGATTTTTCCCGATTCGATGATATTTTTGAAAGCTGTTATGAATATGCGCGCACGCATTTTCCGCAGGAAGAAGACGTTATGGAGCGAATTTCTTTCCCTGATTTAATCCCGCATATGAAAAGTCATCAAAAATTTATTGACAATATCTCCGAATTGAGGCAAACTTTCAGTCAGGCAAAAACGTTGACGGCGCGGCGACATATCGCCAGACAGTCGGCGGATTTCCTGAGTACGTGGTTTTTGGGGCATATTTTGGGACGCGATAAGGTTTATAAACCGTATTTGGTTCGTTTAAGAAATTTGCCGCCGAGAATGAATTATGATTAGGAGAGAATTATGGTTTTCGCAGTTATACTGGTTATTTTAATGTTGGCCGTTATGGTCAAGTGTATGATTATTGTGCGTCAAGGCTATGAATACACGGTGGAAAGTTTCGGAAAATATACCCGCACACTCAAACCGGGTATGCATTTTTTGGTGCCGATTGTGGAATCCGTCGGGGCAAAGCTCAGCAAAATGGAGCAAGTGCTTGATGTGCCGTCGCAGGAGGTGATTACCAAAGATAACGCCATGGTACGAGTCGACGGCGTGTTATTTTATCAAATTCAAGACGCGGTCGGCGCGGCTTATCAGGTCGGTAATTTAGAGTTGGCCATTTTAAACTTAATTATGACCAATATCCGAACGGTTTTGGGCAGTATGGAAATTGATGAGCTGTTATCGCAACGCGATATGATTAACCATCGGTTGTTGGAGGTGGTTGACGAAGCGACCATTCCTTGGGGTGTGAAAGTCACGCGGGTTGAAATTAAAGATATTACCCCGCCCAAAGATTTAATTGACGCCATGGCACGGCAAATGAAAGCCGAGCGGGAAAAACGGGCAAATATTTTAGATGCCGAAGGTTATCGTCAAGCCGAAATTTTAAAAGCGGAAGGCGAAAAGCAAGCCGCCATTTTAGATGCTGAAGGAAAACGGGAAGCAGCGTTTCGCGAAGCCGAGGCGCGGGAAAGAATGGCAAAGGCCGATGCCAACGCAACGCAAATGGTATCCGAAGCCATTTCCAAAGGAAATATGCAAGCCATTAACTACTTTTTAGGGCAGAAATATATTGAAGCGTTGCAAGGCATTGT
>CANREI010000090.1 GCA_947629595.1 uncultured Alphaproteobacteria bacterium | reverse complement strand
AAAATACGCTATATTTGACTTGTAACCTCTTAATGAAAGGAGTCTTTTATGTCAGAAGAAGGTCAATTTACATACAGCGTTCCCGAATATTTGGAAAAATCACGTTTTCCGATTTTAAGTCGCTATCGGGATTTAATGGCATTCGTGAAAGGCGCCTTTTCAGACGGTCATATTTCCGATTTGGAATTGCATCAAATCGAACGCGCCGAATCGGATATTCTGCTGGAATATCAAGTGGCCGCCGATATATTCTTTAAAATGAATCCCGGCTCCAAAGGATATGCCGCCGCCGAGCGATTGCTTTACCATTTACATCGCTGCAACGTGTTTATGCGCTTTGCCCGCGATCAGGCGCGGTTAAAACATGCGCGCGAAAAAATGGGGCCCGATCACCCCACACGCGATCGGCGAAAAGAAGATTTGGCCGTGAAAGAAGAAAAAGTTATTCTCATTGAATCGGCCGCTGCCGGATTCGGACTGATGAAAAGTCTTGAAACGCCTTATGAGCGCATTCAGGCGGAATTACCGACCATTCGGCGCAATCTGGCCAAACTAAGCCCCGAAGAACGTATTGAGTTGGAAGCCAGAATCAATGCCATGCTTGATCAGCTGCGCGACAGACAATTGGAGCATTTGTCAATTGAAGAACTCAATCGCATTATCGGGCTTGAAAAATATTTAATGGGTGAACGCGAACACGTGCGGGAATCGTAAGAAACCCGTTTCAAGCAAAAAACCTTAAATTTCTCTTGAAAAAAAAGAAAAAGGGGCATATAATCATTTTTACTTTTTTCGATAATCAAGCGATTATCAAGATAATGTTATAATAAGAAAGGATATTTTATGCGTTCCAGTCGTCTCGTTTCAAGAAAACACAAGGAAAAACCGGCGGAAGCCCAACTCATCAGTCACATTTATTTATTACGGGGCGGATATATTCGTCCGCTTGCCAACGGTATTTATTCGCTATTAACACCGGCGAAACGGATTCAAACCAAAATTATTTCCATCATTCGGGAAGAAATGGAAAAAATTGACGGGCAGGAAATTCAAATGCCGGTTGTGTTACCGCGTGAATTGTGGGACGAATCGGGGCGTTGGAACAGTGTGCAAGCCGAATTGTTACGCGTTCGCGATCGCTCCAATCACGATTTATTGCTGGCTATGACGCACGAAGAAGCCGTTGTTGCTTTGGCTCGAACGGAAGCAATGAGTTATAAAGATTATCCGTTTATGCTTTATCAGTTTCAAACAAAGTTTCGGGATGAAGCCCGTTCGCGCGGCGGATTGGTGCGGGTGCGCGAGTTTGTGATGAAAGATGCCTATTCTTTTCATGCCACCCAGGCCGATTTGGATAATTATTATGAACGCTGTGCCAAAGCTTATCACACTATTTTTCGCCGGTGCGGTATTCCCGAAGTGGTTTCCATTCAATCCGATTCCGGTATGATGGGCGGAAAAGTGGCACATGAATATCAATTACTGGTCGATTCGGGCGAAGATAAAGTGGTTGTGTGCGAAAAATGCCATTCCTATGCCAACAATGAAGTGGCAACCTGCGTGTTTCAAGCACAACCCGAAGAATTATTGCCGCTGGAAAAAATTGAAACGCCGAATGTGAAAACCATTGACGATTTATCTCGCTTTACGGGGCTTCCCGCCGAAAAAATGGCCAAAATGGTGTTTTATACCACCACGAACGGTGAAACAATTGCCGTTGTGGTGCGGGGTGATGTGGAAGTGAACGAATGTAAGCTGCAAAAGGTGTTGCAATCCGAATTTACGTTTGCAACCGATGAAGCCGTTATCAAAACGGGTGCCGTGCCGGGATTTGCCTGTCCGATTAACTTAAAATGTCGGGTGTTTACCGATTATTCCGTTGCGAACGGCTATAATTTGCTGTGCGGCGCCAATCAGGCCGATTATCATATGAAAAATTTTAACGTTTCCCGTGATTTACCCCATGCAACCGTTACGGATATCGCTTCCGTTAAAGAAGGCGATATTTGCCCCAAATGCGGCGCGCCGTTAACCGTGAAACGCGGCATTGAAGTCGGTAATATTTTTAAACTCGGCACGCGCTATACAAAAGCCATGGATATGACATTCACCGATGAAAAAGGAAATGATGTCACGCCGATTATGGGGTGTTACGGCATTGGTATCGGGCGGTTGCTGGCTTCCATTTGTGAAGCGAAGCACGATGAATTCGGCCCTGTTTGGCCGCTTTCCGTTGCGCCGTGGCAAGTGCAAATTTGCGCCATGAAGCTGGACAGAAAAGAAATTTTCGAAACGGCGGAACAGTTATATAAAGACTTAAAAGAACAAGGCATTGAAGTTTTATACGATGACAGAAATTTAGCGGCGGGCGTGCAGTTTGCCGAGGCCGATTTAACGGGCATTCCCATTCGGCTGATTGTGGCCCCGCGCGCGTTGGAACAAGGGATGATTGAATATAAAATGCGGGGTACGGATGAAAGCGGACTTATTCCCGTTAATGAAATTATATCCTTTGTACGGGAAAAAATTAAAACGGAAATGGAAAAATATCAATAAAGGTCTGCTCATGTGGTTTTTTTCCCGAAAAGATGAATTTTTCACCGAAGAAAGAATGATTAACGCCGTTGAATATAACGATGTTTCATTCATGGAAGATTATATTAAAAACGGCTATAACGTTTCTTTTGAAACTTTTGATGAATGTTATCCGAATCTTTTGTTTTATGCCCGTTCTGCCGAAGCCGTCAAACTGTTGGTTCAAGCCGGCATTGATATCAATTCAAAATCGAGGTATGAAAAAAACGAAAATACGCCGTTGCATTATGCCGTTTTAAGAAATAATCAGGAACTGATTGAAGCGCTTGTGCAACTGGGCGCCAATGTAAACGCGTTTAATGCCAAAAAGAAAACACCGTTTTTCCTGGCGCTTCAAAAGCATCAATTAAATGCCGTCCGGGTTATGTTAGCGGGAAAGCCCGATTTTCAACTTGTTGATTCCGATAAAAACACGGCACTGCATTATTTATCGGTTTGGCAAAACGAAACGGATACAAAAGAATTATTTGATTTACGCCTGGCTTTTATTGAGGCGGGCGCCGATACGAATGCGCAAAATGCGGCCGGCAAAACCCCTGCTCAACTCATTCAACATTCGGAAGAAAATCACGTTGTTTTTCCCTTTAACAACAGGGATAAAATTGTGATTTTAACGCCCCGCCCTCTGTTAAAAAAAATCAGGAAAAATCAACATACGCGCTGAAATCGACTTATTTTTTTAAATAAGCAATCACGGCGGTCACGGCTGCCGGCGTTATGCCTCTCAATCGCATCATGGCACCGATTGTTTCGGGACGCGCCGCATTTAAGCGCATAACAATTTCGTTGGATAAGCCGCCGATTTGCGTATAATCCGTTTCAATCGGAATGGCAAGCCCCTCCTCTTTGCGAAACGAATCGATATCCGTTTGCTGCCGACTTAAATAACCGTGATACCGTCCCTCAATTTCCAGCTGCTTGGCCGTTTCTTCGGAAAAACGCCCCAAACTCGGCCACGCACGCACCAAATCATTCCACGAAACATTCGAATAGGAAAGTAAATCATAAGGCGTGCGCTTTTGTCCGTCGGCATTAACGGAAAACCCGAGTGCGTTTAACTGCTTGGCACCGAGCGCCAACGATTCAATGTGCTTTTTAGCCTGATCCAATTCCTGCCGTTTTAAGCGAAACGCCGTAGCACGCGCCCCCGTTACACAACCGACATCGATTCCTTTTCCCGTTAACCGTAAATCGGCATTATCCGCCCGAATACTCAACCGATATTCCGCACGCGACGTAAATAATCGATACGGCTCGTCAATGCCGGTTGACGTAATATCATCAATCATCACGCCCAAATAACTGTCGGCTCTGTCAAACACAAGCGTTTTTCCCGTTTCCGTTGCCTTTAACCCCGCATTGATACCGGCCACCAGCCCCTGCCCCGCCGCTTCTTCATAACCGGTCGTACCGTTAATTTGTCCGGCAAAATATAGGCCGTCAACGGTTTTGGTTTCAAGCGTTCGCTTTAACACGCGCGGATCAACAAAATCATATTCAATGGCATAGGCATACCGTAATATTTCAACCTTTTCCAACCCGGGAACGGTGCGCAAAAACGCCTCTTGCACATCTTTGGGAAGCGAGGTCGAGATGCCGTTCGGATAAACAGAGGAGCCGTCTCTTGTTTCGGGCTCTAAAAAAATATGATGCGAATCGCGCCCCGCAAAGCGCACCAGTTTATCTTCAATGCTGGGACAATATCGCGGACCGACGGAATGAATTTGTCCGCTGTAAAGCGGCGCACGCGACAGATTATCCAAAATAATTTTATGCGTTTCGGGTGTGGTATGCGTGATAAAACAAGAAACCTGTCTCGGTGCAAAATTTTTTGTCATAAACGAAAAAGGCTGCGGTATTTCATCGCCTTTTTGTTCCGTGCAGGAAGCCCAGTCAATGCTTTCTTTTTTCAGCCGTGCGGGCGTGCCCGTTTTTAAGCGCCCGATCGGGAAACCCATGCGTTTCAAGGCCGGCGTAATACCGGTTGACGCCGGCTCACCATAGCGCCCGCCCGCCGTTTTTTCCGAACCGATATGCATTAACCCGTTCAAAAACGTGCCGGTTGTCACAATCACACAGCGCGCCAAAATGGTTTTTCCGTTAGCCACAACCCCCGTAACGCGCTTGCCTTCCCGTAAAATATCATCAACCGAGGCTTCCGTCAGCGTTAAGTTCGGATAGTGCTTTAATTTTTCCTGCATCAGCGTCCGATAAGCCGCTTTATCCGCTTGCGCGCGCGGCCCTTGCACGGCGGGACCTTTCGATTGATTCAACATACGAAACTGAATGCCCGTTTCATCAATCACTTCCCCCATCAGTCCGCCCAACGCATCAATTTCGCGCACAACCGTTCC
>CANREI010000089.1 GCA_947629595.1 uncultured Alphaproteobacteria bacterium | reverse complement strand
ACCTGATAAGTGGATTTAATGCTTTTAATCCGTTCGGCAATTTTCTTTAATGAACTCATTTATCCGCACTTTCCGCCATTTCTTCAACAACCAGATCCAACACCTGATTGAGTTTTGTTTTAACCGCATCGCTTAAATCGCGCGTTTGTTCAACGGATTGCAAAATTTCGGGATATCCGTTAGCCACTTTTTCCTGTAATTTTTGCTCAAACAAAGCCACTTTCGACAAGGAAACCTCATCCAGTCGCCCGTTTACGCCGGCATAAATGGAAATAACCTCCTGCGCCATGGAATAAGGCTTATATTGCTTTTGTTTCATAATTTCCGTTAAGCGCGCCCCGCGGTTAAGCAATGACTGCGTTGCGGGATCCAAATCGGACGCAAATTGCGAGAACGAAACAACTTCCCGATATTGCGCCAAGTCAAGTTTTAAAGAACCGGCCACTTTTTTCATGGCTTTGCTTTGTGCCGCCGATCCCACACGCGAAACCGACAACCCCACGTTAATGGCCGGACGCACCCCCTGATGGAACAAGGTTGTTTCCAAGAAAATCTGACCGTCGGTAATGGAAATCACGTTTGTGGGAATATAAGCGGAAACATCGCCCTCCTGTGTTTCAATCACGGGCAGAGCCGTTAAGGAACCGCCGCCGTTTTCCGCACTGAGTTGCGCGGCACGCTCCAAAAGTTTTGAGTGCAAATAAAACACATCGCCGGGATAAGCTTCCCGTCCGGCAGGACGTTTTAACAACAACGACATTTCCCGATAAGCCACGGCATGTTTTGATAAATCATCATAAAACACAATGGCATTCATTTTATTATCGCGGAAATATTCCCCGATGGTGCAGCCGGCGTACGGTGCCAAATATTGCATGGCGGCGCTGTCGGCAGCCGTTGCCGACACAATAACGGTATAATCCATGGCGCCGTATTTTTCAAGCGTACGCATAATATCGCGAACGGTGGATTGTTTTTGTCCGATTGCCACATACACACAGAATAATTTTTCTTCATCGGGCACTTTGGCATTGATTTCTTTCTGACTGATAATCGTATCCAAAATAATGGCGGTTTTTCCCGTTTGACGATCGCCGATAATCAATTCGCGCTGTCCGCGACCGATCGGCACCAAGGCATCAATTCCTTTAATACCCGTTTGAATGGGCTTATTCACGGGCGCGCGGGCAATAATGGGCGGCGCGGGAGCATTGACGGGCTTTTGCGGCAACTCATCGAAACCGCCTTTGCCGTCCAACGGCTCACCGAGCGGATTTAAAACACGCCCCAGCAATTCTTTGCCGACGGGAACGGTATTTGTTAACCCTGTTCGTTTCACCTGCTCTTTTTCGCGAATATTTTGCGCCTCATTAAAAATAACCACATCGACCGAATCGGGATTCAAGTTTAACGCCATGCCGTGCGCGCCGGATTCGAAAACAACCCTTTCGCCCGAGGCAATACCGTTTAAACCTTCCACTTTGGCAACGCCGTCTGACACGGATAACACGGTGCCGACTTCGTTCACAACCGTTTTTTCTTTAAAATCGCGCACGCTTTCCACAAACAAATCGGTGATTTTTGTCACGTCAACGGCGGCAGAAACTTTGCGTTCAATTTCCCGCTCAAACGATTGCAACTGTCCTTTCACGGAAGCATCAATTAAAAGCGAATCCACTTTCAGCGACAACCCGCCGAGCAACAACGGATTCACTTTCACCTGCAAAATAAAGTTTTCGCTGTTTAAAACTTTCTGCAACCGTTTTTTTAAACCGTCTAACTGTTTTTCCGTTAAAGAAACGGCCGATTCCACTTCCACATACTTCGGCGCATTCACGGTAAATAAATTTTCTTGTTTTTCTGCTGTCATTTTCATCAATCCTTTACAAAAAATAATGCATTTTGTAACACATTTCAATTTTCTTTGCAAGGCTTTTATTAAAATTATCTGTTTTTTTATCATAATTCAAGCCTGCAAGCGAAAACATTTTCCGTTTGGTGAAATTCATTTATGCCAAAGCAAGTCTTTCGGGCTTATGAAATTTTATTGAATATTATTGATAATATTTTTTCATTCTCACTTTGCGGGTGATACTCTTTTTTATTTTTAGGCAGATGTGAAGTAACATGGCACTTTTCCCTCTATCGGCGGGTGTGACAGACGGCTTTATGTCGTCTGTCGCTATGTGCCGATAGGAGAAAGACGGCAGGACAGAGAAAGATTAACGATATTTCTTCTTCTTTTTGTTTGTAAGTGGCACTCTCTCTTATTTTCGGCGGGAAGTGCCGGCGCGTGGAATGTGAGTCGGCACGGTGGCAGAATTAAAGCTGATTTATTTTTCCCTATTGACAGGCGATGATATTTTCTTTTTTTGAGAATGTGACTTTTATTCTTATTTTCGGCGGGAAGTGCCGGCTTGTGGAACGTGAGCCGGCGCGGTGGCAGAATTAAAGCTGATTTATTTTTCCCTATTGACAGGCGATGATATTTTCTTTTTTTGAGAATGTGACTTTTATTCTTATTTTCGGCGGGAAGTGCCGGCTCGCGAAGTGTGAACCGGCGCGGTGGGCCGAAAATAAGGCAATTTGGGGGGTAAAAGATAAAAAATACATTGTTTCGGGATTTTCTTAATTTTCGGTTGATGTTTGTTTTTTTAAGGATATATTCGGTTTTTCATTTATTTTCGGCGGGAAGTGCCGGCTTGTGGAACGTAAGCCGGCGCGGTGGGCCGAAAATAAGAATTGGCAGAGAACGGAAATTGTGTCTCTGTCTCTCATTCTCGGCGGGTGTGGAACGTCGCGAAAGTGATGTCTCGCTATGTGCCGAGAATTAAGAAAATGGCAGGGGAACTTATGCTTTTTAATGCTGCCGATGATATTTTCCCTCTATCGGCGGGGGTGTAAAGCAATGTGGCACTCTCCCTTTTTCCTTCTATCGGCGGATGTGGGGCGGCGCAACTGTGCCGCCCCGCTATGGGCCGATAGGGGGAAATGAGCGGCAGTATTTGCACATTTTCACCTCTTACCGAAAAGAAAGGAGAGGTGCCCCGCTGAATGGAAGCCGTAAAGGCGGGGCATAAAGAAAAGGACGGCAAGCGGACTGGCCTCACTCACATAAGGCGTAGATGGTGTCGAAGCGATTGTAGCCGCCGACGTCACCGCGATAGAGGGTAACGCCGTACGCGTTGCAGGAATTATTTTCATCTTCATCCGCTAACCACATATAACTATCCGAATCAAAATCTGCTCTCAGATTAGTTAACATACCGTCTGTATCTATACAGGAACTGTCATCCGGATTTATACCACACCTGACAGTATTCCGTGTTGCCTGTCTCCTTCCTAACGCTGTACAAAACCGCTCTGCGCTCCACCATGTCATTTTACTATTGCTACCAACAAAGTGGGTCTTCTTTCCTGGGTTTGCATCGCCACGTGCATTCCTGCATTCACCTTTATTGTTGTTATATCCCAATCCAAATTTGTTAGAGTCAAATTCATTTGAGCAACTATTCCCCCAATACAAATAGCAATACTCTCCAGGGCCGCAATCGGCATTGCTTTCGCATTCTCCGAAGAGCTCTTTCTCACAAGCGCCGTCTTCAGCTGATGCTTTCCATTCTTTACTTGTGTCATTATTACAAACGCATTTTCCATTCAGCGGTTGACTGCCTTCCGGACAGGTTGTGCATTTAGTGCCGTTCCAATACGGTGTAGCAGTTTTGCATGCGCAGCCTTCGCCATCTTCACCAGGCTCTGCCCCTGTCGGACAAACGCACTTTTTGCCGTTCCACACTTTTCCGCCCTCACAACCCGCGCAACAGCCACCGTTACATGTTTTCTCATCTTCCGAACAGGTGCATTCGCTCTCGTCTGCACTCAACCATGTGTTTCCCGGACATTCTGTCGGCCTATCGTCAGGGTTCGGATCCGTTACCGATTCCTCAGGGCGCGGAATGCCACCTTCAACCGTTGTATCCGTATCAAAAAACACCGTTACGGTGTTGCCTGTGTCATTGCACTCATTATCTCCGCCGTTAATTTCAAGCTCGGAAGCATAAGTTAGACTGGCAGCGGCATCGCTCAACATATTACATACGCGCTTCGGAAGTCCCGTTGCTGTCATGGAATACATTGTCTCATCAATAAATTTACAGTCATGCCCGGAATTCGCTTTGTCTCCGCAAGCATATTCGAATCCGTAATCCACCGTGCGAAACTTACCCTCATCATAAGGCGACCCGAGCGAAAGCGTGACACCCTCGGGATTTCCCTTTTGCAACAGCATAGCCAACTGGGCGCTGTTGAGATTCATTTCGTAGAGAATCTGATTCGCAACGTGTTTATCCATTCCCCAGCTATATCCCGCGATTCCGCCGATGCTTAAAACGCCCACGATGGCTAAAACGCCCAACATTTCAACCATACTGCGTCCTTCTTGCGCCTGATTTTGAACTTGGTTTAATTGTTTTTTCTGTTGTTTTTTCATGGTTCTTCCTCCCGTTTCCTATAATTCAATTGTATAAAATAAACGTACCTTTAATGCAACGCGGTTTTGGGGTTAAAATTACCCTTAAAAAGTGCTGAAACAGGCTTGTTATAAACCGTTGATATTGCATTAAAAATACCTTCAAATAAAATTTTTTTGAAAAAATCAAAAAAAAGTGTTGCAAAAAACGTACGTTTATTTGATACATATTTTCGATTCGCTTTCAAAAAAAATCGCCTTGATGAGAGGCGACCGGAAGTTGACAACTACTTAAAGGAAATAGCGCAGTATATTGACCAAAAGGCTTATTTTACTACCTTCCGGTCTTGTAACCGTTTCCTTTTTTTGACAATATCAAAAAAAGGCGCAAATATTTATCCTTTTTCAAGGATACCTTTAAAGAGGTTGTCATGCCTCGGGGCACACATCACTTGCCTTGCCTCAAATTATAAAGGCACTCAAAAACAATGTCAAGCAGAAAATTTGCATCATTTATTTT
>CANREI010000088.1 GCA_947629595.1 uncultured Alphaproteobacteria bacterium | reverse complement strand
AAAAAAAAAGATATAAGATATTCGCATTGCCGATTTAGCTCAGTTGGTAGAGCAACGCATTCGTAATGCGTGGGTCGGGTGTTCGAGTCACCCAATCGGCACCATTTTTAAGCTTCCGGCCTTTCTTAACGGAAAGGCTTTTTTTATGAGCCGCTCAAAATGAAAAAATGTGTTTGTAAAAGAAGCTGAAAGGCAAGCTTATAAACGGTTTTTGTTTCATTTCAAAATTGTTTTAAAATAAATTTATAAAAATATGTTTCTTTGTCTTGACTTTTGGCTCAATGCATACTATTTAATACACATCATATTTTGATAATTGAACGAAAGGAAGGAAAAATATGAATTTTAAACCATTATTAGACAGAGTTGTCATTAAACGCGTTGCGGAAGAAAGCAGAACTGCCGGCGGTATTATTATTCCCGATACGGCAAAAGAAAAGCCCTCGCAAGGCGTTGTTGTTGCCGTGGGCGCGGGTGCGCGTGACGAGTCGGGAAAAATTATTCCCATGACACTGAAAGACGGCGATAAAGTGTTATTCGGCAAATGGTCGGGAACCGAAATTAAAATTGACGGCGAAGACTTGCTGATTATGAAAGAATCCGATGTATTGGGTGTTTTAGAATAGAAAGGGGAAAACCATGAGTGCAAAAGAAATTAAATTCGGAACCGATGCCCGTTCCAAAATGTTAAAGGGCGTTGATTTGTTGGCTGATACCGTTAAAGTAACGTTAGGCCCGAAAGGACGGAATGTTGTTTTGGGAAAATCTTACGGTGCGCCGAAAATTACCAAAGACGGCGTGTCGGTAGCCAAAGAAATTGAATTATCCGATAAGTTTGAAAATATGGGTGCGCAAATGGTGCGTGAAGTGGCGTCCAAATCGGCCGATGTTGCCGGTGACGGAACCACAACGGCAACCGTTTTGGCACAAGCCATTATTCGGGAAGGGTGTAAAGCCGTTGCCGCCGGTATGAATCCCATGGATTTAAAACGCGGTATCGATATGGCTGTTTCAACGGTGGTTGAAGATATTAAAAGCCGTTCCAAAAAAGTTTCGACATCGGCTGAAATTGCTCAAATCGGCACTATTTCCGCGAACGGCGATTCGTCAATCGGTAATTATATTGCCCAAGCCATGGAAAAAGTGGGTAATGAAGGCGTGATTACCGTTGAAGATGCCAAAGGCACGGAAACGGAGTTAGATGTGGTGGAAGGAATGCAGTTTGACAGAGGTTATCTGTCGCCGTATTTTGTGACGAATCCGGAAAAAATGATTGTCGAGTTGGATAATCCTTACATTTTAATCAATGAAACGAAATTATCCAATCTGCAAGCGTTAATTCCCGTTTTGGAAGCCGTGATTCAAACATCGCGTCCGTTGTTGATTATTGCGGAAGATATTGAAGGCGAAGCGTTGGCCACGTTGGTTGTTAACAAGCTGCGCGGCGGATTGAAAATTGCTGCCGTCAAAGCGCCGGGATTCGGTGACCGGCGGAAAGCCATGTTGCAGGATATTGCCGTGTTAACGAACGGACAAGTTATTTCTCCCGATTTGGGTATGAAACTTGAAGACGTGACGTTGGCTTCTTTGGGAACGGCAAAATCGGTCACGATTACCAAAGATGATACCACCATTGTTGACGGGGCCGGCGATAAAGAACAAATTGCCGCACGCGTGGCTCAAATTCGGCAGCAGATTGAAGAAACCACGTCCGATTATGACAGAGAAAAATTGCAAGAACGGCTGGCAAAATTGTCCGGCGGTGTTGCCGTGATTAAAGTCGGCGGTGCTTCCGAAATTGAAGTGAAAGAAAAGAAAGACAGAGTTGATGATGCGTTGCATGCAACCCGCGCAGCCGTGAAAGAAGGCATTGTGCCGGGCGGCGGTACGGCGTTACTCTATGCCACCAAGGCGTTGGATAACTTAAAATCGGAAAACGATGATCAACGCGTGGGTATTGATATTATTCGGAAAGCATTGCAAGCGCCGATTCGTCAAATTGCCGAAAATGCGGCTGTTGACGGTTCCGTGATTGTCGGTAAGTTATTGGAAAAATATGATGCCGTTTACGGATATGATGCGCAAAAAGGCGTTTATACCGATATGTTCGAATCCGGCATTATCGATCCGACAAAAGTGGTGCGCACGGCTTTGGAAGGCGCTGCGTCCATCGGCGGATTGTTGATTACAACCGAAGCCATGGTTGCCGATAAGCCGGAAGAAAAATGCGGCTGTGATCACGGTGCCGGTGCTGCCGGCGGTATGGGCGGCATGGGCGGTATGTATTAAGCCTGAAACCTCAAAAAATGAAAAGGATTCTGTGAAAAGCAGAATCCTTTTTTTTATTTTTGAAGTTTTTTTTGAAGTTCCGTTAACACAAACACGCGCAACGCACTGGCCAAGTTTGTCGTGCGGTGATTATCAACCGTGATAATAAGCTGCCGAACGGAGGTTTTTCTTTCTTCGGCCAATTTTTTTAAAGCGTCCCAAAACGCCTCTTCCAATAAAACGCTGGTTTGATGACCGGTGAGTTGTACGGATTTTTTAAGCATTTTATTTTCTTAAATCGTCTAACCGAATAATTTTCGGTGTTGTTTTTTGGGGTTCTGCGGGCGGTTGCGGTTGAAAAGCAAGAACAAAATTGTGATGGGGATCGGCAAACTGTTTTATGGCCCGAAAGGGAATGCAAACCGTGGAAGAAACACCGCCGAAAACTAAATCCACCGTTATTTTTTCAGAATCGACACACAAATTTTCGAACTGATTTTCCAACACGAGCGTGATTTGTGTCGGATATTTTTGCCGAACAAAATCAGGTAATTCAACATCCTTTCGATTCGTTTCAACGGTTAAGTAATAAGCGCAATCCGGTTCAATTCCTTCTTGTGCAACCGTTTCCAAAATATCGTGAACGGCGGTTAAAAGCGCTTTTTGCAAATAAAATTGATAATCCATTGTGTGTTTTCCTTATCCGATTAAAGATTTGTTGTTGAATGAATAAATTTTATGATCGGCAATAATTAAATGGTCATATAATTGTATGCCGCTGTTCAAAAGATAAACGCGAACATTTTCCGTTTGAATCAAATCTTCCCGCGAAGGGCGCGCCTCACCGGAAGGGTGATTGTGAACCATAATAACGGACGAAGCGTTAAGGTTTAAAGCGCGTTTTAAAATTTCTTGCGGAAAAATCGGTAATTTATCGGAGGAGCCTTTTTGAAAATCGTCAACCGTTATCAGTTTCATTGACTTATCTAAATAGATTAAATATAAATGTTCTTGATTCTTGTGTGATAAATTGAAACGACAATAATCAATAATTTGATTCCACTCGGACAATACGGTTTTGTTGGTTGTATCCGGTTTTAATAAAACACGACACGTTCCCTCAATCAGTTTTAACAAAGAAATAACGGATTCTTTAACGCCTTTTATTTGTTGTAAAACAGTCACGTCGGCATGAACAACGCCGGAAAGCGTGATAAATTGACGCAAAAGCTGTTTGGCAAGCGGCTTCACATCGCGTCGGGGCAGGGCTGTCATTAAAATCATTTCCAATAATTCGGCATCGGAAAAAGACTCGGCGCCTTTTGATAATAATTTTTCCCGCATTCTGGCGCGATGACCCAGATAATCGGGCTTTGAGGAGTCGGCGACAGAAGAAGAAAGAGGCGGAACGACTTTCGTCATTAAAAAATTCCTTATTTATAGGGCGGATAAGTCCAATGATTGGGTGATAAAGTAAATATTTCATAACCGGTTTCGGTAATACCGAGCGTATGCTCAAACTGTGCCGATAACGAACGATCTTTGGTAATGGTTGTCCACCCGTCGGATAACGTTAACGTGCGATAAGTGCCGATATTTACCATCGGTTCTACCGTAAAAACCATACCGGGTTCCAGCTTGGTGCCGGTGTGCGGTGTGCCGTAATTTAAAATATTCGGGGCGCCGTGAAAAACACGCCCGATTCCGTGTCCGCAAAAATCAAGCACGACGGAAAAGTTTTCCGAAGCCGCCAATTCCTGCATGGCATGGCCGATATCGCCGGTCGTGTTGCCCGGCAAACATTGTCGAATGCCCGCCCACATCACTTCATACGTTGTTTCAACGAGTCGTTTGGCTTTAATACTCGGTTTGCCCACATAATACATACGGGAAGTATCACCGTACCACCCGTTCAGAATAACGGTAATGTCAATGTTGATAATATCGCCGTCCTGTAAAATTTTATTGTAAGAGGGAATGCCGTGGCAAACAACATGATTCGGCGAAATGCAACTGGCTTTTTCATAGCCGTGATAGCCGATGGTTGCCGGGATGCCGCCGTGTTGACGCATAAAGGCTTCCAATAAGTCGTCCAGCGCGCCGGTTGAAACGCCGACTTTAACAAACGGTGTAATATAATCCAACGTTTCAGCCGCCAATCGACCGGCTTTGCGTAAACCTTCAAACTCTTTTATATCATACTTTGTAACATTTTTTGTCATGATTTGAATCCTTTTTTATTATGCTACTTCTTTTTTTTTCTTACTTCAAGCACTTTTTAAAAAAAAGAACTGGCTTTTTTAAAAAAATGAGTGCATAATTCAATTCTGTCAAAAAAATATAAAGTGTTTTTTTAAAGGAAGGTTGTTTTTATGAGCCCGTTTCAAAATTTTTTGGTCGGTGCAGCCATTGTCGGGATTATTTTATATTATTTCCTGCAAAATTCGCCGCTGACAAATCCCTAGGAAAAAAGGGGCATTTTTATATCATTGTATGGGCAGAACGTGAAAAAACATATACTTTTATGTTAAAAGCCTCTTGACAATGATAAATATTTGGCGTAAACTGTTTTTCGTAAACGAATTGTCTATCCGTAGAGATTCGAATTATATTGCTTTTTTGAAAGGATATAAGATATGCAACAATCTAATGTA
The DNA here is from genome assembly GCA_947629595.1 of uncultured Alphaproteobacteria bacterium. GTDB lineage: Bacteria > Pseudomonadota > Alphaproteobacteria > CAAHEQ01 > UBA3637 > RGIG4140. The sequence goes on along the minus strand of CANREI010000088.1, from coordinate 167 downwards.
CTCTCATTGCTTTATACGCATAATTCACTGTCGCTGTATTTGGCGGAAGTGAATAAGTTTCCCATGCTCGATGCCGAACAGGAATTTATGTTGGCAAAACGATATCATGACTATCACGATATTGAAGCGGCCCATAAATTAACCACATCGCATTTACGGTTAGCCGC
>CANREI010000087.1 GCA_947629595.1 uncultured Alphaproteobacteria bacterium | reverse complement strand
GCCGGTTGTTCTTTCGTTAAAGCCGAATTGATATATTGCAGCGCTTTTGCGGCATTTTGACAGAAACGATTTTGAACGCTTAACTGATAATCCAATTCGGCACTGCTTCCGATTTCTTGCGCTTTTTCCAATTGATTCAAAGCCTCGGTATGTCTTCCTTCTTTTCGAAACACCAACGCTTTCCCGATCAAGGCCGTCAAACAGGTTTGATCCAAAGACAAGGCCTTTTGAAAAGCGCTTAACGCAAAATCATTTTGCCCTTTTTGCAAATAAATATAGCCTTCTTGGGCAACGGCAGCGGCATTTTGCGGATATTTCGAATAAAAAGAAAGCGCTTCATCCGATCGGCCCTCTTTTTGTAAAATGCTCGCCAACGCCAACGCATAATTTTCCTGCTTCGGATATAATTTAACGGCATCATACAGTAATTTTTCCGCCGGTTCCAAAGCCCCTGCCCGATAAGCAATCAGCCCGAGCAAATATAATGCATCACCGTTGGCGGGCGAAACGGTTAAAACCTCACGCGCCAATTCTTCCGCCATATCGAAACAATGATTGTTATAAGCTTCAAATGCCGTATTTAAAGAATTTTCCAAATCGCTCATTTTTTCCCCTATTCGTCCTCAATGGAACCCGACCGACCGATTACCATTTCACGGTTAATATCAACCGCTTCAATTAACCCGAAACCGATAAACAATGTTAACATAGCCGTTCCGCCGTAAGAAATCAAGGGAAGCGGCACGCCGACCACCGGCAACAGCCCCGAAACCATACCGATATTAATAAACACATATAAGGCAAAATTAACCGTAAGCCCGATGGCCAACAATTTCCCGAAAAAATTATGACAGCGCGCGGCAATCAAAAATCCGTAAATGATAATGCCGAAAAACAAGGCTATCAGCGTACAAGATCCCAAAAAGCCGAATTCTTCGGAAAACAGCGTGAAAATAAAATCCGTTTGCTTTTCGGGCAGAAAGCTTAATCGGCTTTGTGTGCTTTCCATAAAACCTTTTCCGAACAAGCCGCCCGATCCTAACGTGATTTTGGATTGAATAATATGATAACCCGTTCCGAGCGGATCACTTTCGGGATTTAAAAATGTTAATACCCGTTGTTTTTGATAATCATGCATAAAAAACCACAGAATCGGCATTGAAATACCGCCCAATACAAACACCAACAAAAACTTCCACAGTTGAACACCCACAACAAACAACAAAGCACCCGTTACAAAAACCAACATCAGCGCCGTTCCCAAATCGGGCTGTGCGATAATAAACAAAACGGGCCACAGCATCAATAACAAAGGCGGTGCAAGGTGTTGCCACGAGCGAATATCCGCCGGCGAAGAGCCGTGGAAATAGCGAGCCAATGCAATGACAAGCGCAATTTTCATCACTTCCGAGGGTTGAACATTGATCATTCCCAAATTAAGCCAGCGTTGCGCCCCCATACCCACATGACCGAACAACGAAACGCCGATCAGCAATAAAATACCGGCCGTATAAATCCAATAGGCATATTTCATCCAAAATCTTAAATTGATTAAAGAAACAACATAAAAAAGAACAAAACTCAATAAAAAACGCATAAATTGTCGGTCGGCCCACGGCGAAAAATGCCCGTTTCCGGCCGAATATAAAATTCCGATGCCGATAAATACAACCAAACAAATAAGCGCGGCATATCGATAATTAAATTTCTTCATCTTATCCGTTAAAGACAGATTGTAATTTTTTAAATAACAGTTGCGTTCTTTGAAAAAAGACATTTTATTTTGCCACCCCCAGTTGTCGTACCAAAGCCGATATAAAAGCTTGCTCATTTTCTTGATCATACGAATCGGCAGGATACAATCGAAGCGTTTCCTGCAAAACGGCCGAGGCAATCGGTGCCGCTTTTTTAGCCCCGCCACCGCCGTGTTCCACGGCCGCAATCACGGCAAAACGCGGATTATCCGTGGGTGCGAATGCGGCAAACATGGCATGATCGCGATATTTCCACGGCAATTTATCTTGCGAAATCACACCGCTTTTTCGTTCTTTCATGGTAATGCGTCGCACCTGCGTACTGGCCGTTTTTCCCGCCATTTTTTGCCCGTTTAAATCAAACCGCGCTTTATAACCCGTACCGCCCGCGCGATTGACGACCATATTCATGCCCGAACGCACCAAATCCAAATGCTCTTTCTTAAATAAAGGTTGTTTCAGCGGGATAATATCCGATCCTTCCGCGATTAACAAGTGCGGATCAAATCTGTATCCGCCGTTGGCAATCACGGCTACGGCATAAACCAACTGTAACGGTGTGGCATTTAAATATCCCTGCCCGATGCTTAAATTCAAGGTATCGCCGATTCGCCAATTTTCTTTTTGTGTCTGCCGCTTCCACTCTTTGGAAGGCAATAATCCTTCTTTTTCACCGGTTAAACCGATATCTGCTTTTTGCCCCAAACCGAGACGCCGCGCAACGGAAAGAATTTTATCGGCACCGATTTCCTGCGCCAACTGATAAAAATAAACATCGCAGGAATGCATTAAAGCTTCTTCCAACGTTAAAGCCCCGTGACCGGCATGTTTCCAACAATGAAAATATTGCTGTCCGATTTGAATGCGCCCCGGGCAATAAACGGTTCTCTCTTTTGTAATATGCCCGCTTTCCAACCCGGCCAACGCCACCACCAACTTAAAAATGGAACCCGGTGAATAAACCCCGTTAATGGCCTTGTTTTGCAGCGGATTTTTTTCATTTTGAATGAGTTCGTTCCAAACTTTTTTCGGAATGGGCGCCGTAAAAATATTGGCATCGAAAGCAGGCGTTGAAACAAGTGCCAAAATATCGCCCGTATGAATATCCAAAACAATAACCGAACCGCTTTCATCTCCCAACGCCTCAAAAGCTGCTTTTTGCAAGCGAGAATCAATGGTCAGTGTAATATTATTCCCCTTTTGGGCTTTGTGTTCTTCCAATACGCGAACGGAACGCCCGTATGCATTCACTTCCGTTTTGCGAATACCGGGACGGCCCCGCAGGAATGATTCATAAGCTTCTTCCGCACCGATTCGCCCGATTCGATATCCGGGTAAATCCAACAAACCGGCATCCCACTCGTTTTTAACATCTTTCTCCGTCATAAACGACACATAGCCCGTCACGTGCGCCGTTAATTCTTTCAGCGGATAATATCGACTGACTTCTTCTTCAATTTGAATACCTCGTAAATCGGGGGCATTCACTTGAATGAGAGCCGCTTCCTCAAAGGTCAGCCCGTTTTTAATTCGAACCGGCATAAAAGCTCGTTTTTGTTTAATTTCTTTTTGAATACGCGCCAATTCATCTTCATCCAACGGCAATAATTTTTGAATGTTTTGTAATGTTTTTTGATAATCCTCTGTTTCTTCGCGAATCAGAACCGCTTGAAACGAAGTTTTATTTTCGGCCAGTTTCACTCCGTTTCTGTCATAAATATACCCCCGTTTCGGCGCGGTCAATCGCACGGATATTCTGTTTCTGTCCGCCATTTTTAAATATAAATCACCGCAAATAATTTGCAAATAAAAAAGGCGACCGATTAAAATAAAGCCGAACAGAAAAAAAATACCCGCCAAACCCAAAAGCCGATTGCTTAACACACGTTCTTTTTCATAAACCCACGGCGAACTCATGTGAGTGACCCCATTTTTTTATTCAGCCACCCGCACACGGCGGCAATGAACGGATAAAGCAAGATTAACCCGACAAATTCACCCGTCAGATAGAGCGGATGCGGCACGGCACCGTAAGCCGTTTTCAGAAACACCGTTCCGAACAAAAATACGGCTGTTATCGTTAACGAAAAAACCAACCACTGCCGATTAAAAGAAGCCTGTTGCAAAAAACGCCGATTAAACTGCGCCACAAAAAACACAAAACAAAAAATAAAAGAAGAAAAGCCTAACGGAAAAACAAGAATAATATCCGTTATCAGGCCCAACACAAAAAGAAGAATGCTGTTAAAGGCCGTCACGCGAAAAACGGTAAAACAAAAAATAAAGCCCAATGCGTTTGTCAGAAAAGATTGAGAAAAGCCGAACAGGCGAACGGAAAAATTATCAATCAACAAAACCAAACAAACGCAGAAAAGCGGAATCAACCGAATGAAAAAAGGCTTGATATGATTTTTTTTCATGGATCGGGCTCCTCGGCGCACGAATCGGGCAGCAAAACCGTTGAACCGTAATCAATCACGCGAACAAACTCCAAATTATCGCTTTTTTCAAACAAATCAACCGTGATTTCTCCCTCTTGAACCGTTTTAACAACCCCGACGGGAATACCCGACGGATAAACCCCCGCCGTGCCGGACGTCATAATATAATCACCCGGCCGAACAACGGCTTCTTCGGGCAAAGCCGAAATATGCGGATAACGGGAATTATCACCGCTCATCAGGGCAGGATAGCGCTGATCGCCGACATAAACGGGCAAGCGCGCATAATAATCCGTTACTTTCAAAGCGCGCGCCGTTGAAGAAGCCACACTTTGAACAATGCCGTATAATCCTTCTTTCGATACAAGAACATTGCCTTTTTTCAAACCGATGTTTCGTCCGCCTTTAATAATCACCGATTGTGAAAAAGGGCTGTTATAATCAATCAGTAACCGAACAACATATTCCTTTGTTTGCGCCACCGACCGATAATTCAACAGCTTGCTTAATTCCTGTTTTTCGAAGGAGAGCTTTAAAGCCGTTCGCTGCCAGGACTTTAATGTTTCGTTTTCCGCTTTTAATTGTTTGTTTTCTTCAAAAACGTTTAAATAGGCGCTGATATTGGCAGCGGTTTCACGCAAATATTGAACGGGAAACGAGGCCGCGCGCGTCACGGGCGTGAAAAAAAACAAAATTCTTTCCCGCACATGCGAAAAAGCGGGCATATTTAGAACAGCGCCGAACAACAAGACCAGTCCGATTAAAATAAACGGCAGAGCGACCAGCTTTTTAAGCTGTTTTTTCAGCCGTTGTATTCGGAAAAATCTGTTTATCATTTGAAATTAAAGTTTAATACATACTGGTCAAAACATTTTCAAATTTACCGAGTCGTTCCACCGCTT
>CANREI010000086.1 GCA_947629595.1 uncultured Alphaproteobacteria bacterium | reverse complement strand
ATTGTTTACAACAAAGGGCAAAAGCCGGTGAGTTTTTTTGTTTCCGGCGGTATTTGCGAGGTGCGACGGAACTTGTGCCCGGTGTTGGCATGGGGTGTGGAAGAAGAAAAAATTGATGTTAAAAAAATTGAGGCACAGCTTCAAAATGCGCAAAATGCGTTAAAAGATTATCGAAACGATTTGGGTAAAACGGAAGTGGCTTCCCGCATTGATTTTTATCAAAAAATATTAGAAGCGTTACAGGGATAAGCCTGAAACGGTCGGCGCAACAAAATAACACAAACTCTTTTCGGTTCACACTTGTTTCGGCTCGGCGATTGCTTGGCCGGTATGTTACTTTGTCAGATGAATGGGCGTGAAAAACGCGTTTTTTCAAAAAAACTCAAAAAAAATGAAAAAAAATAACAATTTTTTAAAAAAATGCTTGACAATCATCTTTGAAATGTCTATTATGCAGGGAAAATTTTTGAAAATCCGATTGCGGCGTTATGCCGCCTTTGTTTTGGGTCGGATTGAATAGCAGAGGAAAAAAATGAAAAAATATATTAAAACAATAGGCAGAGGCATATTGTGTGTCGGAGTGGCTTTTTTTAATACGGCGTTTATGACGCAAAATTCTTTACCGCCTACGCCGGATGAAGGGGCCGGAGAAAACGAACAAGACAACAGAGGGCAAAAAATTTGCAATTCTTTACCGCCGACGCCGGATTATCCCGTTCGCGTGATTAAAGCACGGAACTCTTTACCGCCGACTCCGGATCATGCGGTGCGCGGTATTTGCAATTCTTTGCCGCCGACGCCGAATTATCCCGTTCGCGTGATTAAGGTACGGAACTCTTTGCCGCCGACGCCGGATCATGCGGTGCGTGGTATTTGCAATTCTTTACCGCCGACGCCGGAACGGAATTACGTCACACATCAGCGCACATTATCGCCGTTGTGTTTTTATCTCCTGCAACAAAAACAGCATACACGCGTTTAATCTTTCATTTCAAAAAAATGACTTTTTCTGAAATATCTTGTTGATTCTCTTTTCAATGAGTGTTATACTTTTTGAAAATAATAGAGTTTTAATCAATCATTTGCGAGAAGGAGTGTTTTTATGAGCATGTATTTTTCGGAAAAATCTCATTTGAAAAATCAAAAACAATCTCATGAAAGCGGTATGGCAGTGAAAGAGTTAATCAGACTTATTGCCGTTTGGGTTGTTATCGGCTTGATCGGATGGTGGAGTTATTCTTTTTTGATGGTTTATCGTCATTGTGATAATGTGATTGATGAGCTGAAATTTTTATCGAATGACTATTCCATACGCATACAGCAGGCGGCCTTGATTCCGGAAGAAGGTGTTGTGTTGGAAAAGGGAGCTGCTTTAAAAAACGGCTACTATTATACGGCAACGGGATATGAAGATCATTTTGTGATTGAAATTAAGGGGTTAACTGCTGCCGAATGTCGTAAATTAGCCGGTTGGGGTTGGTCGTTGCCTTATGAGATTGTGCCGAATATTTCGAACGGTAACTGTGAATCAATATCTTTTTCATTTAAAAACAATCTGTCCGTTCATGCCGATTCGGATGTTCAAGGTTGTACCGTTTTCGGTTCGTGGAACGGGGAGAAATGTGTCTGTCAGACGGGATATACCGGCAGCAGATGTCAAAAATGCGATGTGGCGGCCGGTTTTGACAGTCAGGATATGAACGGTAAATGTTATATATCCGCCAAAAGGGAATTTTGTACCGTTGATGTGTTTTGTAACGGTCATGCTTCTGCCGTTGAATTTAATCCGACATGCAGTTGTCAAAAGTGTGATATGGGATACTTCGGGGAACATTGTGAACAGTTTGAACCGACCGGTGATGTTTGTAACGGACACGGAAAAGATTTTTATTGGTATAATGCATCGGTACAAAGCAAAAAAGGCGGCGGATGTGATTGTCGCGACGGTTTTTACGGTCGGCGGTGTGAGTTAACGGATAAAAATCAAGAGTGCAACGGACACGGGGAATTGTACGGTTACGGCTTTTGTGAATGTCAGGAAGGCTTTTCCGGAAAAGATTGCGAACAAGCTCTTTCTCTTCCGCCCTGCGGCACCTCTCAATATGCCCCGCAAGGACAACGCGTTTATTTAAACGGGCAGAGTTTTTGTCAGTGCAATCAGGGGTATTACGGGGAAAATTGTTCTCAACAATGCTTAAACATTTGTAAATCGGGTTATCGAATTTATAAAGGAAACGTTTGCGGATGTGAATGTTATAACGGTTATTTCGGTGATGATTGTTCTCAAAAATGCACCAATACGTGTAAATACGGCTTTGCGGTCTATAAAGACGGCGCTTGCCGGTGCGATTGTTACGGCGGTTATTACGGTGAAACCTGTGATATGAACTGTGCCAATCAAATTAACTGCATTAACGGCGGAAAAGCCGTTTATAAAGACGGGGCTTGTGTGTGCGAATGTCCGGAAAACGTGTTCGGAAAAGTGTGCGAACATCGGTGTGCCGATGAAATAACCTGTCCGAGCGGTTCGGTTGCTTTTTACGGCAACGGACAATGTTTGTGTTCCGATATTCTCAAATAAATAAACAGATACGATCTGTGCGGATATCGCAAGGAATTTTTCCCGGGTGAGTGATATTATTAACTCATTGAAAACATATCATTTTATGATTTTATCATACAAAGATATTTATTTTAAATATTTTTGCATGAAACGCTGGACAAGTGCCGTTCCTATTCCTATTGTTAGTAGGCTTCGTATATTTTTAAGAAAGGAGAATTACATGAAGAAGTATTTATTATCAAGTTTAGCGATTGCCGGGTTTATGATGGTTTCTGCCGGTGCGCAAGCTATTGATTTCAGTAAACCTTACATTGTCGGTGAAGCCGGTTATTCATTCGGTATTAAAAACACCGGTGATGCGGGTTTATTAGGTATCGGCACGGGTTATCATTTTAATGAATTTGCTCGCGGAGACATTACGGTCGGTTATCGCGGTTGGGGTGATGTGAATATGAGAGGGGAACCCAAAAGAAAAACAGACGTTTGGTCTTTGCCTGTTTTAGCTAATTTATACTTAACTTATCCGGTTTATGACAATATCAGTGTTTACGGTATGGGTGGTTTAGGTATGGCTTGGAATAAAACAGACAGTATGCCCGATGCCAAAGGAGCTACAAAATCTAATTTTGCATGGACAGCCGGTGTCGGTCTTGACTACTATGTCAATACATGCCTTTCATTTGATTTAGGCTATCGTTATACGGATTTAGGTCAAGCCCGCGTGAAAGTCAGAGACGGTTATGTCGGACAGGGTAAGAGCGATATGCGGTCGAATGATGTGAAACTTTCGGCCAGATACTATTTTTAAGATGTTCTCTTAAAAATACTGGGGCATACGCGGCGTTTATCCTTGGGCGCCGCGTATTTTCTATGAGTTTGATTCCAAAAAGTTTTTTAATTGCGTTAAATCTGCGGGCAGCGGCACTTCGAATGATAAATGCTTTCCCGTTATCGGATGAATAAATCCCAAAAAGCCGGCATGCAGGGCTTGTCGCGGAAAATAACGCAAATATTCCGGCGCCGTTTTGGGAATAACGCCATAGACCGAATCGCCGATTAACGCGTGATTGATTGAAGCCAAATGAACGCGAATTTGATGGGTGCGTCCCGTTTCCAAAACACACCGAACATAGGAGGCCGGCCCCGTTTGATAGACGGCAAGACGCTCATAATGCGTGACGGCCGGTTTTCCGTTTGTTTTTACAATGGCCATTTTTTGCCGATTTGTCGGACTGCGTCCGATGGCGCCGGTGACAATGCCCGTTTCATGAAGCATTTTTTGCCACACGAATGCCTGATAAACCCGTTCGATGGTGTGCGCCGAAAATTGCTTCGATAACTGTTGATGCGCCGAATCGTTTTTGGCAATGACCAAAATGCCGCTGGTATCTTTATCAATGCGATGCACAATACCCGGGCGAATCACCCCGCCGATGCCGGAAAGCGACTCTTTGCAATGATAAAGCAGCGCATTAACCAGTGTGCCGCTCATATTGCCCGCACCCGGGTGAACAACCATACCCGCCGGTTTATTCACCACCAAAACATCATTGTCTTCATAAAGAATATCCAGCTCAATTTTTTCGGGTTGCGGTACGGCCGGTTGTGCCTGTGGCGGAACAACAGTGAAAAACTCATCGGGACGGACGCGATAATCGGCTTCATCAATTATTTTTCCGTTTTGATTTTTAACACATCCGTTTTCAATAAAGCGAATAATTCGGTTACGGGAATGTTGCGGAAAAGCCGAAACCAAAAATTTATCCAAACGCATATTTTTTGTTTCCGTCGTTACTTTTTGCGTGACAAAATTGTTATTTTGTGCATATAATGACTCATCGGAGCAAATATCGTCTGAAAGTAAATCAGGCATGTGAATCCTTTCTGTTCAATGAGGAAAAGTCAATGAAAGCCGTTCTGTTTTTAAAATTTTTGGTATTCATCTTTTCAATTTTGTTATTGGCGGGTTTTACTTTTGTTGCTTATAAGATAGCAGATAGTCGTCAACAAAGCAAGATAAAAACACAAGAAACACTTGTTTCTTTGCCGACGAGCGAAAAAACAGATTCGTTTAACGGCGAAAAAGTGTTTCTTTCGGTTTTAACACCCGATGAAGAAATTGTAACGGCGTTTGCCTGTTCGGACGATGTGTGTCTGATAACGAAAAATGCCGAGAAACAAAGTCGTCTTTTGGTTATTTATCCGCAAACGGGATATCTGAAAACCGATATTCAACTCCGTTAAAAACACTTTTTGAGATGAAAAATGCCGTTTCGTTGATTTTTTTTAATCATTTTGACGAAATCAAGCATTTATTAACGGAATTTTCATATTTTTGAGCGACAATAGAGCACATTAAAAATAATTGAAGGATTCCGGATTGCAAAAAAAGTTTGTCGAATATATTTTTGTTATTTTCGGCGCGTTTTTTATAGCGGGTATCGGGTATTTTATACCCTCGTTTCGATATAAGATTCCCTCTGCGGAAGAACAAAATAAATTTATCAATCAGTTTGTTGAAAAATCGTTACCCGAAAAAAATGTTTTAATTCAACCGTTATATGATGCCTATCTGGAACA
>CANREI010000085.1 GCA_947629595.1 uncultured Alphaproteobacteria bacterium | reverse complement strand
ATGTGCAAAATCAGCCGAAAGAATACTGGGAGCAATGAGAGTCATTTGTTTTTTCCGAAAATATTAAAAAAATGCGTTCCGTTTCATTACCAAATTAACTTTCTCTCTGTTTTTGATTTTGTAGGGCTCTTCGCGCTAAAATCATTTGTTTTTTTTGAGAATAAGTGGTTAATTTTGCGTTGAAATCCGACTTTAAATGTTGATGAAATAATTTTTTTAAGCTTTGATATTGTTTTAAAAAATAAATACCGGTTACCACAGCGGCAACACCGCCGGCAACGGTTAATGTTAAAAGACCTTTTTTAGTCATCTTTTTTCCTTTCAAAAAGAGGCGGTTCATATTTCTATAAACCGCCTTTACGGGAGTTATTTAATAATTTTCGGATCTAATTCACCCGATTTATACCGTTTTGCCATATCGGCCAATGAAATCGGTTTAATATGAGAGGCATTGCCTGCCGCACCGAATTCTTCATAACGGGCTTCACAAACGGCCTGCATGGCATCCATGGCGGGTTTTAAGTATTTCCGCGGATCAAATTCGGCCGGTTTTTCCGTAAACACTTTGCGGACGGCACCGGTTAAAGCCATTCTTAAATCGGTATCAACATTCACTTTACGAACCCCGTGTTTAATGGCTTCCTGAATTTCCTCAACCGGCACGCCGTAAGTTTGCGGCATTTGTCCGCCGTAAGAATTGATAATATCTTGCAAATATTGCGGAACGGAAGAAGAACCGTGCATCACCAAGTGAGTATAGGGCAATTTTTGGTGAATTTTTTTGATGGTATCAATCGATAAAATGGCTCCGTCCGGTTTTCGCGTAAATTTATAAGCGCCGTGAGATGTGCCGATAGCGACCGCCAACGCATCAACTTTTGTTTCTTCAACAAAACGAACGGCATCGTCCGGATCGGTTAACAGTTTTGATTTATCAATAGCGCCTTCAAAGCCGTGACCGTCTTCTTTTTCACCTTTACCCGTTTCCAACGAACCGATGCAACCGAGTTCGCCTTCCACCGATACGCCGACCGGATGCGCAACGCTTGTTACCGTGCCCGTGACTTGGGCATTATATTCGTGTGTAGCGGGTTTTCCGTCCGGCGTGAGAGAGCCGTCCATCATCACGGAGGTAAAACCGTTCATCATGGCAGAAAAACAAATTTCCGGGCTGGAACCGTGATCCTGATGCACACAAATCGGCAATTCCGGATACATTTCCACACCCGCCATCATCAAATGTTTTAAAACGGCATCGTTGGCATAACCGCGCGCACCTTTACTGGCTTGAATAATAACGGGAGAATCCGTTTTTTTGGCAGCGGCCAGAATTGCCAACACCTGTTCCATATTGTTTACGTTAAATGCCGGAATACCGTAATTGTGTTCGGCGGCATCATCGAGTAATTGTCTTAAAGAGACGAGAGCCATTTATTTTTTCCTTTCATTTTTATTAAGATAATCAAACCACTTTTGATTGTTAATCAAAAGCATTCGTGCAATCGGTTGCCGTCCTTTGATATAGGAAAAAACCATATCAAAGTGAACGGAGACCGCGTTTTGTGCCTGCATTAACCGATCAATTTTTTCGGCTGCCTGTTCAGGCAAATAATAGCGACGGGGAATATCGGCAAATTGATTTTTCGGACAATACCCTTCAGGAAATTGACGGCAGTTTGTTTTTTCCCAATCAATTTCATATTGAATATAATGTCCCGAAAACAAATCCAACGGATCATATCCTTTAACGGCCACAACCACTTGCGGCGCCGTTAAAGAAGTATATGTCAAATACCCTGTCCAACCCAGTAAAACCCAAAACGGCAGAAATAAACCGCATAAAAACAAAAAACGATGTTTCATGGCCTTTCCTTTCCGAATGAGTGAAAGAGAAGATGTCTGCCGAAAAGCAATAAAAGACCGATTCCGATGAGCCCGAAACCAACACCCGTTAAAGAGACGGTATAAACAAAATATTGCAGCCAAATTCTCAAAACAATTAAAATCAGGCAGGCATAAAAAGAGGTTGCTTTTTGCTTATGCGCAAAGAAAAGCGCAGCCACGGCAAAAACAATCAGCGCCAAAATAAAACCGGCGGATTGAAATGTGATAAACGTGTAACAAAACGCTAAAATTAAACTGAATGCCCAAATGATATACGCTGTTTTTTTATCTTTTAAAAATAAGCCGACGGCACAAAAAGGCAGGGCGGCCAACATAAAAACACCCCAAACGGACGTGAGCATTTTTTGAGGCGTTAAAACAACTTCTTGCACGCTGTAAGTATAATCCGCCCCGAAAAGCGTGCCAAAACAAATGAGGTAAAAAACGCTTCGCAAAACTTTTGTAAACGCGCATGGTCCGATGAACCGTCGGCAAACGCAAACAATACTGAAAAGAACGGCAAGAAAAATCCAAGCGCCGGCAAGCGGCATAAACGTTTCCGTAAACGCTTTGGCCAGTTGACTGAACCATAATGTGTTTAAAAGTGAAACAATCAAGGAAACACACCAAACCCATGCGGCCGGTTTGTTGTTTTTAAAAAACAGCACAATCGGTAAAACGGCTAAAATCCATAAAAAAGCCCATTCGGGCGATGAACCGAAAATAACACCGGCACCGTAAGAAACAGACCAAAGCGAAACGGCATATTTAAACCGCGACAAGCTGATAAAAGGCGTTGATAAAAGAGCGCCGAAAAAAAGAACGTCCCATCCGGAACCGTTTAAATGAAAAATTTGTCCGATTAAAGCAATGCCGGCAAAAATCCACCCGACAGTCAGCCAGAGCCACAGTTCCCGCTTTTTGTTTTTCATGAATAAAACGGCAAAACGCGCCGTCAGTGCGGCAAACACAATAAAATAACCGGTAAGTTTTGCAATTGAAGAAATTTCTTGCCAATTTGAAGCAATCAGCGCAATAATGCCCGCCGAAATACAAACAACACCGCCCGCTATAATATGGTGCCGAAGTTTTTGTTCCGATTGTTTTTTTGCGGGTTTTTCCGCTTGTTGCAATAACCGTTTTTTTTGTTCGTTTGAGATGAGTTTTTGTTTATATAACAAATTGATTTGATATTGTTTTTCAAATAATTTAATTTGTGATAATTGATTTTTTGATATGATTTTCGAATGCTTTAAAAAAGCCGTAAAATCCGTTTTGTTTTGTTGAGACAAAACCAAAAACAGAATCAGCACCAAAAGTAAGCATTCAAACATTATTTCTTCCTTTTTTATCTGATTATTATAAATAACTTTCCTTGAAAAAGCAAATATTTTTTAATCATCTGTCGGGAAAAGCCGCAATCCTTTCAAGAAATAAGCAAAAAGCGCCCGATTTGAAAACCGAACGCTTTTAAAAAAGAAGAAATGAACCGATTAATCGGAAAGTTTAAAATTAGCCAGTAATTCGGCCGATTTTGCAACATTTTTCGGGTTAATCATGGCGTTTTTATTATAACCGGCATCAACATGCACAATTTCCGATGTAATACCCGAAGCTAAATCGGAACACAGGAACATACCGGCCTTACCGACATCTTCAATGGTCACGTTGCGACACAAAGCGGAATTGCTTTCCGTCCACCCCAGAATTTGCCGAAAATCACCGATACCGGCGGCGGCCAATGTGCGAATAGGCCCGGCGGAAATGGCATTGACGCGAATATTTTGATGACCCAAATCAAAAGCAATGAAATGAATGGAAGCTTCCAGCGCCGCTTTCACAACACCCATCACGTTATAGTTCGGTAAATATCTTTCGGCGCCCAAATAGGTAAGCGTTAAGCAAGCCCCGCCGTCTGTCATTAACTCGGCAGCTCTGCGACACACATCGGTGAACGAATAGCAGGAAATCAGCATGGAATTGGTGAAATTGCTTGCGGAAGTATCAACATACCGACCTTTTAATTCGTTTTTATCGGAAAAAGCAATGGCATGGACCACAAAATCAAGTTTACCCCATTTTTCTTTAACGGTTTGAAACGTTTTATCCATTGATTCTTTATCCAACACATCGCAGGGAATCAACAAATTCGAACCGACGGATTCAGCCAGCGGACGCACACGTTTTTCAAGGGTTTCTCCCTGATATGTAAACGCCAGTTCCGCGCCTTGTTCGGCCATTTCTTTGGCAATACCCCAAGCAATGGAATGATCATTGGCAACGCCCATAATCAAACCTTTTTTACCACTCATAACACCTGTTGTCATTTTTTTACCTCTTTCTTTTGGTTATTAAGTTATTTTTTTCTTATACATAAATTTAACATAAAAATCAAATGACATTTTTATGACACTTGTTTTTATGTTTTAAAAGGAGAATCGTAAACCGGCATAAACTTCTTGCGTATTAAAATGCAAGTTTTGATTGCCGACAGATACATCACCCATATCAGTATAGCGATAACCGGTATCAAACGTTACGTTTTTCGTTAACTTTAAACCGACACCGGCCGTGGCATTCCAAGCAAAATTTGCACCGCTTGATTTGTTTTGAGACTTTTTATCGTGAACCGAATAAAAAGCCGATCCGATTCCGGCACCGAAATAAGGGCGAACATAGCGCGAAACGTGCAAGTCAACATACCCGTTTGCCATCAGTCGCTGAAATTGAGAATCAATTTGAACGGATTCGAATTTCACTTTACTTAAAGCCGTATATTCGGCTTCTGCCCGAAACGCACCGGATTGTCCGCCGATGTAGGCAGAAACAAAACCGGCACTTTTATATTTATCGGCCACATCTGTTTCCCGTAAATCGGAAACACCGCCGCGCACGCCGAAATAACCGTTTCCGGCATAAACGGATGATGAAATCGTCAGGCCGAATAAGAACATCAAACAAAATAATTGAATACGCATTATTCCTCCAAAATTAAAACCTAACATAATATGCCTTAAAAATTTTTAAATGTCAAATTTTTCATAAAAAAAACTCCTTTTGAATCGATAACCCAAAAGGAGCTTAAACATTTTAAGAGAGGATTAATATCCTTCAATACTAAAACGTTTCCGACGCATTTTGCGTGAACGACGAATGCACTCCGTTGCTTTACGGGCTTTCTTTTCGGACGGTTTTTCATAATAGCGACGTAATTTCATTTCGCGAAAACTGCCTTCCCGTTGCATTTTCTTTTTTAAAACACGCAAAGCCTGTTCAA
>CANREI010000084.1 GCA_947629595.1 uncultured Alphaproteobacteria bacterium | reverse complement strand
AACCGGTTCCGTCAAGCGATTCGGCTTTCGTAAAAAGGCTCGCGCGAGTGAGAAAAAGAAACGCTCATGAAAGTCATTACATTCGGTTGTCGGTTAAATGCTTTTGAATCGCGTCTGATTGAAAAAATCGGAACCGATTTGGCGGATGTGATTGTTGTAAATACCTGCGCCGTTACGGGAGAAGCCGAACGGCAATGTCGACAAAGCATTCGCAAAATTCATCGGGAAAATCCGACGGCAAAAATTATTGTTACCGGTTGCGCGGCCCAATTAAATCCGGAAATTTATGCCGCCATGCCGGAAGTTTTTCGGGTGTTGGGTAATCGGGAAAAATTAACACGGGCAGCCTTTGAAACGGCGGAAAAAGTTTGCGTAAGTGATGCCGATTTGTTTGATTTTGAAGAACTGCAACCGGTTACGGATTTTGAAGGACGTACGCGAGCGTTTTTACAAATTCAGCAAGGGTGTAATCACGCGTGCACGTTTTGTATTGTGCATCAGGCGCGCGGACATAACAAAGGCTTACCGCCCGAAAAAGTGTTGGAGCAGGCGCGGCTTTTTGTGGAAAACGGTTTTTCGGAAATTGTGCTGACGGGTGTTGATATTGCTTCTTATCCGCAAGGGTTTCATCGGTTGGTGCGATTGATTGCCGAAAAAGTAACGGGTTTGAAGCGATTGCGGTTCGGTTCGCTGGATCCGACGGTGCTTGATGAAGAATTTATCGGTTTAATGGGAACTTATTCCGTTATTCAGCCGCATTTGCATTTATCCGTGCAATCGGGTGATGATTTAATATTAAAGCGCATGGGTCGGCGTCATACGGCGGCGCAGGTTGTTAAAGCGTGTCAGGCCTTGCGTGCGGTGCGGCCGGATATGGTGTTCGGGGCCGATTTTATTACGGGTTTCCCGACCGAAACGGAAGCGCAGGCATTAAAAACGGAGGCTTTTGTTCGAGAAGCGAATATCACGCAGTTGCATGTGTTTCCCTATTCGGCGCGTCCGGGCACGCCGGCGGCCAAAATGCCCCCCGTTGAGCCCGCCGTTCGAAAAGAACGCGCGGCGCGGTTACGGCAGGCGGGATTTGAGTTGGAGCAAAAGCTGTTGGATCAAACCGTCGGAACCGTGCGGCCGGTGTTGATTGAAAAAAACGGCAGCGGTTATACGGATAATTATTTAAAAGTGCATACCGATTCAAAATCGGAAGGAAAAATTGAACAAGTATTGATCAAACAAAGGATTGATAATGAGTTGGTTGGAGAAGTTAAAATTCGGGCTTAAAAAAACCGCGCGCATTTTAAGCGGCGTGAAAATGGATGTTTCTTCCCTGGAAGCGTTGGAGGAATCGCTTTTGATGGCCGATGTCGGCTTGCCGGTCACGGAAAGTTTACTCAAATTACTCAAAGAGCGTCACCCGAAAGACGAAGCGGAAACACGCGCACTCATTCGGGAAAAATTGATTGAAATTTTAACACCGGTTGCCGTACCGCTTCAAATTGATACAAGTAAAAAGCCGTTTATCGTGTTAATGACGGGCGTGAACGGTGCCGGTAAAACAACAACCATCGGTAAACTCGGTGCTTTGTTTCAACGGCAGGGATATCAACTTTCTTTTGTGGCGGGTGATACGTTTCGGGCGGGCGCAACCGAACAATTGCAGGCGTGGGGGCAAAAACTCGGCTGTCCCGTTTATACCAAGCCGAACGGTGATGCCGCCGGTTTGATTTTTGATGCGGTTCAGGCGGCGCGCAAAGCCGGTGATGATATTTTATTTGTTGATACGGCAGGTCGGCTTCAAAATCGCACGGATTTAATGGACGAATTGAAAAAAATTGTCAGAGTGCTTCAAAAAACCGATGAAACGGCGCCGCATGCCGCTTTGTTGGTGTTAGATGCTACCGTGGGGCAAAATGCGTTATCGCAAGTGAAAACTTTTTCGGAAATGACAAAAGTAACGGGCTTGATTATGACCAAATTGGACGGCACGGCCAAAGGCGGCATTTTGCTTTCGCTGACGGAGCAATTTCATTTACCGATTCATGCCGTCGGCGTGGGGGAACAAATTGATGATTTAAATACCTTTACGGCGCCTGATTATGTTGATGCTTTGTTGGGAAATAACGAACGGATTTAAACGGAATGGGATTTTATAAAAAACTTTTTATACGCATTTCTCAATTACCGGCATTTAACATCGGTTTGTTGATGTGTCTGGCGTTTTTTGCGTTTATAAAATCCGTTATGCTCGTTTTTGCCGATATCGGTTCCGTACAACTTTATTTAACGAAAACGGGACATTTGAGTTTAGGGGTTGATTTTATTTTGCTTGCCGTTTTGTTTTCTTATGTCGGGCAAAAAACAAGAGGGCTTTTTAAATATCAGGGATACGGCGGGTTTCGATTGATGACTCTGCTTATTTTGGTGTTAACCGCTCTGATTGTGGCAACGGCATATCATATCCCCGGGGTTTATGATGGTTTGTTTATCGTTAAATATGCCTATTTTTATTTAATCAATGCCGTTTTTTGGAGTTTAACGACAAGGTTTGTGCCGTTTGACAGGCGATCGCTGAAAAACGTGTTTTTAATGGCGGCCGAAGCCGGCGGTTATTTGTGCGGCGGCTTGGTTGTGTATGTGGCGCCCGTGGGGGCATACAGTTTGTTATATTATGCCATGGCGCTGTTAATGATTTTATATACGGGCATTTATTTATTGATGCAAATGATGCCCGTTTTACCCGAACGATTTTCGCGTTCGAGCGGTGAAGCACAAGATTTTACGGCCAGACGGTTAACGCGAAGCGTTCTTGTTTTTTCGTTTTTCACTTTAACGGCTTTTTGTTTGCAAAATGCCGTTTTTTATGTGCAATTGGCTCAAACGCACAATGGTTTCGGCATTTTAAAACAAACGGCGCTGTGGTGGAGCTGTTTCGGATTGGCCGAAATTTTTTTGGTCCTTTTATTAGCGCGTGCCCGTTCGTTTTATATGCTGGCGGGGGCCTTGTTTTTAATGATTCTCTCCGTTGCGGGCATGAGTATTGCTTTGTCGTCGGCCGGCTATGTTTTATCGTTTTTCTCGTTTCTCATTTTTATGCTTGTTTATTATCTTTGCTATTCCGAATATATGATTGTTTTACTTAAAACCCTTGTTTTAAGGCAAGATAATCCGAGCATTCATCAAAAACGGGTGATGTTAATTGAGCCCGTCGGGTTAATGTTGGGCGGTATTTTAACGGCACATGTGTTGATACCGGCCTATATGGCTTGTTTGCTGGCGGGATTAAGTGTTTTCTTAACAATTTTGCTCGTGTTGACGACCTTTTTTTACGGTGATGTTGTATTAAAATTATTAAAATTGCGCGAATGGCCGGACAGTCGCCTCATGTTGATTTCTCATCGCATTACGGATTATATTCGGCAGGAAATGCAACAGGCTTCGACCGATGAAATTATTTATTTTTTACGCATTTTGGAAAACGCGCCAGCAAAAGAATATTATAAATTTATATTAAAATCGCTTAAAAATCCGTCGGAAACGGTGCGCTTGTTTGCTTTAAAACGTATTTTTCAATCGCAAAACTTTTTAAGATATCATTCATCGGTTCAGTTTGTGTTTCAAACGGATAAATCCGCCTCGGTGCAGGCGCAGGCGTTGGCCATTTTAATTCAAATTGCCGCGGCAACCGATAACACGGCTCTTTTGAATAAATATGCGCTTTATTTAGATGACAGACGCTTAAAAACAGGGGCTATGATCGGTTTTTTGACTATCGGCTCTCATGAGGCTTTGTTGGCCATGGACGGCTTGCAAAAATTGGCAAACAGCCGAATGGCCAGTGATAAATTGGCGGCATTGCAGGTTATGGCGCAAGCGCCTTCCGTCGGCTTAATTCGTTTATTGATGCCGTTATTGAAAAGCGTTAATCCCGCCATTGCCAACGAGGCATTAACGGTTGCGGGCTTGATTAAGCATCCCGAATCGTTGCCGATTATTTTACATAGTCTTGATGAGGTTGATTTTCAGGAAAACGCCTTGACGGCATTGGATCGGTTTGGGATACGCGCCTATCCGGCCATTGAAAAGAGCATTTTCGATGAGGCTGTTTCTTTGGTCAGAAAGCGATTGCTTATTTTGTTTTTGGCACGACGTAACGATAATGAAAGTCATCAAATTTTGTTGCGCGTTTTAAAAAGCGGCAATCGAAAACTGCGCAACAGCGTGATTCACGGTATGATTGACAGCGGTATTTTTTGGCACGATAAAGATAAATATGCCTTTTTGAAAACGTGTATTATGCAAGATGCCGCGCGCATTCGATTTTTAAACAACTTTATTGAAAAATATAAACAAGCGCCGGTTTCATCGGCACAAGATGCTTTTTTGTTTTTAACGCGCGCCATGAGTGAGGAAGCTTCGGCCGCCCGCGCATTGATTTTTTATGAATTATTGCTGTTAAAGAAGTCGCCGCTTTTTCAAAAAGCCGTGCATGTTTTATTATCCGATGAATATGAATCTTATCCGCCGGCATTGGGTGTGATACAAGATATTTTACCGCGAGATTTATATCAAACGGTGGCAGAAGCGGCAAAATTTCCGTTTGTGCATAAAAAAGAAATCGCGTTACCGGCGGTTGCCAAAAAAGAGGCGTTGAAAGATGTTTCGGATTTAATTTTAAATCCGGCGTTTGCGTTTCCGTCGTGGATAACGGCAAGTGCCGTTTATTGTTTGCAGAAAATGAATGATAAGGAAGCCTTGCCGGCCGTGAAATCCGCTTTAAACAGTACGGATTTGTTGGTTGTGGAAACAGCCGTTCAGGCGTTGGACAGATTAAATGACGATTCGGCCGAAACACGACGGTTGATTTTATCATTGCCGTCAGCTACCATTGTGAAATTGCCGCTTGAAAAGCTTTTGAAATTTTAGGAGGGAAAATGTCGGGAACATTTGAAAAAGTTTTAATTTTGAAAAACGTTTCGTTGTTTGAAACCGTGTCGGAATCGGCGTTATCCGATTTAATTATGGCGGCCGAAGAAAAAACATATAAATCGGGGGAAGAAATTATCAGTCGTTCGCTGGAAAATCATTATTTGTTTATTGTTTTAAGCGGCTTGATTCAATGTGTGGACGATAAAGGCAGTGTCACGGAATTCGGCCCGCGACAATTTTTCGGGGAAGCAACGGTTTTGTGTCCTGCCGTTATTCCCTATGATTTAAAAGCCGTTGAGCAAACAACCTTGTTACGAATCAGCGGGAATAAATTATATCAGGTCATGGC
>CANREI010000083.1 GCA_947629595.1 uncultured Alphaproteobacteria bacterium | reverse complement strand
CATAAAAAAGGCAATAATTTTCGTTTGCTGATTAACACAATACCCAAAGATAAAACCGCCCATAATAAAAGGCCGGTGGCACCGTCCATCGGCAAGTTAAAAATTTGCGCAATAAGGCCGATGCCGCCGCCGATTGCCAAAAACGTGAAAAACAGGGCCGTTTCCGCTAATTTATGGCGCTCTTTTTTAACGGCCAGATAAGATAAAATTAAGCCGCCCACAATTAAAACACCGACAATGGTTAATTTAACGCTATCGGGTATTTGATACCAATAAGCGCGCATAATGGCGGCAATTCCCAAACATAAACATAAGACCGCCGTCCAGAGCAGCGTTAAAAATAAAAACGGGGGTTGTTTTATTTTTTCCGCTTCCAAAATTTCCTGCCGTTGCGATGCGGAAATAATGTTATGTTGAACCCAATTGTTTGTTTTTTGACTTAAATTCATATCCGCCTCCTTTTTTCTTAAAAATAAGGCGTTGAATTTGTTTTCTCAATACCGACGGGTTATAATAACAAATTTTTCACAATTTGAACCACATTTTCGGGCGTGAATCCGAAATGTTTAAATAAATCATCACCTTTGCCGGACGCACCGAAACCGTCAACAGATAAAATCGCACCCGTTTCGCCGATAAATCGATCCCAGCCCAAGGAAGAGGCGGCTTCAATCACCAAGCGTGGCACCGTTCCCAACACCGCTTCGCGATAAGAAGCCGATTGCAATTCGAACAATTCCCGACACGGCATGGAAACAACGGCGGCGGCAATGTTTTCTTTTTCCAGCAAAGCCGCTGCCCGACAAGCCAACGAAACTTCCGATCCGGTTGCAATCAGCGTTACGTTTCGTTTTGGGGAGATCTCTTTTAAAACGTATCCGCCTTTTGCAGAGAGATTTTCATCAATATTTTCTCTTAAAAGCGGCAACGCTTGCCGTGAACAAATAATGGCCGAAGGCGTTTTTTGATGTGCCAACGCCGTTTCATAACATTCGGCGGTTTCCACACTGTCTGCCGGACGCAGAACCAGCAAATTCGGTGTTGCCCGTAAGGAAACAAGCTGTTCAATCGGCTGATGCGTCGGCCCGTCTTCTCCGACACCGATTGAATCATGCGTTAAAACGTAAATTTCTTGCAGTTCCATCAGGCAAGCCAAGCGAATGGCGGGTTTCATATAGTCAACAAACGATAAAAACGTTCCGGCCAGCGGAATAAATCCGCCGTGAGCGGCTAATCCGTTCATAATACCCCCCATGGCATGTTCCCGAATACCGTAATGAATGTATCGACCGGCATAATTGTCTTTGGTAACGGCAACGGCCGTTTGAGGCTTGGTATAAGAGGCGCCGGCCAAATCGGCGGAACCGCAAACCAATGACGGCATTTTTTCGGCCAATAAGTTAATAATGTTTTGGGAAGATTTGCGCGTGGCAAGGGCTTCTTTTTGGTGAATCACCGCTTCTTTATATTGTTTAAAAACCGTTGAAAGACAAGCGGGAATCTCTTGAGTCAATCGCTTGATAAATTCTTGCCGATAAGGAGATTTTTCCACTTGTTTTTCCCATTCCCGGCGCGTTTTTTCCCATTGCTTTGCCTGCGTGCGAATGGCGGTTAATAATGCTTGCGGTATTTCAAAGGGAGCCGAAGTCCAATTGAGTTTTTGGCGCAAGCCCGCTATTTCATCGGCACCCAAGGGCGATCCGTGACATTTGGGCGTGCCTGCTTTGGTCGGCGCACCGAAACCGATGGTTGTTTTGCAATCAATCAACACCGGTTTATCGCTTGTTTGTGCTTGTGTGAGGGCTTTTTCAATTGATGAGTGAGAATGCCCGTCGCATTTTAATACCAGCCAGTTGTTTGCTTCAAACCGCTTTTTCATATCGGTTGAAGAAGCAATATCGGTTGAGCCGTCAATGGTAATATGATTATCGTCCCACAAAACAATCAGTTGATTGAGTTTCCAATGCCCGGCCAATGCAACGGCTTCTTCGGAGATGCCCTCCATTAAACACCCGTCACCGGCGAAAACATAGGTTTTGTGATGAACAAGCGCATCGCCGAATTCGGCATTGAGCAATCGTTCCGCCAAAGCCATACCCACACCGCCGGCCAACCCCTGCCCCAAAGGACCGGTTGAAAAATCAATGCCGTTTATAAGCGTTTTTTCTGGATGCCCCGCCGTTTTGGATCCTAATTGCCGAAAGGATTGAAGCGCGTTTAAATCAACATCTTCAAAGCCGAATAAATATAATAAACTGTATAATAATGCCGAACCGTGCCCGTTGGATAAAATAAATCTGTCGCGATTAAACCACGCGGGACATGTCGGATCAATCCGCAAAAATTTGGCCCACAAAACGGCGGCAACATCAGCCATGCCGAGCGGCATACCCGGGTGTCCCGATTGTGCTTTTTCAATCATATCAACCGATAAAATGCGAATGGCAGCAGCTAAATTTTTAACATAACTCATTTTTCTTCTCCTTTATCAAACAGTAAACGAATAAAATCAAGCGCTCTCGAAAATATAAAAAAGAATCAATAAAAAACAAGATTTCTGCGTCATTTTGACTCTCTGATTTTCACGAAGGAAAACATATTTCGTCCGTAACCGCATTGACGCACAAGTTCAAATTCATCGGACAAAACAGGATTTTCGCCGCTTTGAGTTTCTAACACAATCAGTGTGGCAGAATTTAACCAACCGGTTTTATAAAAAGCCGTTAAGGCCCGTTCGGTTAAATTTTGCCCGTAGGGGGCATCGCTGAAATAAATATCAACGCTTTGAGCAGCCGGCGGCGGTGTTAAGGCGTTTGTGAACACCGCGTAACATTCGGGAAGGCCGCGCGCGTTTAATTCAATATGGCTGCGGGCAACGCGATTGCTTTCAAAAAAGAAAATATGTGCCGCCCCGCGGGATATGGCTTCAATTCCGATGGCGCCCGAACCGGCAAAGACATCGGCAAACAAAATATCTTCCCAATTTTTCCCTTGTGTCAGCAAATAATGCGATAAAATATTAAACAGGCCTTCTTTGGCTCTGTCCGAAGTGGGGCGCGTAATCGATTCATCGGCTGCCGATAATTTTTTGCCGCGATATGTTCCACCGATTATTCGCATAACAACTCTTTCACTGCTTTTTTAGTCACTTCGCGCACTTCTCCTTTTCCTAAATTACCCAATTGAAACGGCCCGTAGGCTACCCGAATTAACCGCGTAACAGGCAAGTGAACAAAATCCATCATCTTACGAATTTCACGGTTTTTGCCTTCCGTTAAAGTAATGAGTACCCATGTGTTTGTTCCTTGCACGCGCTCAACTTCTATTTGACAAGGCGCATAACGAATGCCTTGCACGGTAACGCCCTTTTGCAGTTTTTCCTGAATGCTTTTCGTTAATGTGCCATGAAGACGCACGCGATATTTTCGTTTCCACCCCAAAGCGGGATGCTCCAATTTTCGAGCCAAAGCGCCGTCAGTTGTGAGTAACAATAATCCTTCGGAATTTAAATCCAATCGTCCGACGGAAATCACGCGCGGCAAATAGGCGGGTAATTGCTCAAAAACGGTCGGACGCCCCTGCGGATCTTTATGTGTGGTAACAATTCCCGTCGGTTTGTGATAACACCAAAGCCGCGTTTCCTGCTTTGCACCGACGGGTTTACCGTCAACGCAAATCATATCGGTCTCACCCGCCAGAAAAGCGGGCGTTAACAGCTTTTGTCCGTTCACCGTGACGCGACCTGCTAAAATATAATTTTCGGCCGTTCGGCGCGAACAAACACCGGCGCCGGCAATCACTTTTGCAATTCTTTCTTTTTTTTGTGTCATAAAACTCTTTCTTTTTTTCAATAAATGTTATAATATACAAAAAAACAAAAAGAAGGAAGTAAAAAAAGCAAATGGATGAAAAAATTTTAAAAAAAGCGCTTCATTTGGCTCAAAAAGCGGCTGAAAAACAGGAGGTTCCCGTCGGCGCCGTTATTTTTGACACGCAAACACGTCAAATTATTGCCTCGGCTTACAATCAAACGGAAAAATTAAAAAATCCCACTGCTCATGCCGAAATAAGAGCCATTCAAAAAGCGTGTCGCAAACTGAATACCAAAAGATTAAACGGCTGTTCCTTATTTGTTACGTTGGAGCCGTGCGCCATGTGTGCGGGCGCTATATCAAATGCCCGATTGGACGCTCTTTATTTCGGCGCATTCGATCAAAAATCGGGCGGTGTTTGTCAAGGAGCGCGTGTGTTTGAGCAAAAGCAAACGCATCACAAACCCCAAATTACGGGGGGAATTTCCAAAGATGTTTTCGGGCGTCTCCTCACTTCATTTTTTCAACAAAAACGATCGGCGGAGAAATAAATGGAAGTTGAAAAACCCGTTTTAACCGTTACCGAAATTTCTCTTTCGCTCAAAGCTTGCGTTGAGCAGGTTTTCGGCGATATTCGCGTGCGCGGCGAAGTGGTCGGTGTTAAAAAAGCACCGTCGGGACACACATATTTTTCCTTAAAAGATGCCGACAGTGTTTTATCGGCCATTTGTTGGCGCGGGCGCGATAATGACACCATGGCAGCGCTGACGGAAGGTTTGGAAGTGGTCTGTACGGGTAAATTATCCACTTATCCCGGCCGATCCAATTATCAAATGATTGTTCAGGAAGCCCGTCCCGCCGGAATCGGTGCCTTGCTCAAACTGTTAAATGATCGCAAGAAAAAATTGGAAAAAGAGGGATTGTTTGATGTTTCCCGCAAGAAAAAAATGCCGTTTTTACCGGAAGTCATCGGTGTTGTTACCAGTCCCACCGGTGCTGTTATTCGAGATATTATGCATCGGTTGAACGAACGGTGCCCGCGGCGGGTTCTTTTATGGCCGGTTTTGGTTCAGGGAGAGGGTGCGGCCGAACAAATTGCCACCGCCATTGAGGGATTTAACACCATTCCGAAAGAGGGGATTTTCATTCAAAACACGCATATTCCCCGCCCCGATGTGTTGATTGTTGCGCGCGGCGGGGGCAGTTTTGAAGATTTATTTTGCTTTAATGAAGAAATTGTTGTTCGGGCAGCTGCCAATTCGCAAATTCCGTTAATTTCCGCCGTCGGCCACGAAACCGACACCACTTTAATTGATTATGCCGCCGATTTACGGGCGCCAACACCGACCGGTGCGGCGGAAAAAGCCGTTCCCGTACAAGCCGAATTGACGGCTTGGCTCAATGAAAGCGAAAATCGGCTGATTGACGGGTTATATCGCGTTATGGAAACGGCGCAAACAAAATTAGAGGCCTTAACGCGTTCTTTACC
>CANREI010000082.1 GCA_947629595.1 uncultured Alphaproteobacteria bacterium | reverse complement strand
AACGTAAATATCTTTTTCTTCGGCACCGAACGGTGTTTTATAGGCTATTTCTTTTAAAACGGGCGTATCGGGAGCGGACTGCGATTCAACGCGAACGCTGCCGTTGGGCAGTAATTCCGATTTTGTAATTTGCGTTGTGCCGAACAAGCGCTTTTTTTCTTCATCCATCCAACCGGAAAGCGGTTCCGCTCCCGATGAATCCGTCGGCGCGATATAAACAAAGGGTGTTCCGTTATAAACGGCACTGGTTGCGCTGCTGCGTCGGGCAATATTCAACAAATTGCCCTCATCAATTCTGTTTTGCGCCGAAACGGATTCGGAAAAACAAAAAAGAAGTAAAATCAATAAAAAGAAGCGCCTCATTTTTTGCCCTTTCGTTTAGTCGCGTTTTCTGAAGAATCGGCGGGATTTAATTGTCTTTTTTCATCGGCCGGACAGACATTATAAAGAGAACATTTTTCGCAAAACGGCTTGCGCGCCGTACAAATATATCGTCCGTGTAAAACAAGAGCCAGTGCCACATCGGGCTTAAATTCGGCGGGAACCAGCTTATTGAGCTTTTCTTCAATTTCGGGCGGCGTTTTTCCCGTGCAGATTTTTAAGCGGTGACAGAGGCGAAACACATGCGTATCAACCCCGATGGACGGCGCATGAAAAGCAATATTTAAAAACACATTGGCGGTTTTGCGCCCCACACCGGGCAGCGTAATCAATGTTTCGAAATCATGAGGTACCTGCGAGTTATATTTTTCCGATAACACTTGCGCCAAAAGTATAATGGATTTTGTTTTGTTGTTAAAATAGTTAATGGATTTGATAAACGAACGCAGTTTATCTGCGCCGAGTGCCAACATGGCTTCGGGCGTATCTGCCGCCTGAAACAATTTTTCCGTGACTTTATTAACGCTTTTATCGGTACATTGTGCCGATAAAATAATGGCAACCAGCAAAGAAAAGTGGTTTGTCCAGTTCAATTCGCATTTCGGCTCGGGATAAGTTTTGTTGAGTGCTTGAAAAAAAGCTTTTCTTTGAGAAAGGGTCATTAAAGGCATTTTTTATTTCTCCCGATTAACAATATAAGCAATTAAAACTTCCAAATCGGCAACTTTCTTTTTTCCGAATGCCGTTAACGCTTCTTGCGCCGTTTGGGAATATTCCCGCATTTTCAGACGGATTTTTTCTTGTCCCAAGCGGGCAACCATGGTTGATTTGTGACTTTTTTCATCTTTTCCGATCGTTTTGCCGACCGTTTCGGTCTTGCCGTATAAATCCAATAAATCATCGGTTATTTGAAACAAATGCCCGATGGCATATCCGAAACGGGTCAGCGCAACGCGTTTTGCGGGTGAACAAAGCGGCGCGATATAACACGGTGCTTTGCAGGAAAAAGCAATCAATTCGCCGGTTTTCAGTGTTTGCATTTGTTGAATTTCCGATAAAGAAAGCGGTTGCTTTTCGCCGATTAAATCAATCATTTGTCCGCCGATCATTCCCTTATCGCCGATGGCTTTTGTCAGCTCGGCAATGAGCCGACATCTTTTCGGTGCCGGAACGGGAAGCGTTGAAATAACTTCAATGCCTTTTGTCAAGAGCGCATCGCCGGCCAAAATAGCTGTTGCTTCATCAAATTGAATATGATTACTCGGTTTTCCGCGGCGCATGGCATCATTATCCATGGCAGGCAAATCATCGTGAATGAGGGAATAGGTATGAATCATTTCAACGGCGGCCGCCAATTGTCCGGTAATTTCAGGGGGGCATTTGAGCATTTTGCCGATTGTTAAAATTAAAAACGGACGAAACGCCTTTCCCTCGCTGACGGCAGAATAACGCATGGCCTCGGTTATGCGGGCCGTTAAATCATTTTTGGGCTGTAAAAACACATTCAACCACGTATCGGTTATTTCGCGAGCCGATTGAAAATCAGGCAGTTTCTGTATCATTGAAATCTTTTACTCCGATAATTGTTTTTTGATCCGTCATCAACAAATCGATTTTAGCTTTTGCCGTTTTTAATTTTCGGGTGCAATGTTTTTGAAGTGCCATACCGCGTTCGTAAGTTGAAACGGCTTCATCAAGTTTGATGTTGCCGCTTTCCAAACGCCGCACAACGGCATCCAGTTCATTCATGGCTTCTTCAAAAGAAAGATGATCAATTGTGGTTTCACTCATTTTATTTCCTTCAATTTTATTTTTTAATTTTGGTATTTTTTTTGCGCTCTTTTACAATGACACGGTTGATGTGTCTGCGATTTTTCTTCCCCGCAACAACACCCGTGATGATGGTGACAGCCGTGTTCTTGTTCGGCGCGAAACGCTTCTTTGTTTTCCCGATAAGTTTCTTTAATGTGTGCCTTGGCTTTCACTTCTTCTTCGCGCGCGGTAATTTTGCCCACGATATCCCACACGTTTTCGCGCAAATCATAAAGCATTTGTATGGATTTAATGTCGGTTTCGGTTGCTTCTTCGGCTTCAATCAGGGTTAAAATTTCATTTTCCAGCTGAAAAGCCTGATTGGTTACCATCACGCATTCTTCGGGCAGAATTTTTTTGTTTTGTGCCGTTTGTGACAGGTGAATTAATTCCGTTAATTTTTCTTCCAATTGTTTTTGCATTTTAACTCCTCTTTTTTTTATAAGGGTTATTTTAAACAATTTAAAAGACGATTACAAGTTTTTTATGTGTTTTTTGATTAAAAAAAAGAAAAAAAATTGACTTTTTCGAAAACTCCTTTTAAGATGAGAACAATTCTTTTTTGAACTTTTTTGTAAGTTCTGCGTTATTTTCGGGTGTAGGAGAAAAAAATGAAGTTAAATTTGGCAAAAATATTATGTTTGGGTGTGTCTTTTGTGATTGCCGGTTCGGCTCATGGCTTGGATCCGTTTTCGGTTTATCGGGAAAATGCACCGAAGAATTGCGTTGATAAAGATATCGGAAAAGGGGCATTGGGTTTGCCAGAGCTGATTGAAATCGGCTTATGTAACAATCCGGCTCTGAACCGTGATTATATGGCGGTAAAGGCGTCGGCTGCTTCCGTCGGTAAAGCAAAATCGGAATATTTGCCCGATGTAACCGCGACCGGCGAATTATCCGATTCTTATAATAAAGCGCAAAAAGATGATCGCGTGAAATCCGATCCGTTCGGCGGGAATATTGCTTTATCATGGTTACTTTATGATTTTGGCGGACGCGGGGCGCGTATCGAACGCGAAAAAGCATATTTCAATCAAACGCAATTTTCTTATAACGCCTTGTTGCATGATACCATTTTGGCCATTCATACGGCTTATTTGGAACTGCTCAGCAGCGAAGAAGTTTTGAAAAGCGCCAAAACCAGTGAAGAAAGTTATAAAAAATCGTTTGAGGAATCAACCAAACGTTATGAATTGGGGTTAGTGTCGTTAAGTGATAAGTTACAGGCGCAAACAAGTTACGAACAATCGAAGTTGGAAGTGGTGAAAGCGGAAAATGCCGTTAAAATCAATCAAGGTACGTTGGCGGAATTGTTAAACGTGTCACCCGATGTCAGCTTTAACTTAAAGCGGCCGCCCAAAGGAAAAAATATCGCGGCTTTGGAATCGGGTGATGTGTCCGTTCAAAAACTGATGCAAACGGCACTGGATTTGCGTCCGGAAATTAAAAGTCAGGAAAGCGCCCTGAAAGCGGCACAAGAAAACATCAATGTTGCCAAAGCGTTAAATTATCCGAGTTTCACGGGAAATGCCCGTGCCGGTTATGATGACGATTGGAAATATGCTTCCCCTTATCGATATAACGCATCGGTCGGTATCGGTCTTTCCGTCCCTCTTTTCACGGGCTTTTCCAATACCTATAATATAGCGCAGGCAAAATATCAATATCGGCAATCATCGTTTGCGTTGGAAGAAACAAAGGAAAGCGTGAAAAACGAAGTGTGGAGTGCGTATCAAAATTATAAAACGGCGGTATCCGCCCATGAAATCAGCAAACGTGTTTTGGAAAGCGCGGTTGAGGCCGAACGCGTGGCATTTGCCATGTATCAGGTCGGGAAAGGCGATATTTTAAATCTGTTAACGGCCAGTGCTAATTTAGCTTCGGCGCGTAAAGAAGTGATTGTTGCTTTTTATGCCGTGTTAAAGAGTAAATCGAACCTCTATCGGGCTATCGGGAGATTTTAGTGATGTCAGGTTCTCAAATAAAAGGCAAAATGGCTTTCGTCGGCGCTTTCATTCAAAAAACAGGGCATCGGCCGCTCATAAAATGGGGAATTATTCTGCTGATTTTAGTTGTTGGCGGTTTTTTTCTGTTTGCTCCGAAGCAGAAAGGTATATCGGCCAAAGATTTTGAGACAATTTCCATCGCGCGCGGCAATATTGTTGAGGAAGTAACGGCTTCCGGTAAAATTCAGCCGATTAACACGGTCAGTGTGGGTACGCAAATATCGGGCATTGTGGAACAAGTACTGGTTGATTATAATGATGAAGTTAAAGAAGGGCAGTTGTTGGCGCAGTTGGATACGGCGCTCTTAACGGAAAGTAAAAATGATGCATCGGCGCGCTTGAGTTTGGCAACGGCAAAAAAGAAAATTGCCGAACTGAATTATGCCCGCTATGAAAAATTATATAAAGATAAACTGATTGCCAAGGCCACGCTTGAAGAGGCGGAAATCGAGCTGGCATCTGCCGATGCGGAGGTGTTAACGGCAACGGCCGATGTGAACAAAGCCGAACGCAATTACGGTTATGCGAAAATTTTGTCGCCGGTGTCGGGAACGGTTATTTCCAAAGAAGTGGAGCAGGGGCAAACGGTTGCCGCCAGTTATCAAACGCCGACCTTGTTTCAAATTGCCGAAGATTTATCGAAAATGCAAATTGAAGCCAGCATTGCCGAGGCGGATATCGGCTCCATTCAAGCGAATATGCCTGTTACGTTTACGGTTGATGCCTATCCGAACGATGTGTTTCAGGGAAACGTGAAGCAAATTCGTTTATCACCGACGGAGGAGTCAAACGTGGTGATGTATACGGTGGTGATTGATGTGGATAATTCGTCCCGTAAGCTGTTGCCGGGGATGACGGCGTTTGTGAATATCGTGGTGCATTCGGCGCAAAACGTGTTGCGAATCCCGACGGTGGCTTTGCAGTTTAAGCCCGGCGTGCGGTTGAAAGATTATGTCGAAAAGCAAAAAATTGAATTAACGCCGTCGCAAGGAATTGTGTATCATTTCAAAAAAGGAAAACTTTATCCGATTGTGTTTGAAAAAGGCATTTCAAACGCTTCGTTTATGGAAGTAAAATCCGGCTTGACGGAGGGTGAAACCATCGTAACGGA
>CANREI010000081.1 GCA_947629595.1 uncultured Alphaproteobacteria bacterium | reverse complement strand
TGTTCTTCCGTTTCATTTAATAAAAGAAGCGTTTTTAAAAGAAGTTCTTTATTCCATAATTGAAGTTGATTTAAAAACGTTTCTTTAAACATATATTGATTGGCACGCAATAATTTTTTAAAAATTACATCACTGCCGGTTTTTTTTAATAATAAATCTTTTCCGATTAAAAGCTTATTAAAATATTGCGATAAAGTGCGCACGATGGTAACGGGAATTTCATTATTATCCAATAAAATTTTTGTAGCTTTATCAGCTTGTTTTTGATCACCGCCCGCCACACAAAAACATAAATTTTCCAAGGTTGAATTTTTTAAATCGGGAATAATGTTTTCAACATCGGATACGGTTATTTCTTTATTTTCCCCAACGTATGTCAAGAGTTTTGTCAATTCGTTTTTTGTAATCAGGCGATTTTCGTTACACCGGGTAACCAAAACATCCAACACTTCGGTTGAACAATAATAATTATTTAATTTTAAATAGTCTTTAATTAAAAAACGCATATCACTTTCACTGTCTTCATAACAGGCTATGGCTAAAGCATCGGCATGATTCTCGCATAAAACACGCAAAGAAGCGTTTTTCATTAAATTTTCCGTTGTAATGAGTAAAACAGTGTTGGTTTGAATGTTTTCCAAAAATGATTCAACGGCATTTGTTTGATTATTATCGGCATCTTTCAGCCAAATAATTCTTCTGTCGGTCCAAAAAGAAACGGTATTGGCTTCATCGATTAACAAAGAAGGATGTTCTTTCAGTTGTGTTTTGGAAACTTTAATCAAAGAAAAATCATCTTTTTTCGGTAAAATGATTTGAATAATTTTTTCCGCACAATCCGACACAACACCGAAATCCGATCCGAACAACAAAACAACATGATATTGTTCGGTTAGTTGTTTTCTCAAAGCCTCAATTTGTATGGGTTTGGCCTTCATCTTTTTCCTCATTTGATTTTAAGAAAGAGACGATTCGCACGGAAATGTTGTTTGAAATAATTTTTATTAAATTATCTTTTAATTTATTACGAGCCATTTGCGTGGCATACGGTTCGCGAACAATATTATATGCGCCGGTTGCCCTTGTAGAATCGGATAAAATAATTTTATTTGTTTTCATTTCTTTTAACTGAAAAGAAGCTCGAATCGTAACCGTTTCCCGACTGGCAAAATTATCGCCTTGAATGGTTTGATCTTCATAGAACGGCGATTTGAGTGTGATGGAAAGAAAATAATCTTTCTGCCCGGCCGTTTTTTCCGGATTTAACAGATTTTGCAGTTCTTTTTTCAGAAGATATCCGTCATAATTCGGAATGTTTCCAATGGCAATTTTTTCGGTAACAGTTGTTACGTTTTGGCCGTTATTGATGCGATTCATCGGAGTAAAACCGCAACCGCTCAACAGAATTATTGCAAATATCAGTAGATTTTTATAAAACATTATGTTATCCTTTTTTGTGTTTAACTCATCATAATTCATTTTTTTGAAAAAAACAAGGATTATATCTGAATGAAACAAAAAATAAATATTATTGTCGGACCGACGGCAAGCGGAAAATCGTCATTCGGACTGCGATTAGCGGAAAAAATAAAAGGCGAAATCATCAATGCCGATTCAATGCAGGTTTATCAGGATTTAAAAATTTTGTCCGCGCGTCCGCTTGAAAGTGAAATGAACGGTATTACACATCACTTATACGGTTATTTAGGTTCTCATGAAAAAAATTCGGCATATGATTGGTTAAAAAAGGCGATTCAAATTATTCAAAAAATTGAAAATCCGATTTTGATCGGCGGTACGGGATTATATATTGATATTTTAATGAACGGTATTTCGCCGATTCCGCCGATTGATTTGAGTATTCGGGAAAAAGTGCGGCAAATGGATATCAATGAAGTCCGGCAACAGGTTAAAAATTGTTTTTACCACGATTCTCAACGGTTGCGGCGGGCTTTGGAAGTTCAATTATCCACCGGAAAACCGTTATCTTATTTTCAAGATAAGCCTAAAATTAAAGAAATTGATGCCGATTTTAAAGTTTATTTTATCAATCCGCCGAGGGATAAATTGTATGAACAATGTGATTCACGTTTTGAAAAAATGCTTCAAAACGGAGCCATAGAGGAAGTAAAACATTTGTTGGAGATGAATGCCACGGGCGGTGTGATGAAAGCAATCGGCGTTGAGCAGATTATTTCTTATTTATATCATGAATGCGATTTTCATCAATTGTGTGAAACAGGTCAACGGGTAACGCGTCATTATGCCAAACGGCAGGTAACTTGGTTTACGCATCAAATAAAAGATAAAACGGAAGTTGTCAATCCGGAAGAATTTGTTTTTTAAGTAATTATTTTGTAATTTTTAACTTGAAAGAACGTTGTTAATATAATATAAATATTTTGTAATAACTTTTTTATTGATTTTATCATTTAATGGTTGACGAACGTTTTATTCAGGTGTAAAAAGAAGAGAGTATTTTAAAAAAGGAGAATAACAATGTATTCACGTCGAAAAGTTAGAGAACCGGAAGATTTTATTTCGGAAAATAATGATCGGCAAGCCTTTTGGGAGAAAAAAGGCTTTATGATTGCCAGTTTGTTTTCAACCGTTTGGCTGGCATTTATTTTTGATTATGTTTTTTATTCGGGTTGGTGGAGCAGTCGATATGATTTGTCACCGGCCGAATTTGTAGGTAGTTTTTGCGGATTGTTTTTACCGATTGTGATTGCGTTTTTATTGTCACATTTTGTTGATCATTCGGGACAATCGTCTGTTGATGCCGATTTTTGGAAAGAATCGTTAAATGAAATTATTATGTCGCCTTCCGGCACGGATTATACAAAATCGCTTACCGCTGCTTTACGCATGCAAATAAAAGAATTTCGCTCGGTTTTTGCGCAGGTAAATAAGGAAACGGTGTTGGTGCGCGATGATTTGAAGCAATGGATCGGTGATTTAAGCAAAATAATTAAGCATGTTGATACGAAAACCATTTCTTCCATTCGTGAAATTGCCGATCATGTTCAAAATTTAACCGCGATGACGGAAAAGGCAAACGATGCCACGGAAGAAACGTTAAGACTGTTCGCCGATCAGGTTCAATCGTTAACGGTTGTAACGGAGGAATCCCGTCAGAAAATAGGAGCAGTTTCGTTATCGTTGCAAAATCAAACAAGTGACGTGCAAAATTTGGCTCATGCCATGGAAACAGCTAATAACAGAACAAACGAAGCCATAAAAACGGCCGGGCTTCTTGTTCAAAATATGGATCAATCCGGAAAAGAAATTGAAACCGTTATGCAAAAATATGCTGCCGATTTAACGCAACACACGCAAAAATTATATACCAATTTGGAAAAGATTTTATCTGTTTTTAAAAATCAAGGCGTGTTGTTAGATAACGAAGTTCAGCAAACGGCCAACCGAATCGGTGTTTTGGAAGAATCGCTCGGAAACAATGCCGACGGTATGATTCAAAAATCTGCGGCCGCTTTGAAAGAGTTATCACTGGTTAATAACGCGTTTGAAGAAACGATTTTAAAAATTCAAAAAACAATTACAACAATTAAAACCGATGTGGAATCAATTGAAACTGCCGTTAAAGAGACCGTTCAAAAGGCAACAACGGTGTTTCCGAGTGCCAAAAAACAAGCCCAAACCGATTTGTTGCAAGATGCAACCGTTATTTTAAATCATTTGCAGTCATTCTCCGTTGATATGGCGCATATTTTTACGCCGAAATCGGAAGATGGTTTATGGCAAAAATATTATGACGGTGATAAAGCTGTGTTTATGCGACACATTACAAAAATGATCAGTGAATCGCAACACAAGAAAATCATTGAATTTTATAAACAAAATGAAGATTTTCGTTTAGCCGTTGCGCGTTATATGTCCGAGTTTGAGGGTATGACCAAAAAAGCCAGCGAAAGCGAAGAAAGTAATTTGCTGATGAGTGTTTTAATCGGTTCCGATGTCGGCCGGTTATATATGGTGTTAGCCGATGTTTTGAAAAAGGAGTTATAAATGCTTGTGAAACTCACGAAAATAGGAAATTCACACGGCATTCGATTGCCTAAAAGCGTGATTGCCGAATGCGGATTTGAATCGGAAATCAATTTAACGGTTGAACAAAAACGCGTTATTTTAACGGCTCAAAGTCAAGATCGGGCACATTGGCGCGAGAAAATTCATCCCGATTTAAACGGACAACAAAATTGGCAAGCGGAGTGGATATGGTAAAAAGATTTGAAGTTTATATGGGCGTGTTTCAAGGCGTTGAAAAGCCTTGTTTAATTGTTTCGCCCGATGAATTAAACGAGGCGTTGCCGTATGCTTTGGTAGCTCCTATCACCGTTAGTTCCAGTCAATTACCGACGCGGGTCGGAATCGGATTACGCGGAAAAAAAGCCTATATTGCCATGGATTTAATTCAACCCGTTAATCAAAAAGATTTAAAACTGAAAATCGGTTTGTTGCCCGATCAAATTCATCGGCAGATTGTGGAGATTATACAAAAAATATTTGCATATTAAGAAATAAAAATTGACTTTTTAAAAAAAATAAGTAAAATACAAAAATACGGAGAGTTGGCAGAGCGGTAATGCAGCGGATTGCTAATCCGTCATCCCCTAAAAGGATGCACAGGTTCGAGTCCTGTACTCTCCGCCACGAAAAGCGCGTTTATGGCGCTTTTTTTTATTTCCGCTCGATACAACCTTCTTGCCGAATGGCTTGATTTAAAATTTCCACATATTCCGTTGTAATGTCATTTAAATCAAAAGATTTATCAGCGCTTGCAAATGATTTGGCATTCGGTGATACATTATAAATAACCGTTTCGGGGCATTTTTCTTTCAATTTTGAAAATGCAGGTATATCATTACCGGTATCTTCCGGTTTTTGATTATCCCACCAAACAATAATAATGAGTTTTTCTTTAATGGTTGAGCAATAATTGATAATATTATAAATACTGCCGCCGAAATCACCGGTTTTTGTGAGTTTGTCGGATATATTTGTTTGAAGAGCAGCGCGAATTTCACTGACGGAATGTTTTCCGTAATCAAGATGGTGGTTGGCAGGACCGGAAGGTATTTCTGCCCAGCAATGTGCTCCGTTACAAGGCTCGCACCAATAAACGGCTGACGGAATGTCTTCCGGAATGTGAAGTGCAGCTTTGGCTTTGTTGGCATTTTCAAACATTTCATTTGTCATGGAAAAAGAAGTATCTGTCATTAAAATAATGCCGATATTATCTTTCTCGCAGTAGGGCAAACAAATAGCTTGACCGGAGCTGGTTTCAGATTTGGCATAGTTTTCGGGACAGACGCATTCACTGCCGTTCCATGTCATGAGCGGATCTTCGCAACAAGCGCCGTTTTTCGTGCAATTTTCCTCTGACGGATTTTTAAGACGGCATTCTTCATTTGT
>CANREI010000080.1 GCA_947629595.1 uncultured Alphaproteobacteria bacterium | reverse complement strand
ACATCGAAATCAAAAAAGAATATGCGTCGTTCGCATTTAGCTTTAAAATCAAACGCTTGCAATGAATGTCCGAAATGCGGCGAATTGGTGCGTCCGCATCATGTTTGCGAATCATGCGGCACATATAACAAGAAAGAAATTATTGTTAAACCGGATCAAGCAGAAAAATAAGGATTTATTTTGAGCGATACTCTTGTCATAGCAATTGACGCCATGGGCGGTGATAATGCGCCGGAAGCAATTATCGAAGGCGTTGCGCGTGTTGCGAAAAAAGACAAATCCGTCTTTTTCTTTCTGTTCGGCGATGAAGAAAAAATCAAAAAGCTGGCAGATGCCAATCGTTTGCCTGATGACAGATATAAAATTCATCCGACAACCGACGTTATTAAAGGCGATGCCAAGCCGTCCGTTGCCGTTCGCTCCGGAAGGGAAAGCAGCATGTGGAAAGCCATTATGTCCGTGCGTAACGGGTATGCAAAAGCCGTTGTTTCGGCAGGAAATACCGGTGCGTTAATGGCTATGAGCAAAATTTGTTTAGGCACATTATCCGGCATTGATCGGCCGGCCATTGCGGCGGTTCTGCCGGCAGCAACGGGGCCGATTGTGGCGTTGGATTTGGGCGCCAATGCCGAGTGTAACTCTCAAAATTTAATTGAGTTTTCCATTATGGGGCATGTGTTGCATCATGTTTTGTTTCAAACCGAAAAGCCGTCAATCGGGTTATTGAACATCGGTTCGGAAGAAACGAAAGGGCGTGATGAAATTCGCGAAGCCGCCAGCGTTTTAAAAGGGCTGGAAGGGAAAATCAATTTTGTCGGCTTTGTGGAAGGGAACGATATTTGCGCGGGCAAATCCGATGTGGTTGTTGCCGACGGATTTTCCGGCAATGTTGCTTTAAAAACCATTGAAGGCACGGCAAAATTCATTACGAGCATGATGAAACAGGCCGTCAAACGTTCTTTATTTGCTTCTGTCGGTTTTTTAATTGCCAAACCGACTTTAAATCAGCTGAAAAAGAAAATGGATCCGCGCATGTATAACGGCGCCATGTTTTTAGGGTTAAACGGCATTTCGGTCAAAAGTCACGGCGGGGCGGATTCGTTTGCGTTTGCCTGTGCCGTGGAATCGGCCGTGCGTATGGCACGAAAAAATTTGTGCGACAAAATTAAAACCGAATTAAAACATGTGATGGACGTTGATGTTCCGGATATATCCGGCGAAGAGTAAGAGAGGAATCAATGAAATCTGTTATTCGCGGAACCGGCAGTTATCTACCTGAAAAAATATTAACCAATTTTGATTTGGAAAAAATGGTAGAAACCAGCGATTCGTGGATTCGGGAACGAACGGGCATTCAACGGCGTCATATTGCCGACAAAGAGGAATATACGTCCGCATTAGCCGTTCATGCCGCCAAAGAAGCGTTGAAAAATGCGCATTTAACGGGCAATGACATTGATTTGCTTGTTTTGGCAACAACCACGCCGGATAATACCACGCCGGCAACGGCGGTTCGGGTGCAGGAAGCCATCGGCATGACGCACGGGTTTGCTTTTGATGTTCAAGCCGCCTGCTCCGGTTTTATGTATGCTTTAAACGTGGCCAATCAATTTATTCTGAACAAAAGCGTGAAAACGGCGTTGGTTATCGGCGCGGAAACGCTTTCCCGCATTGTTGATTGGAAAGACAGAAACACCTGTGTTTTGTTCGGTGACGGTGCGGGCGCTGCCGTTATCAGTGCCGCAACGGAAGAAGACGGCGATTCGGGCATTTTAGATATTATATTGCATTCTGACGGTCGTTTTCGGCATCTGCTGACCACAACGGGCGGTGTTTCCACAACGCAAACGGCAGGATATGTCCTTATGGAAGGACGCGAAGTTTTTCGGCATGCGGTTACCAACTTAACCGAGGTGGCGGAAGAAGTTTTAAACAAAACGCATACGGATAAAAATGCGGTTGACTTTTTGGTTCCGCATCAAGCCAATGTGCGTATTATTGAGGGAACAGCCAAAAAGCTGAATATACCGATGGAGCGGGTCATTGTTACGTTAACGGAACACGGCAACACATCGGCGGCCTCCATTCCGTTGGCTTTGCATGAAGGCATCGCGAGCGGAAAACTGAAAAAGGGGCATTTAATTT
Source organism: uncultured Alphaproteobacteria bacterium (assembly GCA_947629595.1). GTDB lineage: Bacteria > Pseudomonadota > Alphaproteobacteria > CAAHEQ01 > UBA3637 > RGIG4140. The sequence goes on along the minus strand of CANREI010000080.1, from coordinate 3,433 downwards.
TACTGGACGCAATGGGCGGCGGCTTCACGTGGGCAGGCGCTTTAATACGTTTATAAAAAAAACACTTGAAATTCTTTAAAAAATATGACAATATAACAATATTAAAAATAATGAGGAGAATAAAAATGAAAAACAAAACAATTACACGGGCAGATATTGCCGATGCCATTTACAGAGAACTCGGATTTTCACATTCGGAGGCTTTCAAGCTGATTGAGCAAATTATTGCCGGTATCATTGAAGCCTTACAAAAAGGTGAAACGGTTAAAATTTCCCGTTTTGCAACGTTTATTCCTCATACCAAGAAAGAACGAATCGGACGGAATCCCAAAACCGGGAAACAACATACCATTACACCGCGTACCGTTTTATCTTTTAAAGCCTCTAACACATTGAAAAACGCTTTAAAATAATCAATGTTAAAAACCGAAAACGCTTATCGAACCATTACCGAAGTTGCAGATTTACTGCAAGTACCGGCTTCTGTTTTACGGTTTTGGGAAACGCAGTTTCATCAAATTAAACCGATTAAACGAATGGGAAGGCGTTATTATGAGGCGGAAGACGTTGTTTTATTGGCACGCATTCGGGATTATTTATATAAAGAAGGGTTTACCATTAAGGGTGTGCAAAAGCGCCTGAAAGCCACGCGCAACAATCCCGATGATCCGATACTTGAAAAAACGGAAGAAGCCTCGCCGGAAACGGAAAAGTTAATTCAAGATTTAACGGAATTAAAGACTTATTTATCCGAATATCTTTAAATTGAATTGCATAAAAGAGCACCGCTGCACACAAGAAGCGGTGTTTTTTTTATGTTTTTATTGGCGGCAGGGTATCCTGGGGCATTTTTTTTATGTTTTTATTGGCGGCGGCGGATATTCTCGGACGCTTTTTTTATGTTTTTATCGGCGGCGGGGTATCCTCGGGCGCTTTTTGCAGAATAAAAAGATTTTTTTTCTTATTTGGGGGCGATGTTTATTTTGGGGGGAGAGATATTCGGTTTTTCTTTTATTTTCGGCGGGAAGTGCTGTCCCGTGAAACGTGGGACAGCGCGGTGGGCCGAAAATAAGAGAGGAGCCCTGCCGAACGGGAGTTGAAAAAAAGGCAGGGCATCGGGGGGGGAATATCATTTGTCTTTACTCTTTTTTGCGTTTTTCCTCTATCGGCGGATGTGACAGACGGCTTTATGTCGTCTGTCGCTATGGGCCGATAGGGGGAAAAGAGCGGCGGGCGGGCTGGCCTCACTCACATAAGGGGGGATAGACGCTGGATTTGCGACTACTATTGAAGACCTCAGCAGAGTAGAAGTCAACGCTGTACGCGTCGCAGGAATTGTACAGTTCGTACAACCAGAAGTAATTGTTTTCAAACTTTCCTTTCAATGCCGTTACCGTACTTGATATATTTTTATCATTCCTGCTTGTATTATTCTGTTTTGTTTCATGGCAATAACCGTATGTTTCTTTTGCTATTTCATCAGCACAACCTAAATCAGATATGTTTGCCAAATCTTTTCCATTAGCAAGACAGAAGTTCCGCGCACTCCACCAATTCATCCACTCATTTTTTGCTATAAATGTTTTTTCATTTTCTTGACCTTCATTTATGGTTATCGTTCCGTCAGGTGTATTACTTCTACATTCTCCTTTATAACCTTTTTGTTCAGTACAACTGTCGGAGTTGCTAAAATAGCAATACTGGTTTGCTCCACAATCATCATTATCATCGCATTCACCATTGAATGCTGTTGTCGTTACAAACGGTGTAGCTGTATATGTGCTTGTGTATGTTGTTGATTCTGTTGAAGAACATGTTGCAGATGATGTATAGGTTGTGACCTCCGTTGTCGTGATCTCAGGCGTCGTTGTTTCTACTGTGGTTGTTGTGGTTTCAGGCGTCGTTGTCTCTGTTGCGGTTGTGGTAGTCGGCTCCGTTACTTCCGGCAGGGGCGTATGAGTTTCCGATTCCTCCGGCCGCGGGATGCCACCCTCAACCGTTGTATCGGTGTCAAAAAACACTGTTACGATGTTGCCCGTGTCATCACATTCATCTGCCCCGCCGTTAATATCAAGCTCGGAAGCATAAGCCAAACCGGAAGCAGCATCGCTCAACATATTACATATGCGTTTCGGAAGCCCCCTTGCCGTCATGGAATACATTGTTTCATCAAGATATAAGCACTCAGGCCCGGAATTCGCTTTGTCTCCGCAAGCATATTCGAATCCGTAATCTACCGTGCGAAACTTACCCTCATCATAAGGCGACCCCAATGAAAGCGTTACCCCGTCGGGATTTCCCTTTTGCAAAAGCATAGCCAACTGGGCGCTGTTCAGATTCATTTCATAAAGAATCTGATTCGATACATGTTTATCCATACCCCACCGATACCCTGCGATTCCGCCAATGCTTAAAACGCCGATTATGGCCAAAACGCCGAGCATTTCAACCATTGAACGACCTTGTTGAGATTGATTTTGAACTTGTTTTAATTGGTTTTTCTGTTGTTTTTTCATGAACTTTCCTCCCGTGTTCTATATTTCAATAGTATAAATTAAACGTACCTTTAATGCAACGCGGTTTCGGGAGCAAAATCACCCTCAAAAATTGCCAAAATAACCGTTTTATAACATCTTGATATTGCATTAAAATTACCTCCAAATAAAATTTTTTTGAAAAAATCAAAAAAAGTGTTGCAAAAATCGTACGTTTTTTTGATGCATATTCAAAAAAAATCGCCTTGATGAGAGGCGACCGGAAGTTGCTAACTATCTAACAGACATAGTGCGATATATTGACCAAAAGGCTATTTTACCGCCTTCCGGTCGTTCAATTACTCACCTTATTAAAAAAACAAGGTGAAAATCTATCCTTTTTCAAGGATACTGTTAGGGAGGTTAGCATACCTCGGGGCACACATCACTTGCCTTGCCTTCAGAATAAAAGCTTTTCATACTAATGTCAAGCAGAAAAAGTTGCATCATTTATTTTTCTTATTTTCGGCACACCGCGCCGGCTCACGTTCCACGAGCCGGCACTTCCCGCCGAAAATAAGAGAGGAAACAAATACAGTTACCCTCAAAAAATAAATATAATATCAGCCGAAAAGAAAAGAGAGTGCCAACTGCAAATAGAGGGAAAAAAAAGAGTGTCGCGTTACTTCACCCAAGCTGACAGGGGGAAGTAAAGAGCAGAATATTATTTCAGCGGAAAAATAAAAATCACCTCTCCCCGCCTCGGCACGCGTTATTGAGAACCGTAAAGCATAACCGAAAGATAAATCACTCAAATTTTCTTAAAAACATTAAAAACTTCATTCAATCAATCGGTTTTCTGCTCTTTTTCCGGAAAAAAATGTTTTTTTGATTGCATTTTCATTTTTTTTTGCGTAAAATAATGTCACGACTTATTTTTATGTGAGGTAATCTCTATG
>CANREI010000079.1 GCA_947629595.1 uncultured Alphaproteobacteria bacterium | reverse complement strand
AGTGCCGATACAACAAATTATGAAGAAGTGCGGTATGAAGGTTTCGGCCCCGGCAAAGTTTCCGTGATTGTGGAAGCCTTAACGGATAACCGCGCGCGAACGGCACCGTATTTGCGTTCCACCTTTTCCAAAAACGGCGGTGCATTGGGCGAAACGGGGTCCGTTACGTTTAACTTTGAGCGAATCGGCTATATTGAATATCCGTTAACCGTCGGTTCGGCCGATGCTGTTTTTGAGGTCGGATTGGAAGCCGGTGCGCAAGATGTGACAAGCACCGATGACGCGCATGAAATTACCTGCACGCCGGAAGATTTGTCAAGCGTGCGTGAAGGTATGGAAGCAAAACTCGGCACACCCAACATTGCGCGGTTGGATTGGAAACCGTTGGTACAAAAAGAAATCACCGATTTGGAAACGGCACAAAAATTGTTTCATTTCATTGATTTGCTGAATGAAGACGATGATGTGCAACGCGTGATTACAAATGCCGATATCGCACCGGATGTTTTGGCACAACTGGAAAGTGCCGAATAACAATGATTCGCATTTTGGGGCTTGATCCGGGGTTGCGTCATACCGGTTGGGGCATTGTTGAAAAGGACGGAACGCGGTTACGCTTTATTGCGGGCGGTGTGATAAATCCGTCGGAAACGGGAGCCTTATCGGAGCGGTTGGCGGAACTGCACCAGGAACTCAAAAAAATCATTGAAGCTTATCAACCCGATGAAGCGGCGGTTGAACAAACATTTGTTAACAATAATCCCACGTCCACGCTGAAATTGGGGCAGGCACGCGGTGTGGTTTTGCTAACGCCGGCATTATATCAATTATCGGTTGCCGAATATACGCCGAATCAAATTAAAAAAATGGTTGTGGGTGCCGGGCATGCCGATAAAAAGCAGGTTGATATGATGGTGCGCACACTCTTAAAAAGCGTTCCCGAACATATTCCGCCCGATGCGTCCGATGCTTTGGCCATAGCGCTGTGTCACGGATTTATGCGCTCGACCGTTGCCCACGCAATTTCTTATTAAAGAGGGCCGATGCACATTATTCAAAAACCGTCAACCCATTTTAACGAACGAACCTGTGCCATTGATATGATTGTGCTGCATGCAACGGCAACGCCCTCTTTACGGGAAACATTTTATTACTTAATTGAAAAAGAGGAAGGCGGACGTGTCAGCGCTCACTATGTGATTGATACGGACGGAACGATTTATCAGCTGGTTGATGAATCGAAACGCGCCTGGCATGCGGGTGTGAGTGACTGGGACGGAAAAACCGATATTAACAGTCGATCCGTCGGCATTGAATTTCAATGTGCCGCAATCGATGAGCGATCGTTTGCCGCGTTTTCATCGGCGCAAATTGAAGCCGGATTGAAGCTGTGTCGAATGTTGGTTGAAAAATATAAAATTCAGCCCCATAATGTGGTGGCTCACTCGGATATTGCACCCGAACGCAAAGTTGATCCGGGGCGCACGTTTCCGTGGGAGCGGTTTTGGTTGGCGGGATTGGCGGAAAATCCGCTGCGTCGTCCGTTGATTGCGCCACAATTAAAGGAGGGAAATCAAAATGTTTGAATGGTTATCACATCTTTCAACCGGCGCGCTTTGGATTGTTTTTGCCTGTGTTGTCAGCTTGATTTTGTTTTTGGACTTGTTTGTTTTTCATAAAAAATCGGAAGAACCGTCTTTAAAAAGCACGTTTCACATTTGTTTGGGATATTTATGCGTTGCCTTACTTTTCGGCTTGTTTGTTGTTTTTGAAAAGGGTCGGGAAACAGGGTTTTTATATTATACCGGTTATTTGGTGGAATTCAGTTTGTCCATGGATAACATTTTTGTTATGTCGCTTATTTTTACGGGGCTGCATGTGGCGTCGGCTTATCAACATCGGGTTTTATTTTGGGGTGTTTTGGGCGCCATTGTTATGCGTGCCGTTATGATTTTACTCGGGGCCGGACTTGTCAGCTCGTTTCACTGGATTTTATATTTTTTCTCGGCGTTTTTAATTTATACCGGTGTGAAAATGCTTTTGGAAAAGAAAGAGGAAAAGAACGATTTATCCGAAAACAAAGTGATTGCTTTTTTAAAGCGGTTTATGCATGTAACGCCCGCTTTTCACGGAGAACACTTTTTTGTGAAAGAAAAAGGCAAATGGGCAGCAACACCGCTCTTTTTTGCATTGATGAGCATTGAGTTGATGGACGTTGTTTTTGCCGTTGACAGTATTCCCGCCATTTTCTTGATTACGCAAGATGTTTTTGTGATTTACACCAGTAATATTTTTGCCATTTTGGGCTTGCGGTCGTTATACTTTTTATTGGCGGCGGCCGTTAATCGATTTACCTATTTGAAACACGCCTTGTCACTGGTGCTTATTTTTATCGGTTTAAAAATATTTTTACCCCATATCGGTATCACCGTTTCGAATTTAATGTCGTTATGTGTCACATTTTCACTGTTGGCAATGGGAATTATTGCCTCACTTTATTTCACAAAAAACAAGGAGCATAAAAATGTATGAAGCATTGGAAGAAGTGCGGACCTGCGCGCTGAATTGTCATAAATGCGGACTGGGGAAAACAAGAAACAATCTTGTTTTTTCCGACGGAATTCCCAATTCCAAATTAATGTTAATCGGTGAAGCTCCGGGTTATAATGAAGATATGCAGGGAAAGCCGTTTGTCGGTCGGGCAGGGCAGTTGTTGGATAAAATTTTCGAATCGGTCGGATTGTCTCGGGAAAAAGATGTGTATATTTGTAATACCGTAAAGTGTCGGCCGCCCGAAAATCGCGATCCGTTACCGGAAGAAAAAGCCGCTTGTCGGGCTTTTTTGGATCGACAGATTGAAATTTTAAAACCGCGCTTGATTTTATTATGCGGCAAAGTGGCGCTGACTTCTTTTCTGCCCGATTTAACGGTGGGCATTACCAAAGTGCGCGGGCAATGGTTTGACGGTCCGTACGGCTCGAAAATGATGCCGATTTTTCATCCGTCGTATTTGTTACGCAATCCGTCACACAATCCGGGTTCGCCCAAGGCTTTAATGTGGGAAGATATCAAAAAAATCAAGCAGGCTTATGAGGCGTTGAAATAAATAACGCTTTTTTATCTTTTTTTGAAAAAAGTTCTTGACTTCACCTCGGCTTTTACTGATAAACTGAATAGAAAGCTATCGGGAAGGATAAAAAATGTATCGCATTTTACGGCTTATCAGAAATATAGCGGCTATCGGTCTTTTGGGTTTAAGTGTTTCGGCGTTTTTAAAAGCGTTTTATCCGCTTCCTTTTTTTAATATTCAATTCCTTTCTTTACTGGAACGTTTTTCGGTGCGCGAATCGCTGTTTGCCGGTGCAATGTTGATTTTTTTTGTGCTCTTAACGCTTTTATTCGGGCGAATTTATTGCTCAATTCTCTGTCCGCTCGGGTTATATCAGGAGCTTGTGCGTCTTATTTTTCACCGGCAGCTGCCTTATCGGTCTAATCGGTTTTTGAAATATGTTTTAGCGCTGGTTTTGGTGGGATTGTTGCTTGGCGGAACAGTGTTTATAACTCGTTTTTTCGATCCCTATGCCTTATTCGGTGCGGCAATGAGCGGAGCCGTTTGGGGCGTGTGCCTTTTAGCGGGTATTACGGTTTTAACGGTGTTTAAAGGGCGGTTTTTCTGTACCGATATTTGCCCCGTCGGGGCGATATTGGGTTTTTTGTCACGTTTTGCGCTTTTTCGCGTGTTTATTGATGAAACGAAATGTCGCACTTGCGGCAAATGCGCCAAAGTCTGCCCGAGCGGATGCATCGATTATAAAAATCACTTTGTCAATAATGAACTGTGCGTGCGCTGTGCGGCTTGTTTGAAAGTCTGTCCGTTTCTGGCAATGCGTTTTGGGAAAAAATCACCGCCGCCGGTGGCGTTTAACTCAAAACGGCGTGAGTTTTTGCTGGGGGCTTTGTCATTGGCCGTGGTCGGCGCGGTTTATAAAAGCGGTTTAATATGGGTGCAAAAAACGGCGCACCGATTTAAAAATATTATTGTGCCGCCGGGCGGCGAGTCACCCGATGCGTTTGTCAATCGCTGCTTGAATTGTAATTTATGCGTACAAAATTGTCCGATGAAAGTGTTAAAAAAAGCAACAGCGACTTATCCTGCCGTTCATGTGGAATATGATAACAGTTTTTGTTCCGATTCGTGTCATCGCTGTTCGCAAATATGCCCCTCGGGCGCCTTGAAACGCCTTTCTTTGGCACAAAAACGACAAACCAAAATCGGTACGGCCGATATCAATGCCGAAATTTGTATCAATTGCGGTTTATGTGTCATGGAATGTCCGCGCGGTGCTATCGTACAAGAGGCAACGGTTTCGCGCGTACAACGGGAAAAATGTATCGGTTGCGGCGCCTGTAAAGCGGTGTGTCCCGTGCAGGCGATTTTGGTTAACGGAGTTGAAAAACAAACAAGTGTATAAATAACAAAAGGAGAAAAAAATGTCTGTCGGTTTAACGGAACTCGGATTGATTTTGGTGATTGCTTTATTGCTGTTCGGCGGAAAGCGATTACCCGAATTGGCGCGCGGATTGGGTCGGGCGCATTATGAATATAAAAAAGCCAAAAATATGCTTCAAAACGAAGCACGCGAAATTAAAGAAGCGCTTGATGCGGAAAATGACAAAAAATAAAGCGACTGCCGACGAAACGATTTTACCGCATTTGGAAGCGTTTCGGCAATTGTTGTTGCATTGTTTGGCGGCCTTGGGGGTTGTGTTTATACCGGCATTTTTAGCGGCGCCGATGTGTATGAATATGCTGATTTCGGTGTTGCTTCATTCATCACAATCTTTAAATTATTTTACGCCGCTGGAGGTTTTTTTCGTTCAATTAAAATTGGCTTTCGTGATTGATTTAATTTTTTGCGCCCCGTGGATTGCTTGGTCGGTTTGGCGTTTTTTGTTGCCGGCGCTTTATGAATCGGAACGCAAAATCATTCGAAACTTATCGTTATATGCCGCCGGTTTGTTTATAACGGGTGTTTGCGGTTGTTTGTTTTTTATTATGCCGACGGTGATTCGATTCGGATTAAGCTTTGAAACCCTTCATTTGCATGCCGTTTGGAGCGTTGAGGCGTTGATTGATTTAGCCCTGAAACTTTCCGTTGTTTTCGGGCTGATGTTTCAATTTCCGTTAATGACTTATGCCTGCATTCGCTTGAAAATTGTTTCGAAAGAAAAAGTCAAACAAAAGCGTCCGGCCGTTTTTTTGGGTATTTTAATTTTATCGGCTCTGTTAACGCCGCCGGATATAATCAGTCAGCTGTTGTTGGCGCTTCCCACATATTGTTTGTTCGAATTCGGATTATTTTTTGCCAAAGCCGAAAAAATCACTTGACAGGATGCCTGTTTTGAATGATATCTTATAAAGAGAGAAACAAAGGGGGAAAAAATGAAAAAATTGTTATGCGGCTTATTGGCCGGAACACTGTTGCCGTTCGGTGCGGCGCAAGCCGATGAAACGGTTGAGTCAAACCAAAATCCGAATGTGTTGATTGCCTATTATTCGTGGTCGGGAAACACAAAGGAAATTGCCGAAGATATTCAT
>CANREI010000078.1 GCA_947629595.1 uncultured Alphaproteobacteria bacterium | reverse complement strand
ATATTTTTTGCGTTAAATCAATTTTCATACCGTTTAATATAGCAAAATAAATAAAATAAGCAAACACAATTTAATAACAAATTGACAAAAGTGAAAAAAAGAGTAAAATCAGCAAAATCAAATCAGGTGAAAAGAGAACAAAATGCCCCGATATTTAAAAGAAGAAATTATTCAGTGGCTTCAAGATGACAATCAGGAAAAAGCATTGTTTCAAAAAGCTGATGCCGTTCGCAAAGAAACGCTGGGTGATGAGGTGCATTTGCGAGGGTTGATTGAGTTTTCGAATATTTGCCGAAACAATTGTCTTTATTGCGGTATTCGTCGCGGCAATGCGCTTATCAAGCGATATCGATTAACGGAAGAAGAGCTGATTCAAACGGCTTCTCATGCGGCACATCTCGGATTTAAAACCATTGTGATGCAATCGGGTGAAGATATGTATTACACGACAGATAAGCTGTGTCGCGTGATTGAAAAAATTAAAAAGTTGGATGTGGCTGTCACGTTAAGCATCGGCGAAAGAACGTATCAGGAATATAAAGCCTTTCGGGAAGCCGGCGCCGACAGATATTTAATGCGCATTGAAACAACCGATAAAGATTTATATCATCGGCTGGATCCGCATATGAGTTGGAATCATCGGCATGACTGTTTGTTAATGATTCGGGATTTGGGGTATGAGCTGGGGTCGGGCATTATGGTCGGCCTTCCGGGGCAGCGTATTGAATCTATTGCCGAAGATTTGCTTTATTTGCAATCGCTGCCGGTGGATATGGCGGGCATCGGGCCGTTTATTCCGCATCTGCAAACGCCGTTGGCAAAAGAAAAGGGCGGCACGTTAAAATTGGCATTAAGAACCATGGCGGCCATGCGTCTTTTAATGCCGGATATTAACATTCCCGCCACAACCGCTATGGAAAGCCTGCATCCGCAAGGGCGGTTAATGGCGCTTCAATGCGGGGCAAATGTGATTATGCCGAATGTAACGGATAGAGAATATCGCAAATTATATGAATTATATCCGAACAAAATTTGTGTCAATGAAACGGCCGTGCAATGTCGCACCTGTGTCGGATTCAAAATAAGAAGCATCGGGCGCACCATCGGCACCGGCTACGGCGGACATATCAAACATGTTGAAGCATTAAAGAAAGAAAATGAAGAATAAAATTTTAATTTATGATGATATCGGCACTTCCGGTGTGGCGGTTTTAAAAAAGGCCCTGCAAGAAGAATTTTCTTCCCGAAAAATAGCGGTTGAAACGGTATCGGCAGAAGATATTTTAACGAAAAATGTTTTAAATGCAAGTGTTGCGGCTTTTTTTATGCCGGGCGGCGCCGCCGATAATTATCATTTAAAATTAGGAAAAAGCGGAAAAGATTTGATTCGTTCTTATGTTGAATCCGGCGGCATTTATTACGGTATTTGTGCCGGCGCTTATTTTGCCTCTCAAAAAGCCGTGTTTGAACCCAAGAATCACAAATTAAGAAAAATCAACGATTACGGCTTAAATCTGATTGATGCCGTCGCTGTGGGAACATTGCAAAAAGAATTAAACATTAAGCCCTATGAGGCAACAGCAAACGCAACGGCGGTTGTGCCTTTGCAAGATGCGCAAACAAATGCCGTTTACACTTCTTATTATCATGGCGGGCCGTGGTTTGTTTGTAAAAAAAAGTCTCCCGTTATTATATTGGCATATTACAATTTGCCTGCAAAAAAATTGCCGGCCGTTATTGCGGAAAAAGTATCAAAAGGGCTTGTTATTGCATCCGGCGTGCATTATGAAACAACGGGAAGCGCTCTTTTAAAATGTTTATCACCCGATCGAACGGATTACCGAACAGCTCAAAAAGTTATTTCCGAATTAAATCGTACCGAATATTTAAGACGCGCCTTGTTTCAAAAAATGATGTATTATACCCGTGTTTAAGGCATTTACGGCGTTTTTTTGCATTTTTTTATGAAAAATCAAGTACGCCGATTCGTTTTTTCTTTATAACTTATTGATATATAATAATAAAGTATAATAATATTTTTGGTTACACACTTTTGATTCGTTTTGAAAAACAGCCTGAAAAATCGCGGAAACAGGGCCTTTTCAAAGGCTGAATGAGGGGTTTGAAGGCATAAAAGTTTATTTTTTGTTAACAAAAAAGCAAAAAAAGCACTTTTTTTAAAAAAACAGCAAAAAGATTGTTGACAACCACTAAAAACAAGGGGTAAAGTGGGAAAGTCAAGGATGTACGTCGTACATTCATCCAACAAAATTAAGGAGTTTTACTATGAACAAGCAAGAATTAGTTGATGCAATTGCAAAACAAGCCGGTTTAACCAAAACAGATGCTGCCAAAGCTTTGGATGCTACAACGGCTGCCGTTTCCGCCGCTTTGAAAAAAGGCGATGAAGTGCGCATTACAAACTTCGGTACATTTGCCGTTGTGAAAAGAGCTGCCACAACGGGTCGTAACCCGCATACGGGCGCTGCCATTAAAATTCCGGCTTCCAAACAGCCGAAATTCCGTGCCGGTAAAGGTTTGAAGGAAATTGTCAACAAAAAATAGTTTTTGCTCTTGACAAAAAAAGAAAAGGGTGGTATAGGTTTATCACCCTTTTTTTACGGGCGACTAGCTCAGCTGGTCAGAGCACCTCGTTTACACCGAGGGGGTCTGCGGTTCGAATCCGTAGTCGCCTACCATTTAAGAAAACTGCTCATTTCGGGCAGTTTTTTTTGGTGGATTTTTGTAATATAAAATCAGCTGCCGTTTTTATGGACCGAAAATGAAGCAATTCGGGGGGTAAAAAGGGAAAAAAATATGTCGCTTCGGGATTTTCTTTCTTTTTCGGTTGATGTTTGTTTTTTTAAGGATATATTCGGTTTTTTATTTATTTTCGGCGGGAAGTGTCGGCGCGTGGAATATGCGCCGGCGCGGTGGGAGAATTAAAGCTGATTTTATTTTCTTCCCATTCGCAGGTGATAACTCTCCTTTCTTATTTTCTGTGGGAAGTGTCGGCGCGTGGAATATGCGCCGGCGCGGTGTGCCGAAAATAAGGCGATTCGGCGCGAAACAATAAGTTTGCTGTAAACTTTTTCCCTCTATCGGCGGGTGTGATGCGCCGCGAAAAGTGGCGCATCGCTATGGGCCGATAGGGGGAAAATTTAATGATGCTGCTTTTTCTGCTTGACATTGGTTTGAAAAGCTTTTATTCTGGAAGCAAGGCAAGTGATGTGTGCCCCGAGGTATGCTAACCTCTTCACAAGTATCCTTGAAAAAGGATAGATTTTTAGCCTTGTTTTTTAAATAAACAAGGCAAATAATCGAACGACCGGAAGGCGATAAAATAGCCTTTTGGTCAATATATCGCACTATACTTGTGAATAGTTAGCAACTTCCGGTCGCCTCTCATCAAGGCGATTTTTTTTGAATATGCATCAAAAAAACGTACGATTTTTGCAACACTTTTTTTGCATTTTTTCAAAAAAAATTTATTTTGAGGTAATTTTAATGCAATATCAACAGGTTATAATAAGGCTGCTTTGCCAATTTTTGAGGGTAATTTTGCCCCTGAATCCGCGTTGCATTAAAGGTACGTTTATTTTATGCTATTCGTAGAGTGAAAGGGAGTCAAAAATGACAAGACAATCAAAAAAACAAGTTCAAAATCAATCCCAAAGCGGCCGTTCAATGATTGAAATGCTGGGCGTGTTGGCCATTATTGCTGTTCTGTCCATTGGCGGGATTGTGGGCTATAAATTAGCCATGAATTATTATCAGGCCGATCAAATAGCCAATGAAATTAACTTAATGCGTAACGATTTAAAAGTTAAATACGCTTTGGGGAATGAAGAATTGTTATTGGGGGATCCTTATGATGATACACCCGCAGATGAAGATTACACCGGGCATTTATCAACACAATATGATCGTTATCCCGTTGATTATGATTGCATCCGCAAAGACAAAGCAGAATTTTATAACTGCCGTGAAACAGATGCTTATTATATTAAAGTCGGGAATGTTTCGAAAGGCGTTTGTAAGCCGCTCACAACGCTTGTTGCCGCCATGGACGGCCGTTGGGAAATGGATATCAATGGTATTTCCTACACAGAAGATGATTTATGTTCAAGTGATGAAAATAATGAAATTTATATTGAATTCGATGCGGAAGAAGTGAACGGTAATTACGATTCGAATCGTCCCGAAGGCTGGTGTGGTGATGATGAAGATTGTGAAGAACCGCAAGTATGCGATAAAGAGAGCAATACATGTGTGGAGTGTGTAGAAGATGGCAATTGCAATGCTCCAAGATCTGTTTGTGATGTAGCAAATCATGAATGTGTGGAATGTATAGATCATACGGATTGCAAAGATTCAAGCAAACCCCGTTGCAATGTTGAACAAGGCAGTTGTGAACCATGTCCGGCTGAAACGCCTAAATGGAACGGTGAAAAGTGTGTGGAATGTACCACAAATGCGAACTGTTTTGAAAAAGGAACCGATGAACCTGTTTGCAATGCGGAAAACACATGCGAACCATGTCCGGAGGGAGAAGAATGGAACAGTGAGTTTAAAGAATGTGTTGTGACTTCGTGTCAGGAAAACAGCGATTGTAATAAAAACGGTCATAACCATTACTATTGCCATTTTGACAATACAAGCGATTGTAGTAAACAAGACGGTTATTCGGGACGTTGTATTGATAAAGATGAAGATGTTATTGTGATAGAAGGAACGGATTTTATTGCAAAAATGAGCGATATGAGTTGGTGGAGTGCTCAAAATTTCTGTCAGGCTAATAAAAAAGAATTGGCAAATATAGTTGATTTGAATTGTGCTGATTCGATAACGCCGAGTTCTAACGGTTATTGCCATCAAACAAAAGCCGGAAATACAGATTACGATCCGGACAATATATCCAACACGGTTATCACATTGCATGCTACATTAGGCAATCATTACTTCTGGTTGCAAGAATGGTATGATGAGGCTTGTCCCGCAGGTGGTGTGGGTCTCGATACAGGACGGGTGGATAAATGGTATGTTTCAGTTCAATATAGCAATAACTTTGCCTTATGTAAGTGATTTAAGTTTTCGAAAAATTAAGAATTTTCTTAATGAAAATTGAATTTTATTTGTCTTTTTAAATTTTTTCAACAAAAATGTTGACAAGAAAAAAATTTGGGTATATAATTCAATATATCTTTAAAAGATAACGGCAACAAAAAACATAAGGGACAATCGGTGAAACAGGTTTTTATTGCAAATTCGACTTACACTTTATTATTATATCTCTTGCGTTTTCCGCAACAGGTTGATGAAACGTTGTTTGTGTTGGGTCCGTCTTGCGCTTTTACCGATTTAAAGCATAAAATCTGTTTTAAAATGCCTGCCGATCAAAAAGCTTTGAAAATTGAACAAAATCGGTTACTTCATCAGGTCAATTCGCTTTTAAACGGACAAATCTTGCCCGCTTACGGTGATGCCTCTTTAACCGTTGCCGCGCCGCTTATTCATGATTCTTGTTTTTATCCCGTTTCCGACGGGTTGCGCGATGAAGTGGATTTTCCGAATTATGTGAAGCGTTTTCCCAAGCTTTACGGCATTCCCTATAAAGGCGAAA
>CANREI010000077.1 GCA_947629595.1 uncultured Alphaproteobacteria bacterium | reverse complement strand
CGATTGGATCGAGAAACGTGGCTGTCACTGGCAGATATCTGCTTCAGAGAGAAAGTGACCATTCACGAATTGTGTTCCAAAATCGACAGCATAAAGGGTCGTTCGGGGTTATCCTCTGCGACCCGACTGTTTGTATTAACTTATTTTCGATACATATTAAGCAAATATGAGAAAGAATCGTTTGCCTTTCCGCGTGAATTCAATCCCGACGAAGTTTTCAAAAAAATTTCGTAAGATTTTTTGGTAAAATTTGCATTGCTGATGATTTTTCCTATCGGCCCATAGCGACAGATGACAAAATGTCGTCTGTCTCATCCGCCGATAGAGGGAAAAAAGTTCACAGCGAATTTATTTTTCCCACCGAATTGCTTCATTTTCAGCCCCTAGGGTAGCAATGCCCCACCCTAACCGTTCCGCCTTTTATAATAATGCCAATAAAATACCGGCGGCAACGGCCGATCCGATAGCGCCCGATACATTCGCACCCATGGCATGCATAATCAGGTGATTGTTCGGATTGGCTTCAACGCCCAATTTTTCACTGACACGCGCAGCCATCGGTATGGCAGAAACACCGGCCGATCCGATCAGCGGATTGATTTTCTGCTTTAAAAACAAATTCATACCTTTGGCCATAACAACACCGGCACCCGTTCCCAAACAAAAGGCAATCACACCCAGCAACAAAACCACCAACGTTTGCGGCACCAAAAACAATTCGGCCGCCATTTTGGAACCGACGGACAAGCCCAGCATAATCACAACGGCATTCATTAAATCATTGGCTGCCGTTTTGGAAAGACGTTCGGTCACACCGCATTCTTTCAGCAAATTACCCAACATTAACATACCGATTAACGGCAGGGCCATGGGAATAAAAAATCCGGTTAACAGAAGCGTCATAATCGGAAAAATAATTTTTTCCCGCTTGGAAACCGTGCGCAGCTGTTTCATTTCAATTTTGCGCTCGCTTTCACTTGTTAATGCCCGCATTACCGGCGGTTGAATCACCGGCATCAACGCCATATAGGAATAGGCGGCAACGGCAACGGCACCTAACATTTCCGGCGCTAACTTTCCGGCAAGATAAATTGATGTCGGCCCGTCTGCCCCGCCGATAATGGCAATGGAAGCGGCTTGTTTTAACGTGATATCAAAAAACGGCACATATTTTCCCAACACAATGGCACCCAAAAACGTGCCGAATATGGCAAACTGCGCCGCACCGCCCAAAAGCGCCGTTTTCGGATTGGCAATCAAGGGGCCGAAATCCGTCATGGCGCCGACCCCTAAAAAAATCAGCAACGGAAACAGCCCGTTTGCAATGCCCAAGTGATATAAAATATATAATAATCCGCCCTCTTGCGTTAAGCCCGCTGCCGGCATATTCGCCAACAATCCGCCGACGGCAATCGGAATCAGCAACAGCGGTTCAAACTTGCGCGCAATACCCAAATAAAGCAAGAACAGACAAATGATGATCATCGTTATCTGCCCTGCTCCCAACGGCAACGCCATATTAACGGGTGTTGACTGCGCATAAAGAGCATATAGCCCCGTTTGATGCCACACCGCGGCAATATTTTGACTGAAACAAGCACCGATCAGAAACAAAACCATACCTGCCATAGCGGCAGCAATCCACAAAAGCATATTTTTTTTCATGCGCTCACCTTCATTAAGAGTTGCCCGGCCGATACATTGGCTCCGCTTTGAACCGTTATTTCCGTGACTTTGCCGCTCACACCGGCTTTAACGCGCGTTTCCATTTTCATCACCTCTACAACGCAAACATCCGTATTTGCGTCAACCGTTTGTCCGGCCGATACCAAAATTTTGGTTATAACACCGGGCGTGGGCGCTTTAATTTCATGCGCCGAACCACCGCCGGATACGGGCGCGGAAGCGGACGCGGACGTTTGAGCGGCGCCTGTTTCGGTTAACAGCTCAATCGGATAATCAACGCCGTTCACAACGGCTTTATCTTTTTGAATTTCCACATGATACGCTTCACCCGCAACAGAAATGTCATATACGCCGTTTGAGGAAGCGACCGGTTTCGGTTTTTCTTTATATCGCACTTTAACCGACCCTTTTCCCTCTAAAAAGGCAATTCCCTTATCTCCGCAAGATGCGGCAATAAACACGTTTTCATCGGTTATCGGCAAATGCGCCTCTTCAAGCATTTTTTCATAATGGCGACGCGATTTCTTTTCGTTTTTATCGTTAATGGATAAAACCGATTCGGTCGTCGGCTCTAAATGCAATTGTTCGGCGGCAATTTTCACCACCTCTGCATCGGGCTTGACGGGCGTTTGTCCGAAATAACCCAAAACCATTTTACCGTATCCTTCGGCAATTTTCTGCCACGGTCCGATCATCACGTTATTAAATGCCTGCTGAAAATAAAATTGAGAAACGGGCGTTACCGACGTACCGAATCCGCCTTTTCGCACCACTTCTTCCATGGCGGTAATAATTTCGGCATATTTATCCATCAAATTATTATCACGCAACATTTGCGTATTGGCCGTTAACGCGCCGCCGGGCATGGGCGACCAGGGAATACGCGGATCGGCATGCAAGGCTTCGGGCGGAATAAAATAATCACTTAACGCTTCTTTTAAATGCTCTTCAACTTTCATAACGGCATCGATATTGCAATCGAGCTCATAATCCGTTCCGCGCAAAGCATGCCAAAACGTGGCAATATCCGGCTGACACGTTCCCCCCGACACGGGCGCCATTGATAAATCAACAATATCGGCCCCGCCTTCAACGGCCGCCAAATAGCAGGTTAAGCCCGTTCCCGCCGTTTCATGCGAATGAAACTCAATCGGCACTTTTTTCCCGAGCAGTTTGCGCGCCCGCGCAACGGTTTCCCGCACAACCGACGGTACCGCCGTTCCCGAAGCATCTTTAAAACAAATCGAATCGAAAGGAATATCGGCTTTTAAAAACTTTTTCAATCTTTCTTCGTAAAAATCCGGCGTATGCGCCCCCGTGCAGGACGGCGGCAATGACATCATAGCCACGCAAAGCTGATGCTTCAAACCGGCATTCACAATACATTGCCCGCTGTAAATTAAGTTTTGCGGATCATTTAACGCATCAAAGTTACGAATGGTTGTCATTCCGTGTTTTTTAAATAAATCGGCATGCAGTTTAATCATTTCCGAACTTTGCGAATCGAGCGCCACCACATTCACACCGCGCGCCAACGTTTGTAAATTAACATCAGTACCGCAAATCGCGCGAAACGAATCCATCACGTCAAAAGCGTTTTCGTTATTATAGAAAAATGCCGCCTGAAACGAGGCGCCGCCACCCGCTTCAATATAGCGAATACCGGCATTAACCGCCTCTTTCACGACGGGTAAATAATCTTTGGATAAAACCCGGGCGCCGAAAACAGATTGAAAGCCGTCTCGAAACGCCGTACACATCAATGAAATTTTTTTCTTTGTCATTTGAATTCCTTTCATTTTTGATGATTATGATGAAGCGCAAAAGCAATTGCCGCGGCGATTTTGTCTCGATTCGTTTCCGAATCTTGCAATGACTGCAACAAATTCATAAAACAAACAAGCAAAAACAAAAAGAAAAAAACGCCGCCCATACCTAATCCGGCAATAATTACTCCTTGAAGAAACATCTTGAAACCTCCCTCTATGGTTCTTTTAAAATCATATAAATTATTTTAACGAATTGCAAGTCTTTTTAAAAAAAATAAAAATCTTTATAAATCAAATAATTATAAAATAATTGCATTTTTTGCAAAAAAATACTTGAAAAACAAAAAAAAATGGAGTAAGATACAGTTTGAAGTCAAGGAAAGCATAAAAATGTTTTTTTTGATGTCGGTAGCGGTCAGCAATTTGACGATGAGTTTCCATCAAACACTATATCTCTTCTTTCAAACTCGTATGACCGCTACTTTTATATTTAAGGTCGTTTTTGTTTTGAACAAAATTAAAAGAAATTAAATTCTTTATTGAGGACAGATACGCGTCGATGTCAAATGAAAATGTACAAAATTCCCCTGATGAATCAAGCCCGCAATCAATAAATAATGATATTTTTTTCGCACCGTTAGAAGAAAAAGAAACAGAAGAAGAATCAACGGAAACAGCGGAAAACCCGGAAAATCAAAAAGAAGAAAATCAAGCGGAAAAAGCCCTTCTTTCCTGCTTATTTGCGCCGACTTATTTAATGGAAAGCACTTTAACCTCTCAAAACGAAGACGGCATTGTTCAAAGCGAGCCGATTAACCATTTTTATTTTTGTTCGGCCAACAAATTAACCATCGGATACGGTACCAAAATTGAATGCGATACCAACGGAAAATTAGCCAAAGAAGGCATACAGGCTCTGCAACAATTAAAAATTTGCAAAGGCAACAAGGAATTAACCGAATCGGAAAAGCAACAATTGGTTCGTGACTGTTGCGCCGCGCGCAATCGGTATGATCGTATTCACGGCAAGAACAAATTTTGTAAATTGGGCGTTCACAGTCAATCAAGAGTGTTATTCGGCAGCAATCCCGCTCTGGTGACCAAAGAAAGCGCTTTGGATACGGCTTTAACGGAATATAAAAACAAGCAACAAAAGCTCTTGGAAAACAACAAAAATTTCAATATGAATCTGATTGTATCAACCATCGGAACGGATTTAGCTTATCAATACGGCTCCCGCGGGGTTGTAACAAAACAGGGTAGCACCTATTTTTATAAATGCGTTAAGAAAGGTTATCTGCCGCAAAACGGTCAGTTTGATTCCAGATACGGTGACAGAACCCGTCTCAGGAACTGGATGCTTCAAACGGCACGCCTTTTTGAAGACGATAAAAGAAAACGAAAAGAAGAACCGGCAACACCCGAATCGCAAAGTAAAATTTTTATGACGGCCTTAAAATCATTTGAAAAAACATTTCATCAGCACATTATGAATCGGCAACAGCATGTTAAAGTTTTGATGGAGCAATGTATGGCTTTGGTTATGACGCAAAATTTTCAAAACATTTACGAACGCTATCCGCAGCCGGAAGAAATTGAGAATATTCGTCAAACCTCGCAAAATTTTGTTTATAAAGAATTATACGGTTCAACCGAAATCGCGCGCGTGGAAAAACCCTATCGCGAAAATGCCATTGCCAACGCCATAAAAGAGGCAGATACAAATGCGCCCAATCCGCTTGTTTCCATTCGAGCGGCAACCAAAAAAGTGGCAGACAAAAGCGTTGCCCAAAGCGAAGAAAAAGCGAAAAAAAATCCTCAAAAACCAAGTTTGACCGCCATTTTGAAATCTGCCGAAGAAAAAACGGAAGGCGTCGATTTAAATCTGTTTATCAATCAAGAAACCAACACACAAGGACGGGCATAAAAATGAATTATGATAACAAAGTGATTTTAACGGGTGTCAAACCGACGGGAACCATTCATATCGGCAATTACGTCGGCGCCATCAAACCGGCTATCGAGCTGGGACATCAAATTAACAAAACGGGGCGACATATTATGTTCGTTGCCGATTATCACGCCATTAACGCTATTAAAGATGCTCCCCTGTTAAGGCAGTTAACGCGCGAAATTGCCTGCACTTATTTGGCGTGCGGATTAAATCCCGA
>CANREI010000076.1 GCA_947629595.1 uncultured Alphaproteobacteria bacterium | reverse complement strand
ATTCAAAAAAAGACTCGCTATCAACCAAAGCAGACAAAGTAATGTTAAATAATAAAAGATATTTCTGATAATCCATAAACAAAATGCCCCGATAAAGCTTTTAATCGATTTATATGACGATGAAAATAACCCCTGCGATATTTTATTTTTAATACGGCGCCAAAAGAAAACAAAAACACTCAACAGGCTGAGACTTAAATGTATAAACACGATTTCTTCATTCAAGTTAAGCCAGTAATACAGCGTTTGAATATAAGAAAGGGCAACCAAAAAAACAAAAAATCGTTCCGTTTTGGAAAATGACTTAAAAATACCCTGATAAGATTTGTATTGATATGATAAATAGCCGTCTTCAATAAAAGATAACACAATAAATGCGGGAAACAGCTGCATAACACACTCGGTGAATGTGCTGAAATAAAATAAACGGCGAAAATCGAAAATCCGATAAAAATCCGCTGCGATATAAAGTCCGACAGAAATAATCATAAGCGGCAGAAAAATCATTTTAAACACAACAAGATTTTGTTTTAATTCTTTTTCAACTCCGAGAAAATATCGATAAACATCAATATAAGCAACCAAGAGAGGAATGGCATATAAACTGATATAATAATTCATTTAATAACCTTAAATAAAAAGAAAGCACAATTTTATTATAAGAAAGCCTAAAAAAAAGGCAAGAAATTTTTTCCTGCCCTTTTAAAAGGTAAAATCTACGCGACATATTCGATATATGTCAGTAAGTTTCCGACAATATATAAAAACCAAACCACGCAAGCCGGATAATAAAGCATATGTTCCAAAATAACCTGTAAACGTTCTATGCCTTCGGTTTTGGGAAAATACGAACGCAAATGATTATAAAAAACCGCCCCCAAAAAGAAATAAAACCCTTTAATAATCATCCATTTATTCCCCTCTTTTAATTTGTTTTTGAATAATCCGTCAAAAAACGAGAAGATACTTCTTCTTCATAAGAAAGGGGCAAAACAAAAATACCGACAATTTGAAGGAACAACAGAAAAAAAGTTGTATAATAAAAAACTTTTCCCAAAACACCTGTCAATAAAACAATTATTTTTTCTGAAACCCCGTGTGCCGCGGTAAAGGTTTTTTGCGGTAACTGTTTTTGAACATATTTCCAAAAAAACACAAAAGCACATAAAATATCCAAGCACAAAAAGGCTATGGGAGAATAAAAAGCATGAATAATAATGTAATATAATATTTCAAGAACGGAAAATCCCAACCCCGACAGCAAAAACCATTCCGTTTTGGAAAATGATTTAAAAATACTCCGATAAGATTTGCATTGATATGATAACCGTCCGTCTTCAATAAAAGAGACAAGAATAAAGGGGATAAAAAAGCAATAAGCTCCTATAAAAATATCAAACGAGAAAGATTCGGTCACCTTAAAACAGGAAAAAACAAGAGAAGTACCCAATAAAAGAAAAGGGATTGTTAAAAAAGGTAAAAAAACAATTTTAAACCCGGAAACGTTTTGTTTTAATTCTTTTTCAACCCCGAGAAAATATCGATAAACATCAATATAAGCACCCAAGAGGGAAACGGCATATAACATTAAAAAAAGGCATACATAAATCATTTTTCCGTTTGTTTTCCCTTAAAATAATACTAACTGTTAATATTACATAATAAAGAAGCGACTGTCAAGTCGCTTCTTTGTCCTTTTTGTTATTTGTAAGAAGATGGGTTTTTATTCAACAGGAAAATTAAATCCAACAAATTCAGATAATTACATAAAATTCCTCTTTTTGCCGCTTTTTGCCTTCCTTTTTTGTTTTCCCCTTGACAGAAGATGAATTTTCTGATATATTAACATATTATTCATAAAAAATCGGAGGATAAAATGGAACAACTTTTATATAATAATTTAAACGAGGCTTGCGCAAATACCGATTTGAAAGCCGTGAAAGAATATATTAAAAACGGTGCAAATCCGAATGCTTGCCATAATGATGAACACGCAACCGCTTTGCATTTTTTAGCCTCTTACATCGGGCCTGAAAATCTTGAAGAAGCCGCAACGCCCGCACGCGAGTTAAATAAAATGGCAAATATACTTCTCAAAGCCGGTGCCGATATTAACGCCAAAGATATTTTCGGTAACACACCCGCGCAGTCATTAACTTTTCATACCATTAATTTGGCAAGCACTTTGTTGGAAGCAGGCACTGATATCAAGGCAAAAAACAGGAACGGCGACACATTATTGCATTCATTTGCGTGGCTTGATACACCGGCTGCCTTAAAAATGCTCATTAAAGCAAAAGCTGATGTGAACGCTCAAAATAATGCCGGCAGCACACCGTTGCACACTGCCGTTTCCTGCAATGTTCCCAAAGCCATACCTGTTTTATTGAAAGCGGGGGCCGATATGTCTATTAAAAACAAAATGGGAAAAACGGCACTGGATCTTGCCCGAGAATCAGGCAATCAAAAAATAGTTTCCGTTTTAGAAGCTTACAAAGCGCAAAAAAATTATAAATCGGGCAAAAAAACAGAAACGTTTGATGCCAAAAAATTTATATCCGCTTATTTCGACGGCAGATAAGGCAATTTCTTTATGCACAATGAAATCGATAACAATGAAATAAAATTTTGGGAAAAAGTCTCTTTAAAGGAAGTGAAAGAACTTTTGGAAAAAGAGCCGAATGTTGTCAATAAAAGACTGAGCCGAGATGATACGCCTTTACATTTAGCCGTATATAACGCGCAAGCCCCCGAAATTATGGAAGCGTTAATAAACGCCGGTGCCGATATGGAAGCTAAAAACGTTTTTGATAATACGCCGTTGCATACGGCGGCACACGGGCACTTAAATGCGCTCAATTTTTTGTTAAGCCGCGGTGCTGACATTTACGCCCGTAACGAAAACGGCGTAACCCCGCTTCATATAGCGGCTGCCACCTCTGCCGAAGCGGTTGATGTTTTGTTAAAGGCCTACGCCGATGCGGAAGCCAAAACCGTTGACTATGAAACACCGCTTCACTATGCCGCATCGTTCGATAATGCCAAAGCGGTGGAAAAACTCATCAAAAATGGGGCAAATACCGATGCGCGCACGCGTTTTTGGCAGGAAACACCTTTACATATTGCTGCCAATTTCGGCTGTGTTAAGGCACTGAAAGCGCTTTTAAAATGCGGCGCCTCACTGATTGCCAAAAACAGAGATAGCAAAACGCCCTTACAACTTGCCGAAGATTTTATTCATTATGCCGATAATCCTCAAAAACTTTTTGAAGTGATTTCCGTTTTAAAAGCTTATACGGCACAAAAAAAATATAAATCAAAAAAGAGTAAAAAGCCGCAAAAAGAACAAACGCTTTTGAAAACGCAAAGTTTGAAGGAACAGCAACCCCCAAAAACAACAACGGCGGAAAATACGCCGCCTCATCAAGCGGAAAAAGAAAAACAATCGCAAAAAACATCAATTATTTCACAATCAATCAGAGATCGCAATGATCGGTTATGGGGATAAAGCCAAAACGAAGGAGAATGAAATGTCAAAAGATGCACAACTCTTTAAAGCACTGGAAAAAGAGGATTTAGAGAAAATTCAAGAATTACTTGAAACGGGCGCTTTTGTTAAAACGAAAGGCGAACACGGGCTGACGGCATTACATATTGCCGTTATTCACAAGCGCCCTCTTCCGATTGTTCGCGCCCTCATCAAGGCCGGTGCCGATGTGAATGCATCCGATGATGACGGCAGTACATCCCTGCACTATGCTGCCGGCAATTATACCGAAGCCGTTGATACGCTGATAAACGCCGGCGCCGATATTGAGGCAAAAGACAACAAAGCTTTAACGCCGTTGCATGTTGCTGCCAAATATAATGCACCGGCTGCACAAAAGTTAATTAAAGCCGGCGCCAACGTGAATGCCGTTTGTTGCGGTGTCTACGGTTCCGTCTCATTCAATACGCCTTTGCATGAGGCAGCTGGCGAAAACAACCTCAAAACGGCTCAACTGTTAATTCAGGCCGGCGCTGATATTTCCGCTCGCGCCAAACATCGGGATACGCCGCTGCATATTGCCGCCCGAAAAGGCGCTGTGGAAATTGTTTCGCTTCTGTTAAAAAAAGGAGCGGATATCAATGCCAAAAACGAGGCGGATCATACACCGCTTGAAGTGGCACAAAAAGCTTTTTCAACGGCCAAAGATCGGCAAGCCGTTTTCAAAACAATTGCTTTATTAAAAACATATATTACAAAGAAAAACTATCAAAACACCGCGCAAACGACTGGAAAACAAGAGAAAGAAAGTTTAAAAAGCACGCAAACAACCGAAATAAAACAAGAAAGTATTCCCGCAAATACGTCTCCAACAAAAATAACGCCGAATAAAACAGAGAAAACTTTCAATATTTCTCAACGCAGAAGAGATCAGGAAGACAGATTATTTTGTTAACTTCTTGTTATTCAATTGTTTTTTAATGATTATTTCAACCAACGGCATTTTTTGTTCGGTATTAAAAAAACCGATAAATCCGGCACTGTTTTGTGCCGTTTCAACCGCTCCTGCCCTGAAACACCGACTGTTTTTTTAAAATCCCTTAAATTCGGCAATTCATCCGATGAAACCGCTCTTTAAAAAAAACGGAGTTGTTTACCTTTGCAAAGCCGATAAAATTCTATTGAGTGAAAAGCGCTTTTTATTTTGCGGCAACCGTTTATTTTCGGCCGCCAATTTTTTGCGAATCAAGCGTTCTTTTTTCATTTGACGCATTTTTTTCGCTTTCATTTCAGGCGTTTCGGAACGTTTTTGCCCGTTATGCCGTGCGCGATACGCCAATCCTTCCAACGTACTGTCAATCATATTTGCCCGAAAGTCGCTTAATTCCCTTCTTAACCTGTCAATACGCTCTTTGCGTTCAAAAAAATCAAGCGTATTCAGTGTTGATCTGATTTCATCGGCCGGAACACGAATGTATGGCGGTAACCCTTTTTTCGGTTTTTCTTCCTCCGCGGAAGAATTTTCTTCATTCACGACTTTATTTAATAACAAACACAAATTTTCACATCGGGCATTGATTTTTTCCGGATCGGGTTTTATTCGGCGATATTCATGAAACGCCGCAAGGGCAATTTCATCATATTGCTTATAAAACTTTCTCAAATTTTCATCCGTATTAAGGGTTATTTTCATATAAACGGAATCCAAATAAGGCGGTAAATCAGAAACCAGTGACGGATCGGGCTGCGTTGTCAGCTCCTGCAACACGGCTTGACGTTCATCGGCGGAAAGCGGCAACAACAATGATTCTTCATAAGCGCAAACATCGGCCATCATATAAAGATAATCGGTTAAAAGACGGGACGCCATAAAACTTTGCCGCGGCGTTAATTCTTTAAAGAAAGCCGGTGCATTCAACGGATAATCCTGAATATTGTGAAAGGCTTGCTTCACAATCTGATAATCTTTTAAACATTCTTCTTTTTGCGTCATCAAAACACCGTTCTTTTAAAATTGTTCAACATCTTCTGCCAAAATTGACATGGTCCAATCGTAAGAAATTTCACCGTCATCATCATTTTTATAAATCACACCGATGAATTCTTTACCGATATAAACCTCCGCCGGCGCATCTTGTCCGACACCGTTCCGAACAACAAGTTCGGGATTCCAAAACAATTGCTGCAAATAGGTTTCAACCTTTTTCATTTCTTCTTGTGTGAGGGTCATGGAAACAATCCTTTCTTTTTTTTCTTTATCTTTTTTATTCTTTATAGTATAATCCGATTAT
>CANREI010000075.1 GCA_947629595.1 uncultured Alphaproteobacteria bacterium | reverse complement strand
ACGGATAAATATGCATCCGTTATCGAAAACAACGGCGGTAAAGTTTCAAAGCGCGAAAACTGGGGCTTACGTACGTTGGCCTATAAAATCAACAAAAACCGCAAAGGATATTATATGTTAATGAACATTGATGCACCGGCTCCCGCCGTTGTTGAAATGGAACGGTTAATGCGGTTAGATGAAAACCTGCTGCGTTATTTAACGGTGAAGGTTGATGCGTTGGAAGAAGGTCCGTCGGTGATGATGGAACCCAAAGCCCGCAAGAGCAAAGCCGAAGATAAATATGAAATTGAAATCACGGAAGGAGAAATGTAATGAGTGAAACGAAAAGCTCCTTGTTCCGGCATAAAAAAACATGCCAGTTCTGTATGGATGAAACATCTGTTATTGATTATAAAGATGTTAAATTGTTAAGCCGTTATTTATCGGAACGCGGTAAAATGGTGCCGGCACGGGTTTCCGCAACATGTGCCAAACATCAACGCGGTTTATCCAAAGCCGTCAAACGCGCCCGCTTTTTAGCTTTATTACCTTTTGTTGCTGATTAAGAAAGGGGAACAAAATGGAAGTTATTTTATTAGAACGAATTGAACGCTTGGGTCAAATGGGTGATGTCGTAAACGTGAAAAACGGCTATGCCCGCAATTTTTTGTTACCGCAAAAGAAAGCTTTACGGAAAACAAAAGATAATATGGCATTATTTGAATCCAAACGCAAAGAATATGAAGCTTACAACCTGAAATTAAAGGCAGAAGCCGAACAAATGGCCGAAAAGATGCAAAATCTTTCCGTGGTTATTATTCGTCAAGCCGCCGAAACGGGGCAATTATACGGTTCCGTGACGGTGCGTGATATTTGCGATGCCATTCATGAGGCCGGCTTTAAATTGGAACGGCGTCAAATCAATTTGGCGCAACCGTTTAAGAATCTCGGCATTTTTGATGTGCGTTTATCCTTGCACCCCGATGTTTCTCAAACAGTTCGGGTGAATGTTGCCCGTTCGGCGGAAGAAGCCAAACGTTCGGCAACGAAACATCAAAAACGGCAAGCCGAAGAAGCCGCCAAAGCCGAACCGACAACGGAAGCGCCCGCTGAAACTGCTGCTGAAGAAGCAAAACCGGCGGAAGCTTAATCAGATAAAAAACAAAAAAAGCGACTTTTTGCCAAACGGCAAAGAGTCGTTTTTTTTATGGGGTTATGAATTTATTTCTTTTCGGCGGGAAGGAACGATTTGGGGAACGTACGCCGGCGCAGTGGCGGAATTAAAGCCGATTTTATTTTTTTCTATTGGCAGATGATGAGATTTTCTTTATTTTCGGCGGGAAGTGCTGTCCTGTGAAACGTAGGACAGCGCGGTGTGCCGAAAATAAGAAAAATAAATGATGCTGCTTTTTCTGCTTGACATTGTTTTGAAAAGCTTTTATTCTGAAAGCAAGGCAAGTGATGTGTGCCCCGAGGTGTGACAACCTCTCTTACTGTATCCTTGAAAAAGGATAAACATTATTCTCTTTTGACTGTGTGTCAAAGGAGAGATAGGTCAAATGGCCGGAAGGTAGTAAAATAAGCCTTTTGGTCAATATACTGCACTATATCAGTAAGATAGTTGTCAACTTCCGGTCGCCTCTCATCAAGGCGATTTTTTTAATAAAGGAAGCGAAAATGACAAACAAAAGAAAACAATTAAAACAAATTCAAAATCAGGCACAAGAAGGGCGCAGTATGGTTGAAATGCTGGGTGTTTTGGCCATAATCGGCGTTTTAAGCATCGGTGGGATTGTGGGATATAGATTGGCAATGAATCATTATCAGGCATCACAAATTGCCCATGAAATGAATATGATGCGCACCGATGCGCAGATAAAAATTGCACAAGGAACGGAAAATTTAACCCTCGGCAGCCCTTATGATAGCGGAAATATACATTTTAATAACTATGGAACGACTTTTGCTTGTGCTTTGGCCAATGAAGAAGAAGTTATACTCAATGATGTTTCCTGTTATGCCGCGAACGCTTATTATATAGAATTGCAAGAGATTCCGGAAAACGTTTGTCAACCATTGGCACGCCTGATCAGTGGCATGGATAATTTAATTGATTTTTATGTAAACGAACCTGATGCGGAAGGAGTAGGAAAAGACACTTGCGATGAAGGAAACAACACATTAACGGCAATTTTCGGTGCCGATTCGGATTCGAACGCCATTAAATGCGATGATGTTTCCGAATGCCCCGAAAACTTACCGATTTGCTTTAATCATATGTGTGTAGAGTGTGAAACGAATGCTCAATGTTCGGCAAGGGGAAAAGATCCCTATTGTGATGAAGAAACACATCGTTGCGATTGTCCTGACGGGGGAACATATCAAAATGAATATAACGCTTGCGTGATTGATGTTGAAACAAAATTTTTCATTACACCGAATCCGTCATGCACTAAAATAACACCCCGACCGTTTGGCCCTTATAAACATTCTTATGAAATTTGGGGACATGGAACAATTGATGATTTTCTTCTTTTATATTTAAATAAAGAGGGTCCGGAAGATACATCTGATGTAACAAAATGTAACAGTGGTTATGATGCCATAAGAAACGGTTGTGGTGGTAACTATAAAACAGATTTCTGTCCTGATTTTAAATTGTGGGATTTAAAAGCGGGTGATTATGGAAATTTAGTTGTGAGTGATCCTGTTACATGGGGTAGTTGGGGTATTAGTTGGGTTGATGAAACAGAGGGCAAACCGCACCGAAATGACGGCAAGATTTGGTTGATTTTAAAAGATGAATAAACCAGTCGATTGCATCTTTTGAAAAACAACCAATCGAAAAAGTTTTGACGAATATTCTCTTATTTTGCACCATCCCGCTATGGGCCGATAGGGGAAAAGGCAAGCTGGGTATTATTTTGGCAGAAGTGGTAAAGACAATGATATTTTTCTCCTCTTTGGTTGTAAATGGCACACTCTCTTATTTTCGGCAGGAAATGCTATCCCGCTTTTGTGGGATAGCGCAGTGGGGCGAAAAGGGAAAATGACCCTCATTTACGAAAGCTAAACTCATTTACATAAAGCATAGTAATAATCTATCTGACGACTGCAATAGTGTATGAAACCACTCGTGAGAATTAAGTGATACGCGCGATAGGAATTGTTACCTATGTCTGTTATTGACGGATCTTTCAGCCAATAAGACTTAATTCCTTCATTTTCAGTTCCATTTTCTGCTTTTCTCACTGCTTTAACGATATCACTGAGTTCACTTTTACTGTTATCGGCATAGCAATAATCACAGATCGTTCCTCCTAAACTTTTATTATCACAGTCCAAATCTTGAATTGTCACCATATGTTTATTTCCCAGTTTCTCACAAAACCGCTCTACACTCCACCAGTTCATTCCCCGATTTGACAAGATATACGGATTGCTATTCAAATCATGATTAGATGCTTGATATTCTGATACTTTAACGCATTGATGTGTTGCATCTGCACAACTTTCTTCTTCTGTCAGGGTACACGAATCATCACTGTTACTACATTGATCAATACATCCGCTCGTCAGACAGAATTCGTCCGATTTGCAATCGTTATTGCTATCACATCCGCAAGATTTACCGTTCCAAGGCTTATTTTCGGGACATACACACTCGTTGCCGTTCCACGTCATGAGCGAATCCGCGCAACAAGCGCCGTTTTCCGTGCAATTTGCCTCTGACGAATTTTTAGAGAGGCATTCATCATTGGTTTCGCAACCAACGCAAGTATTTTCTTCACTGCAAATCGGTGTGGGATTTTCACAATCAGCAGATGTGGTGCATTCCACACAATTTTCGCCGTTCCAAACACCGCTGTCGCATGTTTTGCAAACATTATTTTCACAATAATCTGTATTATAGGGACAATCATCATCTTCCTTGCATTGCACACATATATGACGATCGGTATCACAAACCGGTGTGTTTTCTAACGATGCACATTCCGGGTCAGTGTCGCATTTAACTGCATTCGAATCCGAATCAGCGCCGAAGATGACTTTTAATGTATTGTTCCCTTCACCGCAAGCGCCTTTCTCTCCCGCTGCCTCTGCGTCAACCGAGTTTCCGTTAATATAAAAAGCAATTTCGTTATCCATTTTATCAATTAAATTGGCTAACGGTTTACAAACGCCCTCGGGAATCTCTAGCAACTCAATATAATAGGCGTTTGCCACAGCGCAGGAAACCACTTTATCGGGCGTGGACGTTTCCGTTTCCATATCAAGACAATCAAAAACTGTTCCGTAATCGTTAAATTGAATGTTCCCGCTATCATAAGGCTCGCCAAGCATTAACTTTTCCGTCCCTTGGGCAATTTTTATTTGTGCATCGGTGCGCATCATATTCAATTCGTGCGCGATTTGATTGGCTTGATAATAATTCATAGCCAATCGAAATCCGACAATTCCCCCGATAGACAGAATGGCAATAATGGCCAACACCCCAAGCATTTCAATCATTGACCGCCCGCTTTGAGATTGATTTTTAAATTGTTTTTTGAATTGTCTTGTCATTTTCCGACTCCCTTTCACTCTACGAATAGCATAAAATAAACGTACCTTTAATGCAACGCGGATTCGGGGGCAAAATTTACCTTCAAAAGGCAAAAAATCACCCCTAAAAAACAGTCGAAAAATCAATGAATTCCAGCCAAAATAAATTTTTTTTGAAAAAATCAAAAAAAAGTGTTGCAAAAATCGTACGTTTTTTTTGTGCAATCGTCAAAAAAAATCACACTCTTTATCGTTTCACGCATTTCAACACAGCGTTTTTCCTTGAACGGAAAGGTGTTTGAAATAGGGTATTATAATACCATATAAAAAAATCTTTAAAAAACAGATAAAAATGTGTTGACAAATAAAAAAAGTTATTGTATAAAGAACCCCTGT
Source organism: uncultured Alphaproteobacteria bacterium (assembly GCA_947629595.1). Taxonomy (GTDB): domain Bacteria; phylum Pseudomonadota; class Alphaproteobacteria; order CAAHEQ01; family UBA3637; genus RGIG4140. The sequence goes on along the minus strand of CANREI010000075.1, from coordinate 920 downwards.
TTAACAAAAGGATAAAATTATGACAATGAAAACAACAAAAACATTGAGTCCGTCCGCTTGCGATATTAAATGGTATCTCATTGACGCGACAGACTTGGTTTTAGGCCGTTTGGCAAGTCAAATCGCAACAATTTTACGCGGCAAAAACAAGCCGTGCTTTTCACCCAATCAAGATTGCGGTGATTATGTGGTTGTTGTGAATGCCGAAAAGGTTCAATTAACGGGTCGGAAAATGGAACAGAAAGAATATTTTCATCACTCCGGCTATATCGGCGGAATTAAAGGCATTTCCGTTGCAAAACAGTTGGAAGAACATCCGGAACGCGTTTTGGAAAAAGCCGTTCAACGTATGTTATCCCGCAATTCGCTCGGTCGTCAACAAATGCGTAAATTACGCATTTTTGTAGGTCCCGAACATACGCATCAGGCGCAAAATCCCATTACGTTGGATATTGCTTCACGTAACCGTAAAAACAAAAGAGGTGCATAATGGTTAAAAAAGAAACAATTACGGCAGAATTAACGGAAACAGTTGCCGAACAACCGGCGCCTCGCGCTCCGAAAAAAGACAGTTTGGGTCGTTCTCAATCGGTCGGAAAGAAAAAAGATGCCGTTGCTCGCGTGATTATTAAACCTGGTAAAGGTGTGATTACGGTTAACGGTCGTACGGTGGAAAATTATTTTCCGCGTCCCGTGTTGCAAATGATTATCAATCAACCGTTTGCGGTTACAAATCGGGAAGGTTTGTTTGATGTGCAATGCAATGTGCGCGGCGGCGGTTTATCCGGGCAAGCTTATGCTTTGCGTCATGGTATCAGCCGTTGTTTGGATTTGTTTGAACCCGAATTGCATACGGCTTTAAAACGGGCCGGCTTCTTAACACGCGATTCTCGTGTGGTGGAACGGAAAAAACCGGGTTT
>CANREI010000074.1 GCA_947629595.1 uncultured Alphaproteobacteria bacterium | reverse complement strand
TTTGTTGATGATGCCTACTCTTATATGCTTATTTTATTTTTTGGCAAGCCTTTTTAACAAAAACACGACAAAATGTCATAAATATGTATTGAATATGTCACAATTCTGTCACAAACACGAAAATTCAATCAATTTCAAACAAAAAAGTTGTTTTTTTCAAAAAAAACCATATAATACGATTACTTCAACGAATGGAGAGAAAATGCTTTATGTCTGGCTTTGTATCGGCTTGATTTTATTGATTGTCGGCGGTGATAAATTGGTGGACGGCGCCGTTGCCGTTGCACAAAAGCTGCGTTTATCGCCGTTCTTTATCGGCTTTGTCATTATCGGCTTCGGTACCTCGCTGCCCGAATTATCCGCCGCGCTGCTTTCCGTTTATCACAAGTCGGAAGGCATTGCACTCGGCAACATTATCGGCAGCAATATTGCCAATATTTTACTGGTGTTGGGAATCAGCGCCTGCATTGAACCCGTTCAGGCCGTGTTTCAAACATATAAAAAAGATTGCTTTCTTTTGGTGTTTTCATCTCTTCTTTTAACGGCTTGTTATTTGTGGGGTACCGTCAACCGCCTTGTCGGCTTTTCTTTTATTGCTCTCTTGTTGATTTATTTGATTGATTCTTATAAAAGCAACAAAACTGCCGTTCAAAAACAAAAATCAGGCACAACCTCTTTAACGGTTGATGTTTTAAAAATTGTTCTCGGCGGGGCGTGTATGCTTTACGGCGCCGATGTGTTGGTTGACAAAGCCGTTGAAACGGCACACTTATGGGGCATATCGGAATCGGTAATCGGTTTAACGATTGTTGCCGTCGGCACATCACTTCCCGAATTAACGGCTGCCGTTATTGCCGCCTTGAAAAAAGAAAACGGCGTGGCATTGGGTAATGTCATCGGCAGCAATCTTTATAATGCGCTTTTCATTACCGGCAGTGTGGCGATAGCGCAACCCGTTCGCATTCCTCAAAATATGCTGACGGATTTTGCCGTTCTGGATATCATCACGCTTTTATTTTGCCTGATTATGTTTTATCGGCATCGTTTTTCGCGGCTCACCGGCAGCATTTTTGTTGCATTTTATGCCGCTTATATGATATATTTGTTTTAGGAGAGAAAAAAATGGTTCAAACGGTTGCGGTCGGATTAAGCGGGGGTGTTGATTCCACTTTATCGGCACTTTTACTCAAAGAACAAGGCTTTCATGTGATCGGACTGACAATGTCGGTTTACGATAAAAGCGGCAAAGCCTTAAAAACGGCGGGCAAAGCCTGTTACGGCCCCGATGAAAAAGAAGATATTCAAGCCGTGCGTTTATGGGGAGAACGGCAAGGCATTGAAACGCATATTTTGGATTGCTCGGCCGAATATAAAGCCATTGTCCTCAATTATTTCAAAGAATCTTATTTATCGGGTATCACGCCCAACCCGTGCATTAAGTGTAACGAAACCATGAAATTCGGTCTCATGTGCGATAAAGCACGGCAGGAAGGCATTGCTTTCGATTATTTTGCAACCGGTCACTATGCCCGTATTCTGAAAAAAGAAAATGCCTGTGTTTTGCAAAAAGGCATTGATGAAAAAAAAGATCAGAGTTATTTTTTGTATCGATTAAGTCAAAATCAACTGGCGCACACGCTGTTTCCGCTGGGCAATTTTACCAAAGAACAAGTGCGACAAATGGCGCGCGAACGCAATCTGACCGTTGCCGATAAAGCCGACAGTCAGGATTTTTATGCCGGCGCTTACACCGATTTATTGGATACAGTGCCCAAAGAAGGCAATATCGTGCACACAAGCGGCAAAGTTTTGGGAAAACACAACGGCTTTTGGAATTATACAATCGGACAACGCAAAGGCTTGGGTATTGCTTATCCCGTTCCGCTGTTTGTGGTGGATATTAACGCCGAACATAATGAAGTGATTGTCGGGGAAGCCGAAGCAACGCTCGGCACCGAAGCTGTTGTTCAATCGCTTGTATTCGGAGGGGGAATCACGGCTTTGGAACAACCGACGGACGCTCTTGTGAAATATCGCTCATCGGGCAAATGCGTTCAAGCACGCTTAATTCAAACGGCGCCCGATTCGATGACCGTTCAATTTGCCGAACCGCAACGCTCCGTCACGCGCGGGCAATCTTTGGTGGCCTATGATTTGAAAGACGGCATTTCCGTTTTGTTGGGCGGGATTATTCAATAGTTTTTCAAAAATTTATTCTTTTTCTCTTGCATTTTTTGAAAACTTTTGATATAGTCAAAAAAACAAACGGGATTCCAATGAAAATACTTGTTTTTTTATTCGGGGTGCTGAGCATGGCAATGGCAAACGCTACCCCTGTTTATCATACGGATATCTTTGATGCCGATAAATGCGTACACGGACGCGGCGGCACATGGAACGGCGCCTGCGCCTGTTATCATCTCGATCAACAAGGCGGACGATATTGTGATACGGCACCGACGGGAACCTGTCAAACAAATCATGATTGTCCGGCCGATTTTTATTGTCAAAAAACAAACACCGCAACCGGCTTTTGCTACCAAACAAGCGGCTACGGTCCCGTTTCGGTGCAGGAAAACTTGTTTGTGTTATCCGATTCCGTTATGAACAAGCCCAGTGCCGATTATTTTTGTTCCTCTTTGGGAAAAGGCTGGGAATCGGCATCAAGAGCCGATTTTGCATGCAAGTCATTAGGTCCCGGGTGTTTAAACATAAAAAAATTAACCGCACTAAAAAAAGGATTTCCCTTTCGCGGCTTTTTCTGGTTGGAAGATGAAATTCGCTTAAACACGCCGCAAGCTTATTATGCCGATTTAACGGACGGCACGGTTTATCGCACGAAAAACGACAATCAATCCACCATACAGGCTTTATGCATTTTAAGGACAGAAAAATGAAACCGATTTTATGCTTAATTTTCAGCTTTTTTATTTCATTCGGTGCGCTTGCCGCTCTACCGGATGAAAATGCCGATTTCAACGAAGCTTATAAGGAAATGGATTACACCTTTAAAGAACCTTTCGTGCGCTTAAATCCTTATCGACGGCAGGAATTGGCAGCCGTCATTAAATTTCCGACAGAAAAGCCTGCCGCTTTAACCGTAACGGTTGTCGGACGCGAAGGCGCCGAAAATTTAATCACTTCTTATCCTCAAAAAACAACGGAGCATACCGTTTTTGTGTTGGGGTTATATCCGGATTATCAAAATCAGGTGATTTTAAAAGCCGTTTATGATGATCATTCTTCCGACGAAACAAGCGTGCTGATTCAAACGCCTAAAATTGAAAAACGGGCGTTAATTGTTGTTGAAAAGAAAACCACGCCCGATGAGCGGTATTATTTTTTGCATGACGGTATTGTGTTTGATGAAAACGGCTGGATTCGCCTGGCCTTTTCCAATCAAAACGAAGCCGTTTATTTATCGCACGGCGAATTGATTGCCGAAGACAGAAACCTCGGCTTAACCCGTTATTCGTTAGCGGGTGAAAAACGCAAACATTATTCCTTTCCCGAAGGATTTACTTCTTTTGCGCACGGCATTGCTCAAAAACCGAACGGCAATTTTTTGGTTATCGGCTCTTTTACGGGAAAACACGCCCGCTTTGAAGGACAAGAACAACTGACACAACGCGATTTTGTGATTGAAATTGATTTTACAACCGGCAAAACCGTGAATATTATTGATGTGGCGGAACTTTTAAATCCGGATCGCTCGGTTATTGTGCGTTCGGCAGCTCAAAATTACGGTATGAACGATTGGTGTCACATGAATGCCGTTGATTATGATGCAACCGATAACGGCATTGTTATTTCCTGCCGTCATGCGGGGATTGCCAAAATAAACGAAAAAACAAAAGAGCTTCAATGGGTATTCAGTCAACATAAAGACTTGGAAAAATCGGGGCGCGACGGCACGGGGCCCTCGTTGAAAGATAAACTGCTTACCGCCGTTAATTCTGACAATGTGCCTTATGAAAATGATGTTCAAATCGGCACGAAAGCGGTTGCCGGGTTTAAATGGCCCGCGAAAACGCACCATGTCAGCGTTTTAAAGGACGGGCTTATAAGCGTGTTTGATAATTCGGGTGAATTATATGATAAAACCATGGCCACCACAAAAAATTCAAACGCGGCCGTTTATAAAATTGATTCGGCTCATAAAACCGTTTCTCTCAAATGGTTTGAAGCACTGCCTTTTGCAGCCGAATCGGCCTCTTCCGTTTTTTATGAACCGAACAAAAACACCGTCACGGTTTATTTAAGCACGGTAACGGATAAAAATCAAACGGGAATCTCTTTCGGCAAACTGATCACCTATGATTTAACAACCCGGGCGGTGCTTTTTGAAGCAACCGTTTATCGCGGCGGCGAAACCTATTTTTATCGGGCGGAGCCGTTTTCTTTTCCAAATCAACAGGGGGTAAAATAATTTAATGGAACCGCATTTAAAAACATTGGAAGACGAATCGATTGATTTAATCAGAGAAGTTTGTTATACAAACGATTGCTCTAAAATTGTTTGTTTTTATTCCATCGGAAAAGATTCAAGCGTTCTCTTGCATTTATTTAAAAAAGCATTTGCGCCGTTTGATATTCCCGTTCGGTTTATGCATATCGACACGGGGTGGAAATTTAAAGAAATGTATGAATTTCGCGATAAAATTGCCAAACAAATTAACCTGATTGTTTATCAAAATCCGTTGAAACTCAATCCGTTTACCGACGGTCGGCGTTATACCGATGAAATGAAAACCGAAAGTTTAAAACAAGCCCTTGATTTATACGGTTTTAAAATTGCTTTCGGCGGGTCGCGGCGTGATGAAGAAAAATCACGCGCCAAAGAACGAATGGTTTCGGTCAGAAATCAATATCACAAATGGGATCCCCGCAATCAAAATCCGGAAGTGCCGCCGCTTTACAATACGTTTTATACCGATTCCACGGAGCTGCGCGTTTTTCCGCTGTCAAACTGGACGGAAATTGATATTTGGGAATATATTAAAGCCGAACAAATTGAAATTGTGCCGCTTTATTTTGCACATGAGCGCCGGTGTATCAAAACGCCGACCGGACAACTGATTGCCACGCAAAACGAAACGGGAGAAATTCAAAAAGTGCGGTTTCGCACCTTGGGGTGCTATCCGTTAACGGGCGCCGTGTTATCAAACGCATCAACGCTTGATGAAATTATTGAAGAACTGAAAACAACCGAATATACCGAACGCATTACACGGGTGATTGATTACGATACGGACGGTTCCATGGAAATTAAGAAAAGAGACGGGTATTTTTAATGAAAAGTGTATTTAAATTTATTTGTTGCGGTGCCGTCGATGACGGAAAATCAAGTTTAATCGGGCAACTGTTATTATTATCGGGAAACGTGAAAAAAGATCAGCTTGCCGATGCGTTAAAAGCTTCGAAAAAAAACGGGTCGGAAAAATTGGAACCGGCCATGCTTTTAGACGGTCTGCTCTCGGAAAGAGAACAGCAAATTACCATTGATGTGGCGCATCGCTATTTTGACTATGCCGATATTCGCTTTCATATTCTCGATTGCCCGGGTCATGAGCAATACACGCAAAATATGGCCATTGCGGCGGCACAAAGTCACACGGCGGTGGCGGTGATTGATTGTCAAAAGGGTATTTCCGAACAAACAAAACGGCATCTTGATATTTGTGCGCTCTTTCGCATTCGCCGCGTTTGCGTTTGTTTAACCAAATGCGATTTAATCAGCGATGAAAACGGCAAGCCGAATGAAGAAAAACTCAATCGGCAAATCACAGCCGTTCGGGATTTCTTGAAAAATTATCAGTTTGATTATCAAATTTTACCGGTCAGCGCGGTCACGGGTTTCAATGTCAATGC
>CANREI010000073.1 GCA_947629595.1 uncultured Alphaproteobacteria bacterium | reverse complement strand
TATGCCCGAGAAGCATTTTTGTTGCATGGAATACGAAAAGGTGCTATTTTAACAATCAAACGTGTGTTACGTTGTCACCCGTGGGGAGGATTCGGTTATGATCCCGTTCCACCGAAACAAAAGGATATGAAATGAAAAACGAAACAGATTTTACGGAAAAACGCAACTTATTTATAACCGCCTTATTGATAATGCTCATTTTATTCGGCATTGAGGCCCTTTTCCCGTCGACCAAGAACGAAACGCCTATTCCGTCTCAAAATACGGCTATGCCGACACAATCGGTCACAAACACCAACCGAATTGTTGCGTCAATGCCCGAAACAAACACGCCCGTCAATGCTTTACCGCAACCGAATGTGATGCAAACGTTAACCATTCAAAATGCGGCATTAAAGGGAAAATTTAATGTGCAACAAGGACGCCTTTTTGAGGCCGAATTATTAAAATACAAAGAAACAACCGAAAAAGACAGTCCTTTTGTGAAACTGCTGCATCAAAATTATTATACGCAAACGCACTGGACAAGCACAAACGCTGTTTTGCCCACACTTTATCTGTCGGCGGACAATCAGGTATTAACGCCCGATCACCCGATTGTTTTAACGGGCGAAAACGAATTTGTTAAAATGGAACGCAAATTACTGCTTGATGAAAATTATATGCTTTCGATTGTTGATCAAATTACCAATTTAACAAATGCGCCGATTTCTGTTTCTTTCAACGGAGAAATTTCCCGAAAACTGGAAGAATTACCGAAAATGACAAACGTGCATGAAGGCTTTATTGCCGTTGTAAAAGACAGATTGATTGAAGAAAAATATACCGATGTTGAAAAAGAAAACATTTCCCACGTGACCCGAGGCGGTTGGTTCGGTATAACCGATAAATATTGGCAAACGGCTCTTATTTTGGATTCGAACGAAAAAGGAATCGTTCAATTTGAAAAGCCGGAAAGCGCTCTTTATAAAGCCGTGTTTACGGGCGATACCGTCACCGTTAATCCGGCACAAACCTACACGCATACGTCGCGCACGTTTGCGGGTGCTAAAACCATTGATTTACTCAATGAATATCAAAACCGTTATCACATACCGAAATTTGATTTAACCATTGATTTCGGTTGGTTTTACTTTTTAACAAAGCCGTTTTTACATATTTTGAATTGGCTCTATGCCTTTTTGGGGAATATGGGCATTGCCATTATTATTTTTGCAACGCTCATTCGCGCTTTATTATTGCCGATTGCAACAAAATCATATGAAAGTATGGCCAAAATGCGCAAAATGCAACCGCAAATGCAATCTTTGCAAAAACGCTTCAAAGATGATAAGCAACGCCTGCAAATTGAAATGATGAATTTGTATAAGCGGGAAAAAGTTAATCCTGCCGCCGGTTGTTTGCCCATGTTTTTACAAATTCCCGTTTTTTATGCTTTATATAAAGTGCTCTCCGTTTCCATTGATATGCGTCAGGCACCGTTTTACGGCTGGATTACCGATTTATCCGCTCCCGATCCGACTTCCGTTTTTACCGGCTTCGGTTACTTTGATTGGTCGGTCCCTGCCCTCTTAAACATTGGTATTTTGCCCGTTTTAATGGGGTTAACCATGGTCATTCAACAAAAATTAAGTCCGGCCCCTGCCGATCCGACACAAGCCAAAGTACTCAAATGGATGCCCGTTATTTTCACGTTTATGTTGGGCGGATTTGCCGCCGGTTTGGTGCTTTACTGGACATGGAGCAACATTCTCTCCATTTTGCAACAAAAATATATTATGCATAAAGTGGGAACAAAATAATGCCGAATCATTCATTAAGCCCCGAAGAATTAACAAACACGCTCTTAAAGGCCGGTAAAACTTTGTTTCAAACCAAGCCGACGTTTCGATTGAGCGTGAATGCCGTGCAAGATTTGCCGCGCGGCAATAAAAAAGAAATTGCTTTTGCGGGACGCTCGAATGTGGGAAAATCAAGCTTAATCAATGCCGTAACGGGCGTTAAAGGGCTGGCGCGCGCTTCCGATACACCCGGGCGAACGCAATCGCTCAACTTTTTTGAAGCCGATTCGTTTTTTCTGGTTGACCTGCCCGGATACGGCTATGCGGCCGCGCCCGAAAAAACCGTTCAAAGCTGGACAAGATTGATTCACGATTATTTGCGCGGACGCGTGCAACTGGCGCGTGTTTTTTTGCTGATTGATATTCGGCACGGCATTAAAAAGGTTGATTTAAACATTATGAAAATGCTGGACAGTGCCGCCGTCAGTTATCAGCTTATTTTAACGAAAGCCGATAAAGTTTCAAAGAAACAGGCCGAAGATATTTTCAAAAAAACGGCCGAAATTGCGGCATCGCACGTGGCGGCTTATCCCGAAATTATTTTAACAAGCGCCGAAAGCGGTTTGGGTATTGACGAAACGCGTGCGCAGTTTGTTAAACTCTTAAAAGGGCTTTAAAAATGAATTATTGTTTAACCGATACGATTTATGCGCTTTCTTCGGGTGCCGGCAAAGGCGGCGTTGCCGTTATTCGCGTATCGGGAAAAGAAGTGCGTTCCATTTTAAAAGAAGTGGCACATTTGGAAAATCCGCGTCCTCGTTATGCTTATTTTAAGCCGCTTCAAAATGAATTGAACGATACCATTGATCAGGCACTTGTGTTGTTTTTTGAAGCCCCGCACAGTTTTACGGGTGAAGATACGGTTGAATTTCAGATTCACGGCGGCATGAGCGTGATGAACGCTCTTTTTAAGCGACTCGGGCAATTTCAAAATGTGCGTCCTGCCGAACGGGGAGAGTTTTCCCGTCGCGCCGTCATTAACGGAAAAATGGATTTAACGCAGGCGGAAGGCATTATGGATTTGGTTGATGCGCAAACCGATCGGCAACGGCGGCAAGCCTTATCGCAAATGCAGGGAAATTTGGGCAAACTTTATGAAAGCTGGCGGCAAGATTTGGTGCGCATAATGGCTTATTGCGAAGCCTTTATCGACTTTCCCGAAGAAGAGATACCGCCCGAGAAAGAAAAAGAAATTCAATTAAAAATTCAAGCGCTGATTCAGGAAATTGATGCGCATTTAAACGATAACAAACGCGGGCAAAAACTGCGGGAAGGCTTTCAAATTGCCTTAATCGGTGAGCCGAACGTGGGAAAATCAAGCTTAATGAATGCGCTCACGCAAAAAGAAACTGCCATTGTCACACCGATTGCCGGCACAACGCGCGATGTGATTGAAGCGCATTTGGACGTGAGCGGTTTTCCCGTTATTTTGGCCGATACCGCCGGTTTGCACGAAGGAAAGGGAATCATTGAAAAAGAAGGAATCTCGCGCGCCGTTCGTCGGGCGGCGGAATCTGATTTAATTTTACACATGCACAGTTTGGCGGATTATCCGAACATACAAAACCTGCCCGATTCGTTACAATCAATTCCGCGAAAAATAATTTGGAATAAATCGGATTTATTTGCGCAAAAAACCGTTACAAACGGCATTCAAATCAGCGCCGAAACAGGTGCCGGCATTGATGTTATATGGACAGAAATCATTGATTATTTAAAAGCGCATTTTAATGAAAGTTCCGCCGGTGTTATCACGCGGGAACGCTATCGCGTTGCCTTGTCGGAAGCCCGCGAACGCTTATGCACGGCCTTAAAAGCGCCGGCGTTGGAATTGCTGGCGGAAGATTTACGACTGGCCGCGCGCGCCATCGGGCGCATCACGGGGCGCATTGAAACGGAAGAGCTGCTGGACGTTATTTTCCGCGATTTTTGTATCGGAAAATAAGGCGCATTTATTTTGAAACATTATTTTTTTCGAAAGGGGAAAAATCGCATCACTTTTTGTTGCATTTTTTTCACTTCACGCAACGCATATCCGATTAAAATGGCATATACGTCCCGTTTTTTAATATGCAGATAATCAATATCGGCATAAGGCTTTGTAAAATCACATCGAACAGCCTTTGAAAGCGGCTGACGAAAAATAGCGTCGAAAAAAGATAATATGGTTTCGGTACTGTATTCTTCGGGTATTTTATCATTCGGAAAAATCGGCTCTTTCAACATAGCTAAATAAGCTTCATCATCTTCATCTAACCGACGGATTGCTTCAATCACTTCCTCTATCGAATTATAATCATGACAATTGATAAACGCTTTGGCGTTAAAATCCTGCGCAACACTCGGATCACCGTAATAAATCGGCACCGTACCGGCTTGAAAAGCGTCCATTAACTTTTCGGTGCAATATCCCAAAGAGGAAGTGTTCTCAAACGCCAACGAAAATTTATAATTTTTTAAAAAAGCCTTTTTATCCGAAACGGGACCGCCCACATTATTTTTATATCGTCCGCCCGAATCCACTGTTTTATAACGCGATAATTTTTCAAAAAATTCTTCTCGAATGCCGTCGGTTTGTTTCATATTCGACACAACCATGGCACAAAATTTTCTCTGCAACGCCGCTTGATTCGTTAACTTCGGCCGGATAACCTTTTGAGCGTTCGGCTCTAACCCCAAACGCCAAAGCGGTAACCGCATATAGCGATCTTTAAATGAGATATAATGAAATCCCAAAGCGTAATCGCAACAGTTAAAATTCGGAACCGTGTTTTCGCCGGTATGAAAAATTTTGACACAGTTATAGGTATGATGCTTCATGCCGAAAAGGCCGTAAATTAAATAATCGGGCGAATCGGAGAGCTCAATTTGATATTTTTGCGACAAGAGTTTATAAAACCAATCTTGTTTCGGATCAAACGTTGAACCGAAATCAATATAACCCAATTTAATGACTTGTTTTTTCATTTAAGAATCCTTTTATCTTTCTCATAAAATATTATTTTTTTTATGGCATAAAATCAGCTTTCTTGCAACATTTTTTTGCTCAAATCTTTTTTTCAACGATAAAGTGACAAAAAAGTGTTTAAAAAACTTGCAAATCAATAAAAAATATGATAAAATGAAAAACATTCGGAAAGGAGATTAAAAGATGATTAAAACCGATTTTATGATTCGCTTAAAAGATAACTGTCTGCTCGATCCCGCCATGCCGCGTCAAACAGTCAGAGTGGTTGAGGCCGTTTATAACCGTAATAATAATGAATTTTTCAAAAAACATGATTATTCTTCTCAAAAAGAAGGCAACAAACACACCTTTTGTGATTTAATTGTTTTGAAAGATTGTGATTTTTCCAATCAACCGCTCACCGATAATAATTGCTCTCCGGCCATCGTGATGGGCGTATATAACATAAAAAACACCAAAATCGACAGCTTGTTCAATGCGCCGCGGTTTGCCATGGGCGGAGCCGTTATTGAAGGAACTCCCCTTGCGGAAAAGCTCGGAAAAAATGTGTTGAGCGGTGCGGAATATCATAAATTATGGGTGCAACAAAATGAAAATGCGCCGGAAATTAAACCGTTAACGCATGAGCTGTTTTTACACGGCATCTACGATACAAAAACAGTTCACTTTTTCAGCGAAGTAAAGGCAATGAACAATTCAAGCGTTCAGCACTTAGATAATCAACCCTCTTTCGTTATTTTAGGTGATTGCGATTTTCGCGGATATAAAAAACTCTCCTCTTTGGCAAAAGGACCGGCTCTCGTGTGCGGAAATATCGATATTTCCGGCACATCGGTATGCAGTTTAAAAAATGCAATTGATCCCGCTTGCTTTAAAGGCGAACTCATTTTTAAAGAAACACCGTTGGCCGATTTGTTGGGCTGCGACAAATTAACACACAGCGAATATACCAAAACTTGGGAACGGCATAATGATCCGCAAAAACCGCTGATTATTTCATTTGTTCGCGGCAAAATTCAACGGGAAAAAGAAGTTTAAGTATTCTTCAAAATTGATAAACTCTTAAAGGCATAAAAATAAAAGCTTTTATGTCGCTTGTTTTAAAATGCTTGCTATTTGTGAAAGAATATGATATAAAAACTTAAATAAAAGAATCGGGGTGTAGCTCAGCCTGGTAGAGTACTTGGTTTGGGACCAAGGTGTCGCATGTTCGAATCATGTCACCCCGACCAAAT
>CANREI010000072.1 GCA_947629595.1 uncultured Alphaproteobacteria bacterium | reverse complement strand
GCCTCTTTTTCCCACCCGATTTGACGCAACGCATAAAACCTGTTAACAGCCTCCTGCACCGTTTTATCCGGCGTTTTTTCCACGGCCGATACGCTCCACGCCGTGTTAATATCTAACCCCATCAGCTGTAATGCCAACATACCGTAAAATGTATCGGGATGTTGCGCCGCTGCTTCCAAATACGGCCCGACACGCTCATATTTGCCGATTTTTAAATACGTTCGGGCTGCCCAAAACGAGGCCGCCGCATGAATGAGCGGATAGGATTCTTTTTGTTGTGCGGCTTTTGAAAAATAAGTTGCCGCTTTTTGATAATTCTTTAACTGCCACTCAATCAATCCGCCGATGTAATATGTAAGCGGCAAGGCGGAAGAATCCGAGCGCAACGCCGTTTGAATCTGATCTTCCCCCAAGGCATATTCCCCGTCCAGAAAATAGGAAAATGCCAACGCGGTTCGCGCCAAAGCTCTGTCAGCGGGCGACAAAACGGATCGAAAGGCACTTGAATCAATTTTATTTTTGGCCGTTAATGTTTTTCCGTCCGCCAACAATTTTCCCAAATCGGCAAACAAAACACGGGCCTGACTTTTTTGAGCGTCTGACAGTTCATTAAACGACCGCTTCCGAATTAAATCCAACGCCTCATCGCGCCGAACGGAATCACATTTAACGGATGAATCAATTTTTTTGGGGCTTAAAGCCGGTAATTTGGCTTTTTTCCGCATGCCCAATTTTCTCATGCGATCGGCAATCGGCAACGAACCGTATAATTGAAACCACTGCTCGATTTCCGCCGCTTTGGTTTGATATTTCGGCGAAAAATATTTATCGGCTGACATATACCCCGCCAACAAATTGTTATCTGTCTGCTTCACATAAGCATCGGCCTGCTTATAATCACCGGTTTGATGCGCCGCAACAGCCGCCTGATATAACCGAACATCGGCACGAGAAAGAATCTCTCCCGTTTTAGCGTTTGCAACGGATCCGCCCACACAAGTAAATGCAAAAAGAATTATTGCTGCGTATCGGAAACCAACTGTAAATCCGTAATGTATTTGACTAAGGTTTTGCATTCTTCATCTGTCATTTCATCGGCTTGGCAATTATTGATTGTCATTTCGGGAACTTTCGTCAATGACTGACACGCTTCCGTTGCCAGATAAATTTTTTGTGTTTGAGAATCCCCGGATTTTATACCTGAAAACGAAACGGGCATCTTAATCGGCGCATAATTGATCGTCACGGTTAACTCCTTTAAAGTGGTTTTTGTGTTATTTGTTAAGTTCAAATATGCCATGCAAAATTGAAACCGTGCAACGGAAGGTTCAATAATTTGAACCGAATCGGGAGAAATGACAAAAAAACCTTTTCCGGCAACCGGTTCTTGTTGATTTTTTTGTTCGGCCGTTCCGGCGGCTAAATTTTCCTCCAACGATTCAACACCGGCTTCGGCTTTAATTTCTTCCAAACCACCCTGTTGCAACCGATCCAAAGCTTCTTCCCGGGCATTTTTACCCGATGACTCCTCGTCAAACAACGACTTGACTTCACCGGCCGGCACAACTTGAGCTGCTGCCGGAGCCTGATCCGGCGCCTTTTTCACCAATTCCGGGAAAAGTGCATTTTCTTGTGCCATAGCACCGAAACTCATTCCCAATAAACTTACAAAACATAAAAACTTCATCATTTTTTTTAAAACCTCCCTTTACATCTGTAAAAATTTAGAGTAGAATGCCTGTCGGCATTTTTTTTATTGTAGAGGAAATATTTTAAAATGGCAACATTTTTTTTCTGCGGGGTCGGCGGAATTGGTATGAGCGCCATTGCTTTATACCTTAAAAAGGCCGGAAATACGGTATTCGGATCCGATCGTTCATTTGATACCGGCAAACATAACGCCGTCAAAGAATCTTTAATGCGAGCGGGTGTAACGCTTGTGAGGCAAGACGGAAAACACGTTCCCGATTCGACGAATGTTTTTGTGGTATCCAGTGCCGTTGAAGAAAGCGTTCCCGATGTTAAAACCGCTCTTTCAAAAGGACTGCATATTAAAAAACGGGCGGAAGTTTTAGCGGAAATCTTTAATCAAAAAACGGGAATTGCCGTCGGCGGAACTTCCGGCAAAACAACGGTAACCGCCATGATCGGTCATATTTTATCCGTGGAAAACAAACAGCCGACCATGATTAACGGCGGTATCAGTTTGAATACCTATCATCAGGAAAGCGAATCAAATTTAATTTACGGTGAATCGGATTTATGCGTGATTGAAGCCGACGAATCGGACGGTTCCATTCAACTTTATGAACCAAGTGTTTCCGTTTTAACCAATATTTCTTTGGATCATAAACCGATTCAGGAAACAACGCCGCTTTTTATCGATTTTTTAAACAAGGCGAAAAAAGGCGCGGTATTGAATGCCGATTGCCCGTATTGTCAAAACCTTTCTTTGGCGCAACCGTTTGTTCGTACCTTTTCCGTATCGGGCAAATCGGCTTCGTTAAGCGCTAAAAACGTGGTTTTTGATTCACATGCCATTCGTTTTGAATTAAACGGTGAAACATATATGCTTCCCTTTACGGGGCGACATAATTTGGAAAATGCGTTAGCGGCAGCGGCCGCCTGTCAATATTTTGACATTCCCGCTTCCCGTTCTTTCTTTGCTTTGGCAACTTTTCTGGGAACAAAGCGGCGGTTACAACGAATCGGCGTTGAAAAAGGCGTTGTTGTCATTGACGATTATGCCCACAATCCCGAAAAAATCAAAGCATCGCTTGAAGCACTGCAACTGCATGCCGGTCGGTTATTTTGCGTGTTTCAACCGCACGGATTTGCGCCGCTGCGATTGATGAAAGAAGAATTGATTCAAATGCTTTTGAAGCAATTGAATGATAAAACCGTTTGGATCATGAGTGATGTTTATTATGCCGGCGGTACAACCGTAAAAGATATTTCCTCAAACGACATTATTGCCCCGCTTCAACAAGCGAAAAAACAAGCCTTTTATTTTAAACGAGAAACCGTTCCCGATTGGCTGGCTGCGCATGTTCAATCCGGTGATACCGTTGTCGTTATGGGCGCAAGAGATGATACTTTAACATTATTGGCACAAAATATATTAACAACCATAAAGGAGAAAAAATGAAACAAATTACGATTGTTGCGCCGGCTTCACCGGTACCGGAAAATCCCGAAGCGGAAAAAGAATTGATTACCGATTTTTTTGAATCGGAAGGATTTCAGGTTCAATTTTCTCCGCACTGTTTTGACAGCGAACGTTTTTTGGCAGGTGTTGATGCCGATCGGGCCAAAGATTTAAACGAAGCGTTTGCCGATCCGAAAACCGATATTATTATGGCATTGCGGGGCGGCTACGGCTCTCCGCGGTTATTGGATAAACTGGATTATAAAACCATTTGCCAAAATCCGAAACCGTTTTTCGGATTCAGTGATTTAACCGCCATTCAATTAGCCTTATGGCAAAGATGTCAGCTCATCAGTTATACGGGCTTTAATGCCAACTTTGCGGCAACGGCACAAAAAGGGCGTTTAAAAGATTCTTTATTTGCGGCATTGGCGGAAAAACCGGTATCGGTGAAAAATTTAAAAGCACTCGTTCCGGGAACGGCACATGCTCCCGTCGTGGGCGGAACATTAACTTTACTCTGCGGTCTGGTCGGCACGCCTTATATGCCGAACTTAAACGGCGTTATTCTGGTATTGGAAGAAGTGCATGAAGAACCCTATCGGTTAGACAGAATGCTCAATCAACTGCGTCTTTCGGGCGCGCTCTCTCAACTGGAAGGCGTGATTCTGGCGGGCTGCGAAGATTGTCAACCCAAAGATCCGGCCGACGGTACGGCAGAACAGGTGATGAAAGAATATTTCGGGCACAAAAAAATTCCGGTTGTCACAAACTTTCCTTACGGACACACGCCTGATCATATCGTGTTTCCGATCGGACAAACGGCGCGCTTGGATGCCAATGCCGGCACGCTTGTTTTTGATGATTTAAAATAGAGGAACAGTATGCAAACGGAACTGCTTTCACCTGCCGGCAGTTTAGAGGCCGCCTATGCCGCTTTTTATTACGGAGCCGATGCCGTTTATTTGGGTTTGCGCGCCTTTTCGGCACGGGCAGACGCCGTGAATTTTTCTCCCGAAGAATTAGATGAAATAACCGCCTATGCGCATACGCACAATAAAAAAGTTTATGTGGCTTTAAACACGTTATTGCAGGAAAATGAGCTTCCGTTGCTGATGAAACAGCTGGATATTTGCGCCAAATGCAACGTCGATGCCCTCATTGTGCAAGATTTGGGCGTGGCACGGGTGGTTCGGCACAATTATCCGCAACTGGCTTTACATGCCAGCACACAAATGGCGGTTCATCATTTAAGCGGCGCATCAGCTTTAAAAAAACGCGGCTTTTCCCGCGTGGTTTTGGCGCGTGAGCTCACTTTAAACGAAATCAATGAAATAAAAGGCAAATCCGGCTTGGAAATTGAAGTTTTCATTCACGGCGCCCTGTGTTATTCATACAGCGGTCTGTGCGCTTTTTCATCGTTAACAACGGGACGCAGCGCCAATCGGGGCAAATGCGTTTATGCCTGTCGCGGACTTTATCGGCAGGGAACGGAAAAGAAGCATTTGTTTTCCATGAAAGATTTGGCATTGGAAAATCAAGTTTGTCAGTTAAAAGGCTTATCGCTTAAAATTGAAGGGCGAAAGAAAAACGCGCTTTATGTGGCAGCCGTAACCGATTATTATCGGCGCATTTTGGATACCGGCAAAGCCGAGGCGCGATTATCCGATAATTTAAAGCAGATTTTTGCGCGTCCGTGGACAAAATTACATTTTAACGGCAAAAACAAAAACGTGATTGATTCCGAATTTATTTCTCACCGCGGCTTAAAAATCGGTGAAGCACTGGGCGTGATTGACGGAAAGCTTTTGTTCTGTCCCACGAAAACCGTTGAACGATATGACGGCATTCAACTGGATTTGCCGGGGTTTGAAAAACCGTTCGGCTTTTCGGCGGAAAGTCTTTTTGTGGGGCATAAATCGGTGTTTCAAATTGCAGCCGGCCAAAAAGCAAGCGTGCTTTTGCCCCCCAAAACACCGCACATTCCCAAAGGCACGGCCGTTTATTTGGCCTCTTCATCGCGCGTGAAAAGCGCCTACCCTTACGATAAGCCCAAAAGCGGTCTTTATAAAAACCGAACCCCGATAACGGTTGATGTTTATTTGGATAAAACAGGCATTTCGGCTATCAGCGGTGAAACGGGCGTGACGGAATCGGTTGCGTTAAGTACGGCGCAAAATGCGGAAAAAACAACCGATGCCGTCAAATCGGCGTTTCAAAAAACGCATGATACGGCTTTTTTTGTTCAAACACTCAATATTCACAATCCCGCGGCTTTATTTGCCCCTGCTTCGCTTTTAAATCAGGTTCGGCGAAAGCTTTTTGAAAAATTAAGTGCGGAAAATAAGGCCGTTTCTTTGCCTTTACCGCCGGTGCATTTGAAAAAAAACCCGTTTGTTGAAACAAAGAAAATTTTAAAAACAGATGATGTAAATCTTTTAAAAGAGATTGATTTAACACCGTTTTTTGAAGTTATTGTTGTGATAAACAAAAATTCAAGCCCTGCAGATTTCTCTTTTTTGCCGTCGGAAAAGGTGCGTCTTGCCCTTCCCGTCATCAATCGCAACGAAACGTTAAAGCCCGTTATTTCAAAATTGATTGAAGCCGGGTTTTCAAAATGGCAAGTCGGCAATATCGGCGGTTTCGGGTTATTACCCGCGGGACTTGACATTTCAACCGATGACACGCTGCCCGTTTTAAACACGCAAAGTCTGGCCGAATTATTTGAAATCGGCGCAACACGCGTGGCATTCAGCGTGGAAGACACCAAAGAAAATATTTCAAAACTTTTAAACAGTGACAGTCGAACGGAACTGGTTATTTATCAAGACACGCCGCTTTTCATTTCTGCCGATTGCATTCGGGAAAATGCGTGTGCCGTTTGCACGCGCGCTCGTCAAGAGTGGGAAATAGCCGATGTGAAAAACAACAAATATAAAGTGATTTCCGAAAACTGTTTAACAACCGTTTTGAAAAACGAACCGTATTACATCGGGCATTTGTTGAACGGGTTAAACGTGCCTTTCATACGC
>CANREI010000071.1 GCA_947629595.1 uncultured Alphaproteobacteria bacterium | reverse complement strand
CCGGAAACAGGTGAAAAATAAAAGGAGCTGTCATGATAAAAGACGACACGACAACGGGTATTAAATGTTCGTTTTGCAATAAAAATCAAAATGAAGTGCGTCATTTAATTGCCGGAAAGCCGATGAAAGGCCCGGGCGGCAAAGAACAGATGGTTTTCATTTGTGATGAATGCATTGAGTTGTGCCGCGGAATTATTCGAGACGAAAACGGCGTCGGGAAAGGGGCTTCGAAAGAAAATGCCGATGTAACTGCGTCCGACGGTGTTGTGCTGGATAGCAATCATTTGAAAAAACCGCAGGAACTTCATCAGATTTTAGATGAATATGTGATTGGTCAGGAACGGGCGAAAAAAGTGTTATCCGTTGCCGTTTATAATCATTATAAACGATTGTTATCTCATCAAAACAATAACGATGTGGAAATTGAAAAGTCAAATGTGTTGCTGTTGGGGCCCACCGGTTCCGGTAAAACATTGTTGGCCAAAACGTTGGCGCGGTCGTTAGATGTGCCGTTTGCCATTGCCGATGCCACCACCTTAACGGAAGCCGGCTATGTGGGCGAAGATGTTGAAAACGTTGTGCTGAAATTATTGCAAAATGCCGATTATAATGTTGCCAAAGCGGAAATGGGCATTATTTACATTGATGAAATTGATAAAATCTCGCGGAAATCCGACGGGCCGTCCATCACGCGAGATGTGTCGGGCGAAGGGGTACAGCAGGCGCTTTTGAAAATGATTGAGGGCACTGTGGCGTCGTTACCGCCGCAAGGAGGAAGAAAACACCCGAATCAGGAATATATTAAAGTTAATACGCAAAATATTTTGTTTATTTGCGGCGGAGCTTTTGCCGGTTTGGAAAAAGTGATTGAACGACGCGAATCAAAATATGCCATCGGGTTCGGGGCCGATACAAAATCGGGAGAGGAGCCAAATATCGGTGAATTGTTGGAAAAATTAGAGCCGAATGATTTGTTAAAATACGGTTTAATTCCCGAATTTATCGGTCGTTTGCCCGTGATTGTCAGTTTGGAAGAATTGGATGAAGCAGCGTTGGTGCGTATTTTAAAAGAACCCAAAAATGCGCTTGTCAAGCAATATCAAGCCTTGTGCGAAATGGAAAACGTTAAGTTAACAATCACGCCGGCTGCCTTAAAAGCCGTTGCGCATGAAGCGGTTGAGCGAAAAACCGGTGCGCGCGGGCTGCGGTCTATTATGGAAAATATTTTGTTGGAAACCATGTACGAATTGCCCACGTTAAAGGGCGTTCGTGAAGTGATTGTCGATAAAGAAACAATTGAAAAAAAGCAAAAACCCACGTTTGTTTTTGATAAAAAATAAAAAAAGAGATAAACATCTCTTTACATTTGATAAAAAGATGCATACATATATATCAGTCGATTATATTATAAAACAAAGGGCAGAAAATGAGTGAGGAGTTAATTACAGAAGGTGTTTATCCGGTATTGCCGTTACGGGATATTATTGTTTTTCCGCATGTGGTTGTACCGTTGTTTGTCGGACGGGATAAGTCGGTTGCGGCGCTGGAAAACGCCATGGCAAACAATAAGCAGGTGTTTTTAACGGCGCAGGTTGATGCGTTGGTTGATGCGCCGTATACGGGTGATTTATATAAAACGGGAACCATTGCCAATATTTTGCAATTGTTGAAATTGCCGGACGGTACGGTTAAAATTTTGGTGGAAGGTGTTTGCCGCGCCAAAGTCATTGAGTGGACGCAAAACACGGCCTTTTTTGAAGCGCAAATCAGCGCTCTGCCGTCACAATTCGGAAATGAGGCGGAAGTGGAAGCCTTAATGCGCTCCGTGCAGGAACAGTTTGAAAATTATGTGCGGTTGAATAAGCGAATCGGCCCCGAGGTGTTGGTTGCCGTTACGCAAATACATGATGCCGAAAAGTTTGCCGATATTGTGGCAACGCATGTGTTGTTAAAGTTGGAAGATAAGCAAAAAATTCTGGAAATCGAATCGGTGCAGGGACGGTTGGAAAAACTCTATGCCGATATGGAAAAAGAAATCGGCGTTTTGCAGGTGGAACGCAAAATTCGCAAGCGCGTGAAACGGCAAATGGAAAAAAGCCAACGGGAATATTTTTTGAATGAGCAAATGAAAGCCATCCAAAAAGAGTTGGGAGATTCGGAAGAAGGCAATGAAATTAAAGCTTTGGAAAAGAAAATCAAAAAAGCCGGTATGCCCAAAGAAGCCAAAGACAAAGCATTAAGTGAGCTTCGAAAATTGCAGATGATGGGGCAAATGTCGGCTGAATCCGGTGTCATCAGAAATTATTTGGATTGGTTGGTTGCCATTCCGTGGCGGAAAAAATCAATTTTGCAAACCGATTTAAACGAAGCCAAACGTATTTTAGATGAAGATCATTACGGTTTGGAAAAAGTAAAAGAGCGTATTTTGGAATTTTTAGCCGTTCAAAAACGCACGAATTGTTTAAAAGGCTCCATTTTATGCTTGGTCGGTCCGCCGGGTGTGGGTAAAACCTCGCTGGGACAATCCATTGCGCGAGCAACGGGACGGAACTTTGTGCGAGCCTCTTTGGGCGGTATGCATGACGAATCGGAAATTCGCGGGCATCGGCGCACGTATATCGGGTCGTTGCCGGGTAAAATCATTCAAAGCATGAAGCGCGCCAAAACAATCAACCCGTTGTTTTTGTTAGATGAAATTGATAAAGTGGGTAATGATTATCGAGGTGATCCGTCATCGGCGTTGTTGGAGGTGTTAGATCCCGAGCAGAATACCACATTTAACGATAACTATTTGGAAGTGGATTATGATTTATCGCATGTGATGTTCATTACAACGGCGAACACGCTGCATATGCCGCGTCCGTTGTTGGACAGAATGGAAATTATTCAGCTGTCGGGATATACGGAAGATGAAAAAGTTGAAATTGCCAAGCGTCATTTAATCGGCAAACAATTAAAAATGACCGGATTAAAGCCGGAAGAATTAAAGATTCAAGAAGAAACGCTTTTGAAACTCATTCGTAACTACACGCGTGAGGCCGGTGTTCGTAATTTAGAGCGTGAAATTGCCAACATTGCCCGCAAAGTGGTGAAAGAAATTCAATTGGAAGGTGTTAAATCGGTGACGGTAACGCCGAAAAATTTGAAAAAATATGCCGGTGTGGAAAAGTTTACGTTCGGTTTGGCGGAAAAAGAAGATCAAATCGGCACAACAACGGGTTTGGCGTGGACAGAAGTCGGCGGAGAAATTTTGTCGATTGAAGCGGTTATTATGCCCGGCAAAGGTGCCGTGCAATTAACCGGACAATTGGGCGATGTGATGAAAGAATCCGTCGGTGCGGCGCATTCGTTTGTGCGCGCGAACGCGAATGCATTCGGTATTTATAACAAAGCCTTTGAAAAAAACGATGTGCATGTGCATGTGCCCGAGGGCGCCACGCCGAAAGACGGGCCGTCTGCCGGTATTGCCATGATGACATCGCTGGTGTCGGCGTTTACCAAAATTCCCGTACGAAAAGATATTGCCATGACGGGTGAAATCACACTGCGCGGAAAAGTGTTACCCATCGGCGGTTTAAAGGAAAAATTGTTGGCTGCGTTGCGCGCCGGCATTAAAACGGTGTTGATTCCGAAAGAAAACGTGAAAGATTTGGAAGAAATTCCCGAAAACGTGAAAACAGGTTTGAAAATCATTCCCGTTTCCGAGGCGCAGGAAGTGTTGAAATATGCCTTAACAAAGGCGTTAAAGCCTGTTAAAGAAAAAACTTCCGAAAAATAAACCGGTTATGAACAATCAATCGGACAATGATTCTTTCTTTTTATGCAAAAAAAGCTGGTTATTTTTGCAAAAGTTTGATATACTGACTGTGGTTCGGGTCAAGATTGAAGGGTTATTATGAAGTTTTTGGACGAAGCTAAAATATATATTAAAGCAGGTGACGGCGGCAACGGCGCCTGTTCGTTTCGGCATGAAAAGTTTTTGGAATTCGGCGGGCCGGACGGCGGTAACGGCGGTGACGGCGGCGATGTGGTTTTTGTGGCGGCCGATAATTTAAATACGTTGATTGATTTTCGCTATCAGCAACATTTTAAAGCGCAACGCGGGTTTAACGGTGCGGGCCGAAATTGCACGGGGGCATCGGGTGAAGATCTTATGATTAAAGTGCCCACAGGAACACAAATTATTGCCGAAGATAATCAAACCGTATTGGCCGATTTAACAAAAGTCGGTGAAACTTTTGTTGCGGCACATGGCGGAAAAGGGGGCAGGGGGAATGATTCTTATAAATCCTCCACCAATCAGGCACCGCGTCAGGCCGATGAAGGCACGCCGGGTGAAGAATGTTGGGTGTGGCTTAAATTAAAGCTGATTGCCGATGTGGGTTTGCTGGGGCTTCCGAATGCCGGAAAATCAACGTTTTTAAGTGTTGTCAGCCGTGCGCAGCCGAAAATTGCCGATTATCCGTTTACAACGGTTTATCCGAATCTCGGTATGGCGCATATTGATGAGGCGCAAATTTTAATTGCCGATATTCCGGGGCTGATTGAAGGCGCTTCGGAGGGTGTGGGGCTCGGGGTTCGGTTTTTAAAACATATTGAGCGTTGTCGGGCCTTAATTCACTTAATTGACGGAACGGCCGAAGATGTGGTTACACCCTATAAAACCATTCGAAAAGAGTTGCAAAAATATGGAGCCGGTTTGTTAAACAAGCCCGAAGCGGTTGTGTTGAATAAAATTGATGCGTTATTGCCCGAAGAAGTGAAAAGTAAAACAAAAAAGCTGGAAAAGGCGGTCGGAAAGCCTGTTTTCACCATGTCGGGCGTGGCGCACACGGGCGTGAAAGAAGTGTTGCGCTTTGTGCGAAAACTGGTATATCAAGGAGAAAATTAAATGGTTGAAACAACAAAAAAATCATCTCAAAAAAAGGGTCAAACAACAAAAGGAAAGAAAAAAACGCCGATCAAAAAAGCAACTCCTTTAAAAGCCAAAGCGCCGAAGGTAAAAGGGGCGTTATCGAAAGAGCAAATCAAAGAATTATTAACGTTTATCACCCGAAAATTAGATGAAGGTAAGGCCGAAGAAATTGCCGTTATTGATTTGGAAGGAAAAACCGGTTTGGCTGATTTTTTGGTGGTGGCATCGGGCACGTCGGCGCGTCATATTTTCGGGTTGGCAAACAATTTAATGACTGATTTGAAAAAAGCGGGATATGCCGTTAAAATATCGGGAGAAAACGGCGAGGGGAATTGGGTGTTAATTGATGTTGTCGATATTATCGTTCATTTATTTACCCCGCAAACACGCGCGCTTTATGATCTGGAAGGTTTATGGCAAAACGGTTCCAAAAAGCGGGGGGCATAAAGGTTTTTTAATGAGAAAACATTTTATTTAACCTGATTGAGTAAAAAGTCGTTTTTTTAATCTTTCACACTTTATTCCGCACACGGCGGGATCAATTAAAATCGAAAATAAATAAACGGATTATAAGTTGAAGCCGCAATATACGATGTTGATATGATAAATATCACAAGCAACCACGTATTTAAGCAAAGCTTTTTAATTGTGATATATTTTTGGGGTTCTTGCAACAAGTGACCGAATATCGGTGTTGCGCAAATAACACCGGCAATGAATGCGATTATTTCCAATCTGTCAACATAATATCCCCATTTATAAACAGGCACAATATTTTGATTGAATCCGAACATTGCCAAAATATATTTATAAGCATACGTCAGCGTATCTGCGCGGAAAATCACCCAACCGATCGTAAAGGCTGAAATGGTGTAAAAATGCTGAAAAATGGAGAAAGCAATATTTCCTGTTTTCTTATAAATACCGCTCATTCGTTCAACAATAATGAAAAGCGCATTCCATATACCCCATACGATAAAACTCCAAGTGGCACCATGCCAAAAGCCGGTTACTAAAAACACAATAAACAAATTGAAGTATGTTCGAAGAGAACCTTTTTTGTTTCCACCCAAAGGAATATATAAATATTCTTTAAACCATGTCGAAAGAGAGATGTGCCACCGTCTCCAAAATTCCGTTATTGATTTGGAAATGTAGGGATAATTAAAGTTTTCAAGGAATTTAAAGCCGAAAATCGATCCTAAACCGATGGCCATATCGGAATAACCCGAAAAATCATAGTAAATTTGAAGCGTATAACAAACCGCTCCCAGCCA
>CANREI010000070.1 GCA_947629595.1 uncultured Alphaproteobacteria bacterium | reverse complement strand
GGAAGTGCTATCCCGCTATTGTGGGATAGCGCGGTGTGCCGAAAATAAGGCGATTCGGTAGGATATCACTCTATTATCTGTATATGGCACTCTCTTTTTTCCCTCTATCGGCGGGTGTGATGCGCCGCGAAAAGGGGCGCATCGCTATGGGTCGATAGGGGAAAAAAATAAATGATGCAAATTTTCTGCTTGACAATGTTTTTGAGTGCCTTTATACTCAAAAGCAAGGCAAGTGATGTGTGCCCCGAGGTGTGAGAGCCTCTCTAGTTGTGTCCTTAATAAAAGGATAGAATTCCCTTATTTATAAGGGAAATTGGTCAACTGGCCGGAAGGTAGTAAAATAAACCTTTTGGTCAATATACTGCACTATATCAACTAGATAGTTCTCAACTTCCGGTCGCCTCTCATCAAGGCGATTTTTTTTGAAAGCGAATCGAAAATATGTATCAAATAAACGTACGATTTTTGCAACACTTTTTTTTAAAATTTTGAAAAAATTTTTATTTTGGCCGGAATTTATTGATTTTTCGACTGTTTTTAAAGGGTGAATTTTAGCATTTTGAAGGCAAAAATTACCCTCGAATCTGCGTTGCATTAAAGGTACGTTTATTTTATGCTATTTGTTGAGAGAAAGAATCTCTCAAATAATGAAAAAAGGCAATAATGCCTTAAAAATAACGTTTTTCAGGCTCGGGGAGCTTAAAAAACAACATAAATGAAAGGACAAGAAAATGAAAAACATAAATGAATCAGGCCGTTCCATGGTTGAAATGCTGGGCGTTTTAGCCATTATCGGCGTTTTATCAATCGGCGGTATTGCCGGCTATTCCATGGCTATGAATCGCTATCGCGCGAATGAAATTTTAGATGCTGCTTCAAAATATGCCGTTATGATTTATGCCGGTGCGCAAACTTATGGAGCAACCCATAGTACGGGAAGTTATACACCGACAGATTTTGATAAAATCGGTTTGGGTAATTTACCCAGCGGTGCCACAAGCATTAAAGTTACTTCAACCACCGCTGGTGAGGAAACTACTTATGGCGGCTTGAAGGGCGATGGTGTTGAGCTGGAAATTACATTTGATAGTGACAGCGTGTGCAAAGCTGCTCTGAGTATTTTAGGTGAAACAAGTAGTGCGGATGGCACGTGTTCCTCAATAAAGCATGTCTTTGCGCAGAGCTAACCTCTTATTTGCTTTAAAAAGAGCGTCTTTTTAAGGCAAAGAACGGCGGGCAGAACGGTTTTTCTTGAGTTTCCGATTCTGCCCGTTGTTTTTTTTACAAAATGATTGAAATATAAATAAAATGTTACGTTGCAAAAACGTACGATTTTTGCAACACTTTTTTTTAAAATTTTCAAAAAATTTTTATTTTGGCCGAAATTCATTGATTTTTCGACTGTTTTTGAGTGCTTGATTTTGGCGTTTTGAGGGCAAAAATTACCCCTGAATCAGCGTTGCATTAAAGGTACGTTTAATTTATGCTATTCGTAGAGTGAAAGGGAGTCAGAAAATGACAATGCAAATTAAAAAACAAGTTCAAAATCAAGCGCAAGAAGGCCGTTCAATGATTGAAATGCTGGGTGTTTTGGCCATTATTGCTGTTCTGTCAATCGGCGGGATTGTGGGATATAAATTAGCTATGAACTACTATCAGGCCGACCAAATAGCAAATGAAATTAACTTAATGCGTAACGATTTAAAGGTAAAGTACGCTTTGGGAAATGAAGAATTGTTATTGGGGGATCCTTATGATGATACACCCGAAAATGAAGATTACACCGGGCATTTATCAACACAATATGATCGTTATCCCGTTGATTATGATTGCATCCGCAAAGATAAAGCAGAATTTTATAACTGTCGCGAAGCAGATGCTTATTATATTAAAGTCGGGAATGTTTCAAAAGGCGTTTGTAAGCCGCTTACAACACTTCTTAATGGCATGGACGGTTTAATGTATATGGAAATCAATAAACAGCCCTATAAAGAAGATGATTTATGCACGAGTGATGAAGCCAATGAATTTTATATTCAGTTTGATGCGGAAGAAGTGAACGGCAATTACGATTCGGGGCGCCCAAAAGGCTGGTGTGCAAAAGATGACGATTGCCCTGATGAAAAACCCTTTTGCGAGAATGAAAGATGCGTGGAATGTTTGGATGATTTAGATTGCGAAAGCAATACGCAACACTGCGAAAATAACGAATGTATCAGCTGTCCGGAAGGAAAAATATGGAGCGGCACGGCTTGTGTTGATTGTATGACAGATACTGATTGTGCAGACCCCGATACACCCATATGCAAAACTGATGAACATATTTGTGTGGAATGTAAAACCAATGAAGATTGCTTTGAAAAAGATACGGAAAATCCGATTTGTAACACCACAGAAGGCAAATGTGAAGCATGTCCCGAGGGCGAAAGTTGGAAAGAATCGGCACACGGGTGCGCTGCTTATGAATGCCGTACAAATGAAGATTGTAATCCCGCGGGCGGATTTGAAAATTATTGCTATTTAGCAACCGGTGCTTCCCCTACATCAGAATGGCAAGATAATGATCCGAACGGAGCAAACTTCTCGGGTGAATGCCATAAAGTTTCCGATGATTTATTGAAAAAAGAGCCGACAGTCATACAAAATATCAATTTTTACGGTTCCAACAAACAAATGAGTTGGTGGACCAGCTGTCGTTTCTGTGCGGCACGAGCCAAACAAAGCGATGAAGGCTGTGTCGGAACGGCAGACGGACCCTCTTTTATGGCTGCTTATCGTGATATTGAGTGGCAATGTTATAACAGTGAACCTGTCAACAACGGAAATCACTGCACGGCAACAGATGCAAATCCCGGCATTAATAATGTTCCGCCATCAATCAAACAATTCAGAAAAATGTACACCGACGATGAAAATTATACATCTTATTTATGGCTTTGGTTTCGCGAAGGATATTATTACAGAGGGATGGATTTAATGAGCGGCGGTCGAGATCTATCTCATTCAAAATATAGTTCAAGAGAAGTTGATCGGGCGTTATGTCGTGAATAAAGCATTTCATGATGAAAGGGAAAATAATCAGATTCACCCGAATTGCAGAGTCAATATTATTTCAGCGGACGCACCAAATCGGTAATAACGCCGTGCAGGGTTTTCATTTCCGAATGCGTGAGCGGTAAACGCGTAAAAATGTTTCGCAAATTGTTTTTCATTCGCTCTTCTTTGTCTTGAAACCGAAAATAGCCCCTTAAACGCAGTTCTTTTTCCAAATGCGTTAAAAACGCATCGACTTCCGCCTTGTTTGCCAAAGCGGAACCGCCCGTTTCATAATGCGAACAATCACTGAAATGCCGTTTTTGAAACCATTCATACCCGATTAACAACACCGCCTGCGATAAATTTAACGAACAATGCGCCGGATTTAAAGGAATTTCAATAATTCCGTCAGCACACACAATTTCCTCATTTTCAAGCCCTGTTCGCTCGGCACCGAATAACACCGCCGTTTTCTGCCCCTGATTTTCTGCCTGCCATAAACGTTCAACGGCTTTCACGGGCGATAAAACAGGCTTTGTCATATCACGCGGACGCGCCGTTGTGGCAAAAACAAGCTGACAATCGGCAACAGCCTCCGACAAGGAAGAATAAACAACCGCTTTTTCCAAAATTTCCTGCGCACCCGATGACGCCGCCAGCGCTTTTTCCGATAAATGAGAATCCCGCGGCGACACAAGCCGTAAATCAGACAGCGCACAATTCATCATGGCACGCGCCACCATTCCCATATTTTCAGCCAACTGCGGGCGCACCAAAATAATGCTCGGTGCCTTTTCAAAAAACGCACACTTCACTTTTTTCATTTTTTAATAGAAGTTTTCGGGATTAAACGCATAAGACTTCACACCCAACCGTTTTTTCGGCGTTGCCGCAGGCGTACCGCTTGTCGGGCGCAAAGAAATATTCCGTACCGATTGAACAGGCCGATTATTGTTGGCTGCTACCGTCGGCACGGCTTGTTGTGCTTGCGGCTGCTGCGATTGTGCTTTGGGATACGTTGCCGTTGCATACGCCCCCTCCTCCGGTGCTTTCTTTTTCAAATGTTGCGGTAAAAAGGCTTGATTTATCGGTGCCGAAACAGCCAAACTGTTTAAAGCCTGCGCCGGATTGGCATCAATGGACGACACAAACGAACCGTCTTTATTATCGGGCAATTGATAATCAACCGGCTTTTGATTATCTTCATACAATGCCGCCGCCTGTTGCAATTGACTTTCATCATATTTAAACGTATCGGCCATTTGCTTCAAGGTTTGCGTTTTATCATTTTGTTCGTTTTTACTTTTTAACATTTGCCGATAAATCAGCTTTGTTTCATAAGGCCCTAAATTCGGATCTTTTTCCAACGCCTTTTGAAGCGCTTCCGTTACGCGCGAATCATCGCCGGAGTTATCGACTGCCGTTGCCTCTTGCGTCGGCGCGGCAGGCGCATTCACTTGATTTGCCCCCGAATCAACCGTTTGCGCAGCCACGGGCAAACACCCGAAAAACAAAACGCCGCATAAAAATTTTTTAAACATGCTTTCCTCCCTTTTCTCTCTTTTTTAATTTTAAAAACCACCCGATTCCGATGGGAATGGAAATCAGGTAACAAATACCCAACATGCTCAATGTAATCCACGGCACGGAAACCAATCCCGCCAAAACAAAAATGGTGATAATAAGCAACAGCGACGAATAATCGGCCGGAATGTGTAAATGCTTTAAACAAAGCGTGGGAATTTTGCTGGCCATCATTACGCCGCTTAAAATTAAAAACGCACCGGCAAACAACGGGTGCCGAAACAACTCAATATCGGTTGCCAGCCAAAAAATAAGCGGTAAAATTGTTAAATAAGCGCCCGCCGGTGCCGGTACACCCATAAAAAAATGCTTCCAATAGGTCGGTTGCTTTGTATCCAGTAACGAATTAAATCGCGCTAACCGCGTGGCACAACACATAGCCACAAACAAAACCAATACCCAATAAATGCCGATGGCTTCACTGCGCCCCGCCTGATGTTGCAAAACGCTGATTCTCGTTTCGGCATCCATTGTCCATAAATACATTAAAAACGCCGGTGCCACACCGAAACTCACAAAATCGGATAACGAATCCAATTCCGCACCGAAACGAGACGAAACATTCAGTAACCGTGCAACTTTTCCGTCCAGAAAATCGAAAACACCGGATAAAGCAATAAAAATCACGGCAATCGTCCAATGCCCCCAAAAAGCCATATTAACGGAAGACACACCGAAGGCCAACGCCGTCATGGTAACGGCATTGGGAAACAACGGACGAATGTTAATTTCTTTTTCAGACATTTTATAATCCCGCTATTCACTCATATCCGCCAAAACGGTTTCACCCGCCACGCAAACCTGCCCGAGCAAAACCTTCGGCTCAACACCCTTCGGCAAGAAAACATCTAACCGACTGCCAAATCGAATCATACCGAAAATCTGACCGGCTTTCAATTGATCGCCGATTTGCAACGGACAATAAATCCGCCGCGCGATTAACCCCGCAATCTGCACAAAACCGATGCGTTTTTTGTTTTCGGCAATCATACAAATTTCCTGGCGCTCGTTATCCTCGCTGTCTTTATCGGCCACACTCACAAACTTGCCCGGGCGATAAAACAACGCATCAACCGTTCCGCTCACGGGTGCCCGATTGACATGAACGCTGAACACGCTCATAAAAATGCTGATTCGCAACAGCGGCTCTTTTCCGAGCGATAATTCTTTCGGCGGAACAACATATTTAATATTGCTGACAAGTCCGTCGGCCGGGGCAATGATTAAATTCGGATTTTGCGGCGTTTCCCGCGTGGGGTTGCGAAAGAAATAATAGGAAAAAACAAGCATCGGCAAGCCGACTATCCAACTCCATTCATCGGTTAACAAACCCATCACGCAAAAAACAATCAGCATTCCCCCTAAAATAGGCCACCCTTGCGGATGAATAGAGGGCAACAAATAGCGCTTCCACGATGTATCGACATGATTTTCGCTCGGCACCTGATAAGCCGATTTCTTCGGCGTCGCGGCTGTTTTTAATTGAGCCGATTTCGTTTGAGCCGCCTTCACTTGCGCCGATTTTGATAAAGTTTCTTTTTTTGCTTTCATTTTTAAACTCCTTTTTCGTTATCATAAACCATCTTTTCAAAAATTTCAAAGATTTTTTTTAAAATCGGTACAAAAAAAACATTTTTAAAGCCTTCCGACAAAAATTTACTTGACAGAAACAATTTGTTTTTATATGATAAATGCACTT